>JBDSLU010000330.1:0-30513 GCA_039916225.1 Vicinamibacteraceae bacterium
GCAGCTCGTCGCCGGCGCCGGCGAGCAGCAGCAGCACGAAGCAGTCGGTCATCTCGCGGACGGCGATCTCGCTCTGGCCGACGCCCACCGTCTCGACCAAGACCGTGTCGTAGCCGGCCGCCTCGCACAGCAGGATGGCCTCGCGGGTGCGCGGCGCCACGCCGCCCAGATGCCCACGCGCCGGTGATGGGCGTACGAAGGCGCGCTCCTCGACGGCCAGCCGCGACATCCGCGTCTTGTCGCCGAGCAGGCTGCCGCCCGATACCGGGCTCGACGGATCGATGCTCAGCACGGCGACGCGCTGACCGTGCTCGCGCACCAGGCGCACGCCCAGCGCGTCGATCAGCGTGCTCTTGCCAGCGCCCGGAACGCCGGTGACGGCGATCCGGCGCGCGCCTCCGGTGTGCGCCAGGATCCCGTCGAGCAGATCGGCGGCGGGGGCGGCGTCCTCGGCCCGCTCGCTTTCGACCAGCGTGATCGCGCGGGCCAGCGTCGCCCGGTCGCCGCGGCGCACGCCGTCGATGTAGGCGGGTACGGACAGACGCGTGCGCGGCAGGCGCGCGTCAGGCGGCATGCGCCACCCCTTCCAACCGATCGAGGATGGCCAGCGCGCACACCGGGATCGGACTCCCCGGGCCGAAGACCGCCGCCACGCCGCTCGCTTCGAGCGCCGGGACGTCGGCCGGCGGCACGACCCCGCCGACGGTGACCAGGATGTCCGGCCGTCCCAGCTCGCGTAGTGCCGCCAGCAGTTCGGGCACGAGCAGCCGGTGTCCGCCGGCCAGGCTCGATGCGCCGACGACGTGGACGTCGTTGTCGATGGCCATCTGCGCCGCTTCGCGCGGCGTCTGGAAGAGCGGCCCGAGGTCGACGTCGAAGCCGAGGTCGGCGAAGGCCGAAGCGACCACGCGGGCGCCGCGATCGTGGCCGTCCTGTCCGAGCTTGACGATCAGCACCCGCGGCCGGCGGCCGTCGTGCTCGACGAAGGCGGCGGTGCGGGCGCGGGCGCGGGCATAGTCGTCCTCGCCGGCACGGCTCCCCCGCTCGGCGGCGCCGCGTTCCGAGGCGTAGACGCCGGCGCTCGACGACGCCGTCGCCTGATAGCGGCCGAAGACCGCTTCGAGCGCATCGGACATCTCGCCGAGCGTCGCCCGGGCGCGGGCCGCGACGATGGCGTGCGCCAGCAAGTTGCCCCCGCTCCCGGAGCCCGTCCCCGAGACCTTCCCGGACAACGTCCCGGACAACGTCCCGGAGACGCTTCCGGAGACCGTCCGGGACGCGGCCACGGCGCAGCTCGTCAGTTCGGCGAGCGCGCGCTGTACCGCTGCGGCGTCGCGCGAGCGGCGCAGGACGGCCAGCCGCGCCACCTGCGCATCGCGCACCGCCCCGGCATCGACGCGGCGGACGTCGATCGCCGGGCTCGCGTCGCGCACGTATTTATTGACGCCCACCACCGTCTCGCGCCCGGTGTCGATCCGCGCCTGCCGGCGGGCCGCGGCGTCCTCGATGCGGCGCTTGGGCAGGCCCTGCTCGATCGCGCGGACCATGCCGCCCATCGCCTCGACCTCCTGGATGTGCGCCCAGGCTCTGGTCATCAGCTCGTGCGTCAGGCGCTCGAGGTAGTAGCTGCCGGCCCACGGATCGATCAGCCGCGTGACGCCGCTCTCCTGCTGGAGGACGCGCTGCGTGTCGCGGGCGACGCGGGCCGCCGACTCGCTCGGCAGCGCCACCGCCTCGTCGAGCGCGTTGGTGTGCAGCGACTGGACGTGGCCGAGGACGGCGGCAAGGGCCTCGATGGTCGTGCGCGCCACGTTGTCGAATGGCTCCTGTGCGGTCAGGCTCCAGCCCGAGGTCTGCGCGTGCGCACGCAGCAGCATCGACTTCGGGCTCTTCGGCGCGAAGCCGTGCATCAGCCGCGCCCACAGCGCGCGGCCGGCGCGCAGCTTGGCGATCTCCATCGCGTGCGGCATGCCGACGCCCCAGAAAAAGCTGAGGCGCGGCGCGAAGGCATCCACGTCGAGGCCGGCGGCGATGCCGGCGCGCACGTACTCGAGGCCGTCGGCAAGGGTGTAGGCCAGCTCGAGATCGGCCGGCGCCCCGGCCTCCTGCATGTGGTAGCCGCTCACCGAGATCGGATTGAAGCGCGGCATCTCGGCGGCGCAGAACGCGATCACATCGGCGACGATGCGCATCGACGGCGCCGGTGGATAGATATAGGTGTTGCGGACCATGAACTCCTTGAGGACGTCGTTCTGGATCGTGCCGGCGAGGGCGGCGGGCGCGACGCCCTGCTCCTCCGCGGCCACGATGTAGAACGCCATCACCGGGAGCACCGCCCCGTTCATGGTCATCGAGACGGTCATCCGGTCGAGCGGGATGCCGTCGAACAGCACCTTCATGTCCTCGACCGAATCGATGGCGACGCCGGCCATCCCGACGTCGCCGGCGACGCGAGGATGATCCGAGTCGTAGCCGCGGTGCGTCGCCAGATCGAAGGCCACCGAGAGGCCGGTCTGCCCAGCCGCCAGGTTGCGGCGGTAGAACGCGTTCGACTCTTCGGCCGTCGAGAAGCCGGCGTACTGCCGGATCGTCCACGGCTGCCGCAGATACATCGTCGAATACGGCCCGCGGAGGAACGGCGGCACGCCGGCCGCGTAGTCGAGGTGCTCGACCCCCTCGAGATCGGCGGCGCTGTAGCCCGTCTTGATCGCAATATCTTCAGCGGTCCGCAGGCCTGGCTCTGAGCTGGGCTCTGAGCTGGGCTCTGAACTAGGCGGCGACGACGCAGATCCTGCGATCCGGGGGCGGACGGCGGACGCGAACGCCTCGGTCATCGCCTCGATGGCGTAGGCGCCGGCCATCGGATCGATCACCGCGGTCAGGTGCGCTTCTTCGTCGAGGATGCGGAACACGTGCTCGGCCAGCACCGGATCGAGCCCGTGCCCGCAGATGGTGATCGTGTCGGCGCCGCCGAGGATGGCGGCGGCAGCGCCGAGCGTGGCGCGGATCAGGGCGTGGCCGATGGCCACCGGGTCGGCGGCCGACGCGGCGCGCACGTCGGCGTGGATCGCCACCGGCACGCCGTGCTCGGCGCAGACGCGGCGCAGCGCGCGTTGTCGGGCGATCTCCAGGAACAACACCGCGCTCGGCTCGACGACCAGCGTGAGCGGCTCGCCGGCGCGATCGAGGGCCTGCCCCGCTGCCACCACCAGCCCGTCGACGCCCGCACCGACGGCAATCGCCAGCCCCGGCCCCGCGCCGGGCGGACGCCAGGTGCAGCGGCGATGCGTGAGCGGCGCTGGCAGCGGTGACCCCAGATCCTCGCGCCGCGCGTAGGGCGGGACCCGGATCCCGTCGCCGACGTCCCACCCCAGCGCGGCCTCGACGGCGCCGTCGCCGAGATCGCGGCGAATGGCCGCCTTCCACACGTCGGCCGGCACCGCCGGAAAGATCGCGGCGAGCTGCAGCGGCAGGCGATCGAACAGCGGCGCGTCAGCCAAGAGCGCCGCCCTCGTGGCCGGTGCCGGACTGCACGATCTCGACCAGGCAACCGAGGCCGGCCGCCGCGTGGGCTGGCTTCGGGTGCACGAAGAAGACGGTGGTGCCGCGCGAGCCGGGACGCGGCGCGGCGTCGATCACTCGTTGGCCCTGGGCCCGCAGCGCCTCGAACGCCGCCTGCACGTCGCGAACGCGGTAGGCGACATGAACGAGCCCGCCGTGGCCGCCGCTCTTCTCGACCTGCCGCGCCACCGGCGACGTATCGGCGAGCGGTTCGAGCAACTGCACGGCGCCGAGCGCATCGCTGCCGCCGGGGGCGAGCAGCACCTCGCGAACCTGGTCGGTGCCGAGGACATCCTCGCGATGGATCTCGGAGAAGCCGAGGCCGCGCCAGGCGGCGACGTGCGTCTCGAGCGTGCCGGCCGGCACTGCGATGGCGACGTGATCGAGCCCCAGCCAACCGGGCACGCGAGCGGGATCGAGCGACGCGGTGTCGAGGCTCGACGGCAGCACCGAGTCAGTCTACCGCGGGTCAGGGCACGCTCCCCAAGGCCGGCGGCTGAGGCACAATGGGGGGCGCGCGACCCGTCGAGGGCGCGGACAGGGAGCTTTTCGATGACACAGGGTAGGCAACGGACGGTCGTGCGGCTGGGCCGCACGGCTGGTTTCGCGGTAATCGCCGCGACGGCGGTGGTGGTGATGGAGACGCGCGGCGTGGGACAGACCCCGGGAACGGCGACGCCAACGGAGCAGCGGGCCGACGTCCGGTTCATGACCCTCGACCCCGGCCACTTCCATGCCGCCCTGGTGCAGAAAGAGATGTACCCGGGCGTCTCGCCGCAGGTCGACGTCTACGCCCCGCTCGGTCCGGACCTGCTCGGCCATCTGGCCCGCGTCAGTGCCTACAACCTGCGCCCGGCGTCCCCGACGGCGTGGCAGCTCGACGTCCACACCGGCGCCGACTATCTCGCCCGGATGCTGCGCGAGAAACCGGGCAACGTCGTCGTCCTGTCCGGACGCAACGCCGGCAAGATCGAGCGCGTCGGCGCCGCCGTCGAGGCCGGCCTGAACGTGCTGGTCGACAAGCCGTGGATCCTCGCCTCGGCCGACCTGCCGAAGCTGGCCAGCGCGCTCGAGACCGCCGACGCACAGCGCCTCGTCGCCTTCGACATCATGACGGAGCGCTTCGAAGCGTCGAACGCGCTGCAGCGGGCGCTGGTGATGGACCCCGCGGTCTTCGGCGAGATCCTCCCGGGCACCGCTGCGGAGCCGGGCGTCTACATCGAGAGCGTGCACCACCTGATGAAGGTGGTGTCGGGCGCCCCGAACATCCGCCCGACGTGGTTCTTCGACGTCTCGCAGCAGGGCGAAGGCTTCAACGACATCGGCACGCATCTCGTCGACCTCGTGCAGTGGACGCTGTCGCCCGCGCGCGTCGTCGACGCCAAGGCGGACGTCAAGGTGCTCGACGCCTATCGCTGGCCGACGATGATCCCGGAAGCCGACTTCCGCCGTGTCACCGGCACCGCCGGCTTCCCCGACGCCCTCAAGACGCGCGTCAAGGACGGCGCCCTCGAGTACTTCTGCAACACCTTCGTGACCTACACGCTGCGCGGCGTCCACACCTCGCTCAACGTGATCTGGGACTGGGAAGCGCCGGCCGGCGGCGGCGATTCGCACTTCGCCGTCTACCGCGGTAGCAAGGCCCGCATCGAAGCGCGGCAGACCAGGGCCGACGGCTACAAGCCCGAGGTGTTCATCGTCCCGAACAAGGCCTCGGACGCGCCGGCCATCCTGGCCGCGGCCAAGGCCCGGACCGCCGCGGTCGCGGCCGAGTGGCCCGGCGTCGGCGCCGAGATGAAGGGCACCGACATCAAGCTGGTGCTCCCCGACGCCCTCCGGGTCGGCCACGAAGCGCACTTCGCCCAGGTGACGACGCGCTTCCTGAGCTACCTGCGCGACCGCACCAAGCTGCCGGCCTGGGAGCGCCCGAACATGCTGGCCAAGTACACGGTGACGACGCTCGGTACTGAGATGAGCCGGAGCGTGCCGGTGAAGGTCGCCCCGCGCCTGGCGCCGAAGTAGCGCCGACGGACGGGTAGGCGGAACGGGCGGCCGGACAGGGCCGTTGGCGGGCCCGGCCAGCCGTTTGGCGCCGCCCCGGCCGTCATTGGTCAAGATGTCACCGCCGTCGGACCGCCAGCGTAGAGACTCCATGAGGAGGATCGGATCATGGCGCGCAGGTCGAGAGCATGGGGCGTCGCGGCGGTGGCGATCGGGTTATCCGCGTGGGGACTGCGCGTGATCGACGCCGGTGGCACAACCGGCGCGCCGCGCGCGGCCGGCGTGCCTGTTCCGATCCTCGTCGAGCTGTTCACGTCGGAGGGGTGCTCGAGTTGTCCGCCGGCCGACACGGTGCTGACGAAGCTCGCCGCCGAGAAGACGATCGGCAACGCCGCCGTCGTCACGCTCGCCTTTCACGTCGACTACTGGGATCGCCTCGGCTGGAAGGACCGCTTCTCGTCGGCCGCCTACACGGCCCGCCAGAACGACTACGCCACGGCCTGGAAGAGCGATCGCGTCTACACGCCCCAGGCCGTCGTCGACGGCCGCACCGAGTTCGTCGGCACCGATGTGAAGCAGGTGCTGGACGCGCTCGCGGCGTCGGCGGCGCGGCCGCACGCGACGGTGGCGCTGGCCTTGGCCGCCGACGACACGCCGCGCCAGCGCACGATCCGCGTGGCGATCGATCCGCCGGCGGGTGCGACGTTCAGCGGCGACGTGCTGCTGGCCGTCGCCGAGGACGGCTTGTCGTCTCAGGTGACCGCCGGTGAGAACGCCCGCAAGCACCTGCAGCACACCGGCGTGGTCCGCGGCCTGACCCGCATCGGCCGCATCGCCAAGGGCGCGCCGCTGCGCCTCGAGGCGGTGAAGGTGCCGATCGACGCGGCGTGGGCGGCAGGCGCGCTGCGCGCCGTCGTCATCGTTCAGGACAGCCGGACGCGTGAGATCCACGGCACGGGCCAGCTGGCGTTCTGACGCGCCGCGGGTCGTGTGTCGCTATCAGAGGGAGCCGTCGATGACCCGCCGCCTCGTCATTCTGCTCACCGCCGTCGCGGGGCTCGCCGGCCACGCGCAGGCCGCCGACCCCGCTGACCGGGTCGGCTTCCCCGCCGACTATTCGCGCTACGCCGTCCTCCGCACCGCCAACATCGTCGGGCAGAAGCAGCTCGGCACGATCTATGGCAACGCGCCGGCCGCGTCGATCCACGAGATGGCGAAGGTGCCGTATCCGAACGGCTCGGTCGTCGTCATGGAGTGGTCGACGCCGCTCAGGGGGGCGGATGGCATGCCGCTCGTCGGTCCCGATGGCCTGTGGAAGAAGGGCGAGGTCGTGCGCCTCGACGTGATGCGTCGCGAGGCGGGCTACGGCGCGGCCTACGGCGACAAGCGCGCCGGCGAGTGGGAATTCGCGTCGTACCGCCCGGACGGCAAGGCGTTCGAGCCGGCGATCGACGCCTCGAAGTGTGCGGCGTGTCACAGCAAGCCGGGGGCGGCGCGCGACTTCGTCTTCCGCGGCCGCTTCCCCGCCGCCGACACGATGTAGCGCGGCTAGCGCCGCGGCGGACAGGACGGCGGCCAGTCCTCGGCCGCGCCCCGCCGCCACACGAGGAACTCGCCGGAGAGCGGCCCACCGCTGTCGCGCGCGAAGAGCAGCGACCGCCCGCTCGGCGAGAACAGCGGCCCGATTTCGGTGCCGTTGACGTTGATCGCCGGGCCGAGCCTGATCCGCGGCGACCATCCGTCGCCGCGCCGGCGCGCCTCGTAGAAGCCATCCTGCGCCGCCACGATCAGCCGCTCACCGTCCGGCGACGGCATCGGCTCGTACTCGTGTCCAGGCGTGTTGATGGACGGGCCGAGGTTCTCCACGCGCCAGTGACCCGCCCCGTTCCGACCGGCCTCGTCCCGCGCCCGCCAGATGTCGGTCTGGCCGAACCCGCCGGGCCGAGCCGATCCGAAATAGAGCCAGCCGTCCCTGGCCGGCCGCGGGAACCACTCGGCAGCGTCGGAGTTGACGGGGGCCGGCAGGCGCGTGGGCGCGCCCCATGTGCCAGTGGCGTCTCGCTCGACGCGCCAGATGTCCAGGGCCTGGCTGGTCGTGGCGCCGGTGCTGCGCGTCGAGATGAAGTAGAGGCTGCGGCCGTCGTCGGCGAAGAAGGGATCGGCCTCGAGGCCGGGGCCGGCGAACGGCGGATCGATCGGCGCTGCCCACCCGCGCGGGCCGCAGCGCGCCACCAGGATCCGCCAGCCGGAGAAATCCTGGGCGCTGCGGACGAAATACAGGTCGCCGGTCCGCGGATCGAAGGCGGCGTGCGATTCGAAACGCGTGCTCGAGATTGCCGGCGGCGTCCACGGCCGCACGTCGGACCGCGTCGGCGCCGGTGCGCTCGACAGCGCCGCGGCCAGGACGACTCCGCCCAGCGTGACGCCTCGCCCCGGTCGCCGCGTCGGCCGCGTCGGCGGCGTCGCTGGCATCGCTCGCATCGCCGGCGTCGCTCGCACCAATCGCATCGGTCGCATCAGTCGCATCGGTCGCCGCATCTGTCGATCCTCGGATCGATGCTCGGCGCGATGGCGCTCCGAGGCAATGCCGCATTGACGAAGCGTGTGGCTGCCGAGCCTCTGCCGGCACCAGCGCGGGCGAACGGTCGCGCCTTACTTCAAAGCGCGGCGCGTCCAGGTCCATTCCTGGCCGACGGTCTTGCCGCCCTTCGGGCCCTCGACGCGCGCGTGCAGCGCCCCGGCGTCGTCGATCCAGTAGACGATCCGCTGCGGGAAGTCGTGCGCCGGGTTGGCGAAGACAGCGCGCCGCGGTCCGCTCTCGACCAGGCCGAAGCGCGTCGGCGGCCGCCCGCCGGGCTGCGCGACGTAGGCGACACCGTCCGCGCCGGCCTCGATCCGCAGGAACTCGAACGACACCATCCGCGCCGCACCCCCGCGCGCCGAGATGTCCTTGTGCAGGCCGACCAGGGCCCCGCCGTCCGCCGAGGTCCAGATCTCCTCCATCTGCATGGGGCCGTCGCTCCCCGCCCAGTGGCCCGCCAACCACGCGAGATCGGCGATCTGCCCGGGGCTCTGTGCTGAGGTTTGCGCGGCGCTGTGCGCCGATCCCGGCGCCAGGCTGAGCCCGAGGCTCGGGCCCGGCGCGGCATCTGAACGGAGCCCGCGGCTCGAGCCGCTCTCAGTGCTGGGCCCGCGGCCGAGGCCCGGGCTGGTGGTTGCGGTAATGAGAACGAGGGCGAGGGCAAAGCGCGTCATGGCCAGAGTCTGCCGCAGCGGACGCCGGGCGTCTTGGAGAAATGCGACAGCGGACGCTCAATCCGCCGAGAGCAGGCGCAGCAGGCGATCCGGGCGGGTGAAATGCGCCGCCAGCTCGCCGTCGTCGCCGGGGCGGGCGGAGGCCCGGCGCGCGGTCAACGCCTTGAAGTCGCGCGCCATGTGCGCCTGATCGAAGTAGCCGGCGTCGAGCGCAACGTCGATCAGCCGATCCCGATCCGCCGCCTGCAACCGGCCGAGGATCGCGGTGAGGCGCACGACGCGAATGAATTGCTTCGGCGTCAGCGCAGTCTCGCGGCGGAACAGGCGCTCGAGCCGACGCCGCGGCAGGCCGACCGCCAGCGCCAGTGCGTCGACGCCGATCCGTCCGCGCCGCCGCTGGATCGCGCGCACCGCCTCGGCGCACGCCGCCACTGGAAGTGCGTCCACGCCAACGCCGGGCTCGGCGCGGGTTCCGTGACGGAGGCGGAGATGGTTCGCGACGCGACGACCCGAGTGGTGCCGACCTGCTGCCCCCTGCGCGACGCGCGCGGCCGCGTGCGCCAGCAGCCAGGATTCGGCGGCCCGCAGCGCCGACGCAGGCCCTCGGGCCCGGCGGATCGCGGCGACGAGCGACGCCATCGACGCGGGCAACTCGGCGAGCGGGACCTCGCGATCCGCGGTGCCGTCGAGCGCGGCGTCGAAGAGCGCGGTGAGGCCGCCGGGACGGAAGCGCACGCCAATGGTGCAGACGCGAGCCGGCGCCTGCACGATCCACGGCCGCGACAGTGTGCCGGCGAGGAACGCCGCCGGCTGGCGCACGGGACGCCCCTCGATAAGGCGCGCGTAGCGATCGCCGCGGTGGACGATCAGTTCGGGACAGCCGTCGGGAACCAGGCGATCGGGCGGCCGAGCCCGCCGCGCGACGCGGTCGCTGACGCTCCACACGCACTCGAGCGCCGCGGCGAGCGGAGCCGGCGCGGGCCGTTCGACGTAGTGGAGAGGCACGCCCGCAGTGACTACGAGGCCGCTGCCGCGGCGTCCTGATCGCGCTTCCAGAGCAGCACCGCGAGCCAGACGATGAAGACCTGCACCGGCAGCGGCAGTGTGTCGGGCAGGCTCGCCGACGCGCGCCGCGTCCAGGCCCCCGCTGGCGTGATGGCCCCGGCGTCGCGGCCATCGACGAGCAGCGTCATCGCCCGGCCCCAGGCCGACCGCGGCTGCAGCGTCCATGTCCGGCCGCCGTGCACGATCTCGAACCGCCGCCGCAGCAGGCTCGGCTTGGACGCGCTCGCGATGACCCGGTTGTCGGGGCCGGTCAGGCGGAAGTCGCCGGACATGAAGCCCTCGCGGGTGATGGCGTACGAGGCGCCGTCGACCGACAGCACGCCTCGCTCGCGCCAGCACGAGATGTCCAGTTCGGCGAGGCGACGGCCGTCGCGGCTGACGGTGAAGTCCCAGGAAAACCACCGCAGCTGGTCTATCTGCAGCATGGTGATGGCTCCTCCTGCCCTCAGCGACGAGGCTGGCCACCGGCCGGTTCGCCCGGCCGGCAAGAGTTTACGCGTCCGTCACACGCCCGCTGCCGACTGAGTGCGGTCGGCGCTCACGACGCCGGCACGAGACGAACGATCCGCCCCGGCGTGTCGAATATGACCAGCAGCGTGCCATCCGGCGCGTTGACGACCTGCCGGATCCGGCCGAAGCCGCGCAGCAGCGTCTCCTGATGCGTGACCTTCCCGGCGGCGATTTCGAGTCGGACCAGCCGCTGGCCAGCCAGCCCGGCCGCGAACAGATTGCCCTTCCACTTCGGGAATTTGCTCCCGCGGTAGAAGCCGATGCCGCTGACGGCGATCGAGGGTGTCCAGTGCAACACCGGGTTGACCATGCCGGGCGCCTCGGTGACGGTCGTCGGCGTCATCGGCGTGCCGTCGTAATTCATGCCGTAGGTCGCCACCGGCCAGCCGTAGTTCTTGCCCTTCTCGATCAGGTTCAGTTCGTCGCCGCCGCGCGGGCCGTGCTCGGTCGCCCACAGGGCGCCGGTCGCCGGATCGACGTCGAACCCCTGCGGATTGCGGTGACCAAGGGTCCAGATCGTGTTCACGGCGCCGGGCGTGCTGACGAACGGGTTGTCCTTCGGCACCGAGCCGTCGTCGTTGACCCGGTGGATCTTGCCGTAGGGACTCTTCAGATCCTGCGGCGTGTCGAGGTGGCCGCGGTCCCCGATCGAGTAGAACAGGTGCTTGTCCTTGTCGAAGAAGAACCGGGCACCGAAGTGCGTGTTGTCCGGCCAGTAGAGATCCTGCGAGGCCTGAAACAGCGTCTGCTGCTCGGTGAGGGCGCCGTCCTTGATCTTGCCGCGGATGATGCGGGTGGTGGACGCGCCCGCGGCCGTGCCGCCGGGTTCGCTGAAGGCGAGGTAGAGCCAGCCGGTCTTGGCGTAGTCCGGGTGGAGCGCGATGTCCATCAGGCCGCCGTCCTGCTTCACCCAGATGGCCGGCAGGCCGGTGATGGGCGGTCCGGCGACGCCATTGCGGAAGATGCGCAGGCGCCCCGAGCGCTCGGGCACGAGCAGCGCGCCGTCGGGCAGGATCTCGACGTCCCAGGGATTCTCGAGACCGTCGACGACCGTTTCGATCGTGAAGGAGGCCTTCTCGGACGTGACGACGCCGGTCGGGAGCGGCGGCGGCCCGCTGCGCGACAGCGGCGTGCTGGCGGCGCGATCGCGGAGCTCGCGGATGTAGATGACCATCGCGCGGATGTCCTGCTCGTTCAGCGTCGCGCCGAAGGGCGGCATCGGCGTGCCCGGCCAGCCATTCTTGATGCTGGCGGCGATCTCGGCGTCGCTGCCGCCGTGCGCCCAGGTCTCGTCGAGCAGGCTCGGCGCGGATCCGCCGCTGCCGTTGGGGCCGTGGCAGTTGGCGCACACCTGGCCGAAGGTGTTGACGATGCCGCGCGGCGGTTGGGCCGCCTGCGCGAAGAGACGAGGTGCGGCCGCGGCCGCCCCCAGGACAGTGGCGGCTAGCGCCAGACCAGCGAACCGTCGGGACATGGCGACATTGTATGTTCGTTGACGGCGCGTGGCGGCGCCGTCAACCTCACGACGCCTCCGGCCTCGGCGTTCGAGGGCGGCGGGCCGGTCACGGCCCCGCCGCATTCGCACTAGACCGACGACGCGTCGGGGTGCTTGTAGGGCGCGCGATACGGCCTGGCCAGCGCCTTGTTGGCCTCGGCGTCGCCGACGATTTCGCCCTTGGCGTGATCCCAGGTCAGCGACCGTCCGAGCTTCTGCGACATGTTGGCCAGGATGCAGGCGGTCGCCGAGATGTAGCCCTGCTCGATGTCCGAGACCGGCTTCTCGCGCGACTGGATACACGTCAGCAGGTTCTTCATGTGACCGCGGATCGCCGGCGCGACGTGCTTCTCGAGATCCTTCTCGACCTTGTCGATCGGATACTCCTCGAGCTCATAGCGGACATCCACGTGCTTCGACTCGCCCTGCGTCGGGATGAAGTCGTAGCCCATGACGCCGGCCTTCAGCGTGCCCTTGTCGCCGTAGATCGTCGCCGCCCACGGGTACTTCGGATCGGGCGCCGAGCCATAGCTGCGGTGCGTCCAGATCACCGGCAGGTCGCCGAAGCTGAAGGTGGCGGTCTGCGTGTCGGTGATGTTCGAGCGGCTGCCCTTCTGCACCAGGATGCCGCCCGACGACGAGATGCGGTTCGGCATCCCGAGGTCCATCATCCAACGGACCATGTCGAGCATGTGGACGCACATGTCGCCGACGATGCCGTTGCCGTACTCCATGTAGGCGCGCCACTTCCGCGGGTGCACCAGATCGTTGTAGGGCCGCATCGGCGCCGGTCCGGTCCACAGCTCGTAGTCGAGGTTCGGCGGCGGCGTCGCGTCGGGCGGGTTCTGCGTCGCCCGCATGCCGTAGTAGCAGTAGATCTCGACCAGGCCGATCGTGCCGAGCTTGCCCTCGCGGACGATCTGGTCCCGCGCCTCGATCAGGTGCGGCGTGCTGCGGCGCTGCATGCCGACCTGGACGACGCGCTTGTACTTGCGCGCCGCCGCCAGCATCGCCTGGCCCTCGCGGACGTCGACGCTGATCGGCTTCTGCACGTAGATGTCGCAGCCGGCCTTGGCGGCGGCGATCATCGGCAGCGCGTGCCAGTGATCCGGCGTCGCGATCAGCGCGATGTCGACGTCCTTCTGGTCGAGCAGCTCCTGGTAGTGCTTGAAGGTGCGCGGCCGCTTCTTCGACAACTGGCGCTCGGCCACCATGTCGGCGCACTCGTTGAGCAGGTTCGAGTCGGCGTCGCAGAGCGAGACGACCTCGACCGGCGCCACCTGCAGCAGCCGGAACAGGTCGGACTTGCCGTACCAGCCGGTGCCGATCAGCGCCACGCGCTTCTTCATGTCGGCGAACTGTTGCGCGTAGGCGGGCATCGCGGACAGCGCGATGGCGGCCCCCGTGGTCTTCAGGAAATCGCGTCGAAGCATGGCTCCCTTTCAGTGTTCCGGTGACCGGACACTAGCCCGGGGCTCAGCCGAATTGCAAGTTCTGCAAGTTGCTCGGAGCACGCTCCGAGCACGCTCCGAGCACGTTGCAGCAAAGTCGCTGGGCGAACTAAATCAGTTGGCAGAAATGCGGTACAGGCTCTTGGCGCCGCGCAGGTAGAGCTCGCCGTCGACGAGGGCGGGCGTCGTGTCGGTGGCGTCGTCGAGGACGTTGGTCGCCAGCACCTTGAGCGCTGGACCGGCGTCGAGCACCACGGTCGTGCCCTCACGCCCGACGACGTAGATCCGCCCGTCCGCAGCGACTGGCGAGGCGTAGACGTTCGGGATCGGCAGGCGCTCGGTGAAGCGCACCGCGCCGGTCCTGGCGTCGAGGCTGGTCAGGATGCCCGAGTTGACCTTCAGGAAGTAGACCGCGCCGCGATACAGCAGGGGCGACGGCACGTAGGGCGTGTCCTTCTCGTAGGTCCAGACCTGCGCCGGCGCCCCGGTGACATCGCCCTTGGCGTCGGCGAGGCGGATGGCGCGGGCCATACTTCCTCGAAAACCGCCCATCGCGATCACCAGCCCATCGGCGAAGACCGGCGACGGAATGGCGTTCATCGTCGTGCCGCCGGCCTGCCACAGCTGCGTGCCGGTGGTGAGGTCGTAGCCGACGACGCGGTTGGTGCCCGACAGCACGACCTGCGGCGCGCCGCCGGCGGCGACGATCAGCGGCGTCGACCACGTCGTCGGCTCGTCACGCTGGGTGCGCCACTTCTCCGTGCCGGTTGCCGCGTCGAGGGCGACGACGAAATCGGTGCCCTCGTGATCCCACGGCACGACCAGCGTGCCCTTGTGGATCGCCACCGAGCTGCCCTCGCCGAAGCCGTTGCGGGTCTGCATCTGCCCGAACGACTTCTCCCAGAGCACTTTGCCGGTGAAGTCGACGGCGTAGAGGCCGCGCGAGCCGAACCAGGCATAGAGCCGCTCGCCGTCGGTGAGGGCCGAACCGCTGGCATACGTGCCGTCGGGGTGGTGCCCCTCGTGCGGCTTCTCGAGCCGCAGCACCCGGCTCCACTTCTCCGTGCCATCGGCGCGGTTGAGGGCCATCAGCGTGAACTTCAGCGCCCCGCCATCGCCCGGCACCGCGGTCGTGACGTAGAGGGTGTCGCGCCAGACGATCGGGCTGCTCTTGCCCAACCCCGGCAAGGCGACCTTCCACTTGACGTTGCTGGTCTCGCTCCACTGGAGCGGCGGCTTCGCGGCCGGCGCCTCGCCCGTTCCGAGCGGCCCCCGCCACGTCGGCCACGCCTGGACCGCCGCGGCGGCCTGGCGCCCTGCCTGCGCGTCGAGCCGTGCGGCCCCATCCGCGAGGATCCATCCCGCCAGCGCCATCCCCGCGGCGATGACGCCCAGGCTCCGTCCGTTTTCGAACCGCATCCGTAACTCCCCCGGGCGCGGTATGATGCGCGCGCTCGTCCGATGCAGATTACTGCCGGTTCCAAGGTTCCGTTTAACCGTCGCGCCGTCGACCGGGCTCTACCGTCGTGGGGATTCCGCGCGCGCACCCTGTTCGCGGTTGCCGGATTCGTCCTCGGCGCCGCCGCGCTGACGGCCCAGACCCCACCTCCGGCCCCGACAGCGGCACCGACGCCTCCGCCGGCTCCGGGCCTGCCCCCGGGCGCCGATGCCTACACGCTGGGGGCCGACTCGCAGCCGCAGGCCGGTGTGCCCCGCGGCAAGGTAGAAGGCCCGTTGATCTGGAAGAGCCGGATCTTCCCGAACACGGTGCGCGAGTACTGGATCTACGTGCCGGCCCAGTACGACGCCTCGGTGCCGGCGGCCGTCATGATCTTCCAGGACGGCCACAAGTACGTGAACGTCGATCAGGAATACCGGGCGCCGGTGGTGATGGACAACCTGATCCACCGCAAGGAGATGCCGATCACCATCGGCCTGTTCGTCAACCCCGGGCACACCGGCGAGACGCTGCCCGAGAACCGTTTCCGCGTCAGCAACCGGGCGGTCGAGTACGACACCCCGAACGCCGACTACGCGCGGATGCTCATCGAGGAACTGCTCCCGGAGCTGGCCAGGCGCTACACGCTGACCACCGATCCCGAGCGGCGGGCGCTGGTCGGGGCGAGCTCCGGCGGCATCTGCGCCTTCACCGCGGCCTGGGAGCGACCCGACTACTTCCGCAAGGTCGTCAGCCACATCGGCAGCTTCACCAACATCCGCGGCGGCTACCACTACCCGTTCCTGCTGCGACGCACCGACAAGAAGCCGCTGCGTGTGTTCCTGCAGGATGGCTCGAACGATCTCGACAACCAGTTCGGCAACTGGCCGCTGGCCAACCAGTCGATGGCCGCCGCCCTGAAGTTCAAGGGCTACGACTATCGGTTCGAGTTCGGCGACGGCGCCCACTCGCACAAGCACGGCGGGGCGATCCTGCCCGACACCCTGCGCTGGCTGTGGCGCGACGTCCGTTAGGCGATCCGGAGCACCCGTCATGACCTGGTATTACGCGCTCGGCAATGAACGACAGGGCCCCGTCGACGACGCGACGCTCGACCGCCTGATCGCCACCGGCGTGGTGTCGCCGGAGACGCTGGTGTGGAAGGCCGGCATGGCCGACTGGCAGCCGCTGGCGCAGGCGCGCCCGCAGGCCGCACTGCTGCCGGTGCCGATCGTGCCCCCGCCGCCGGCGGCGATCACGCCCGCGGCATCCGAGCCGTCGACGCAGCCCCGCTTCTCGACACCGACACCCACCCCCACCCCGACGCCCGCACCCGCCCAGGGCGGGTTCGGTGCCGGCCCGAGCGGCGGGTACGGAGCCGGTAGCGCTGGCGCCGCCGGTTGGAACCAGGCCGGCTATGCCGCCCCAGAGACCGCCGATCAGCTCTATGCACGCGTCATCGCCGAGAACCGCACCTTCGCCATCGGCGACGTGATCGGCCGCGGCTGGGAGCTGGTGTCCGGCAACTTCGGCCTCGCCATCGGCGTGGCCGCGATCTGGATCATCAGCAACGTCGCCGGGGCCATCCCGTGCCTCGGCATCCTCATCAGCCTGGCGGTCACCCCGATCCTGCAGGCCGGCGTCTACCGCGTGATGCTGAAGCTGCACCGCGGCGAACCGGCCGAGTTCGGCGACGCCTTCACGCCGTTCTCGACGTCCTACCTGCAGCTGTTCCTGTTCACGTTCGTACAGCTGATCCTGATCGGCGTCTCCCTCATCCCGGGCTACGCGCTCATCTTCATGGGAAACATGCTGGCCCAGCGCAGCGAGGGCGCGAGCCTGGTGCTCTCGATGCTCGGCCTGCTGGTCATGCTGCCGCCCGCCATCTACCTGGGCGTGTCGTGGTCCTTGGCCATGCCGCTGATCGTCGACAAGGGCCTCGATTTCTGGCCGGCGATGGAGCTGAGCCGGAAGGTCGCCGCCAAGCGCTTCTTCTCGGTGTTCGGCCTGCTCTTCCTCTGCGGGCTGATCGTCTTCGCCGGGGTCATCGCGCTCTGCCTGGGAGTCTTCGTCGCCGCACCGCTCGCCCTGGCCGCGTTCGCGGTGGGCTATGACGCGCTGTTCGGCCGCCGATGACGTGGCACTACGCGGAGGGTGGCGCGCAGCACGGGCCGGTCGACGACGCTGAGTTCGACCGCCTGATCGCCGCCGGCGTCGTCACCCCCGAGACGCTCGTCTGGCGGGCCGGCATGGCCGGCTGGCAGCCGCTCCGCGAGGCGCGAGGGCTGCAACTGCACAGCCCGGCCGTCGTCCAGCCGGCACCCGCGTTCGCGTCCCAGGCGCCTCCGCAGCCGACCATCGATCCCGACGCCGCTTACGCGCGGATCGTCGCCGAGGACCGGCGCGTCCGGGTCATCGACAGCCTGCGCCGCGGCTGGGATCTCGTCTTCGCGGATCCTGGTCAGTCGATCGGCGTGAGCGCGCTCGTCATGCTGACGATCATCGGCGCCGGCCTGATCCCGTGCGCCGGCAGCATCGCGCAGCTCATCGCGACCGGTCCGCTCATCGGCGGCTGGTATCTCTACTTCCTCAAGCGCATCCGCGGCCAGCCGACCGAATGGGGTGATGCGTGGGCGGGCTTCTCGTCGCCGATGTTGACGCAGCTCGTGCTCCAGTACATCGTCGCGACGGTGGCCAGCTTCGCCCTGATGATCCCGACCATGGTCGCGGTCTTCGTGCTGTTCTTCAGCACCGTGGCCGCGGCGTCCGTGGACGAGCGCCTGGCGCCGCTCGCGCTGCTGCCCATCGTCGGGCTGATGCTCGTCACGCTGGCCGCCTTCGCCTACCTGACCATCGCCTGGATCTTCGCGCTGCCGCTGATCATCGACAAGCAGCTCCCCTTCTGGCCGGCGACGAAACTCAGCTGGCGCGTGGCCAACCGGCAGCTGCTGCCGCTGCTCGGCCTGCTGCTGCTGTCCGGGCTCGTCTATCTCGTCGGCGTCCTCGCCCTCTGCGTCGGCGTCCTGGTCGCCCTGCCGATCTGTGTCGCGGCACTGGCCTATACCTACGAGGATCTCTTCGGCGAGCCCCACCAGGCCATGGCCGAGCACGTCGGGCGCATGGAGATCGACGCTCGGGCGTAGACTGGCCGTATGGCCCGCGGCTGGGAGAGCAAGTCCGTCGAGGATCAGCAGGACGCCGCCGAGCGCGAGCGCGCCCTCCGTCAGGCGCCGGGGATGAGCGAGGCCGACAAGAGCCGCGCCCAGCAACGCGAAGGGCTGCGACTGGCCCGCGTCCGCACCCTCGCCACTCTGCAGGCCGCGTGCAATCCGCGGCACCGGGCGATGCTCGAGGAAACGCTGGCGCATCTCGACACGCAGCTCAGCGCGCTCGAATAGCGGCGCGCGCGACACTTGCGCTCGAACAGCGGCGCGCGCGCCACCGCGCTCGAACTTCCAATTTCCAACGACCAACTCTCAAGGCATTCCCAACCGCCACCTTCCAACCGCATGAGTTTGGCGTCAGCCAGGCGTCTCGGGAGTTGGGCGTTGGGCGTGCCTTGGGAGTTTGGAAATTGGAAGTTGGGAGTTCGGAGTTCGGAGTTGGGAATTGGGAGTTGCGGCGGGCCGCGCGTGACGGCGGCCGCGCCGCCGTCAGTTCGCCGAGCCGCCAGCCGGCGCCGGCACGAGACGCGCGATGCGATCGGGCTGGTTGAAAGCCACGTAGACGTAGCCGTCGGGACCGACGACCATGTCGCGCAGCCGACCGACGTCCTTGAACAGGACTTCCTGGTGGGTGACCTTCTCGCCGGTCAACTCCAGACGACGCAGCTCCTGGAAGGCCAGCGAGCCGAGCAGGACGTTGCCCTTCCACTGCGGGAACTTGTCGCCCGCGTAGAACGCCACCGACGACACCGCCAGCGACGGCGTCCAGTAGGTGATGGGCTGCTCCATCCCCTCCTTGGCCGTGATCGCGTCACCCCACGGCGTGCCGTTGTAGTTCATGCCGTAGGTGATGATCGGCCAGCCGTAGTTGCGGCCCGGGCGGATGATGTTCAGCTCGTCGCCGCCGCGCGGCCCGTGCTCGACTTCCCAGACGACGCCGGTCGCGGCGTTGATCGTCAGCCCCTGCGGGTTGCGGTTGCCGTAGGTGTAGATCGACGCCATCGCCGGCGGCTTGCCGACGAACGGGTTGTCCTTCGGAATGGAGCCGTCCTCGTTGACGCGGTGCACCTTGCCGTTGGGGCGGTTCAGCTCCTGCGCGTGCGGCCCTTGGCCGCGCTCGCCGATGCTGAAGAAGATGTGGCCCTTGCGGTCGAACACGATGCGGTCGCCGAAGTGGTTCGGGCCGACCAGGTAGAGATCGGCGGGCGCCTTGAAGATGTCCTGGACCTCGACGAAGGCGTTGCCCTTCAGCTTGCCGCGGACGATCTTCGTCATCGCACTGCCGTCGGCCCCCGGATCGCTGAACGACAGGTAGATCCAGCCGTTCTTGGCGTAGTCGGGGTGAACGGCGACGTCGAGCAGGCCGCCCTGACCCTTGTCGAGCACGGTCGGCGTGCCGGTGACGGCGTCCGGGGCGAGCTGGCCCTTGTCGATGATCCGCAGCCGGCCAGCCTTCTCGGTCACGAGGATGCGGCCGTCCGGCAGGAAGTCGACGGCCCACGGCGCCGTGACGCCCTCGGCTACTGTCTCGAGGCGGAAGGTCGCCTTCTCGCTCTTCACCACGACGTTGGCGGTGGGCTTGTTGAAGGTGGTCTTCTCGCGCGTCGCGCGAGCGCCCTGCTCGCGGATGTAGATGACCATCGCGCGCACTTCCTGCGGCGACAGCACCGCTTCGAAGGGCGGCATGCCGCCGGGGTTGCCCTTCTGGATCATCCGCGCCAGATCGGCGTCGGCGCCGCCGAACTGCCACGTGTCGTCGACGAGGCTGCCGAACTGCGCCCCTTCGAGTTTGGGACCGTGACAGCTGGAGCAGAGCTCGCCATAGAGCTTGCCGATTTCCCGCTCGGGCGGTGGGGGCTGCTGGGCGGCCAGGTAGACGCCGGACGCGGCGACGCCGAGGCCGACGATGAGGGCCAGGTTGCGAACAGTCTTCATAGAACTCCGGAGCTTAGCATGGTGGTCTGACCGGCTGGCCGGCTCTCGGCAGGCGTTCGAATCCGCACAACCCGGATCGCCAACGGACACGCGGCCGGACCGAGACACCGCGGGCGTCCTGTCTATCAGGGGTTTACGACGGTCGCCGGCGGGGTGCGACTGGCACGCCCCTCGCACTGGCACGCCGACATGACGCACCTGCTGGCCGACCTGCGCCTCGCCGCCCGGAGCCTCCTCCGCGCGCCACTGTTCGTCGCCGTCGCGGTCGCCTCGATCGCCCTCGGGGTGGGCGCGAGCACGGCCGTGTTCACGCTGCTCGACCAGGTCGCGTTACGCGGCCTGCCGGTCGTGCGTCCCAGCGAGCTGGTCCAGCTGTCGTCCCAGGACACCGAATCGTACGGCGGCGGCCTCGGCAACGGCACCGAGCTGTCGTGGCCGATGTATCGCGACCTGCGCGACCGCGCTACCGGCTTCGACGGGCTGTTCGGCCGGTCCTGGGCGTCCCTCCATGTCGGGCACGCCGGCCGCACCGAGCGCGTCGACGGCGAGCTGGTGTCGGGCTCCTACTTCACCGTGCTCGGTCTCGCCCCGGCCGCCGGCCGGCTGATGACGGCCGACGACGACGTGAAGCCGAGCGGGCACGCGGTCACGGTGCTCGCCTACGACTACTGGCAGCGGCGCTTCGCCGGGCGCACCGACGTCATCGGCCAGGCCATCACCGTCAACGGCCATCCGATGACAGTCATTGGCGTCGCGCCGCGCGGCTTCTTCGGCCTCGAGATGGCGACGCCGGCCGACGTCTTCCTGCCGTTGACGATGCAACCGCAGGTCGGCCCGCCGTGGCTGAAACTGGAGACCCGTCGCTTCCGCTGGGTGCAGGTCTTTGGCCGGCTGGCGAACGGGATGACGCCGGCGTCGGTCGCCGCTCGCCTCGGCCCGCTCTACGCGACGATCCTCGCCGACGAGGTGCGCGACGCGGCCTTCACCAGCGCCTCGGCCGAGACCCGGCGCGCCTTCCTGGCCGGGCGGCTCAGCGTGCTGCCGGCGCCGCAGGGGCCGGCCATCCTGCGCGCGTCGCTCGATCGGCCCTTGCGGCTCCTGATGGCGGTGGCCTTCGGCGTGCTGTTGATCGCCTGCGCCAACGTCGCCAACCTGCTGATCGCCCGCGGCGTCTCCCGCCAGCGCGAACTGGCGCTGCGCGTCGCGCTCGGCGCCGGTCGGGCCCGGTTGACGTGGCTGCTGCTCGCCGAGGCGATCCTCGTCGCGGTCGCCGGCAGCGTCGTCGGCTTGGTGCTTGCCTCGTGGGGCGTCTCGTTCCTGGTCGCGACCTTCACGCAGAGCGACGTCGCCTCGCCGGTGCGCACGACCGCCGACGCCCGCATCCTGGCCTTCACCATCGCCATCACGGCGCTGACCGCGATCGTCTCCGGCCTCGTCCCGGCGCTGCGGGCGCTGCCCTCGTCGCTCGCTCCGGCGCTGAAGTCCGCTGGCGGCGGCGTCGTGCGCGAACAGCCGCGGCTGCGGCGCACGCTGGTCGCGGTTCAGGTCGGCCTCTCGTTCCTGATGCTGGCGGCGTCCGGGCTGTTCGTCCGCACCCTCGACAACCTGCAGCGCGCCCCGTCCGGGCTAGCCGTCGATCACGTGCTGTCGTTCCAGGTGTCACCGGACGCCAGCGCGTATTCGCCGGCTCGCAGCGTGCAGTTCGTCGACACCCTGCTGCTCCGGCTGCGGGCGCTGCCCGGCGTAAACGCGGCTGGCATCGCCACCGTCGGCATCCTGGAGGGCGGCGGCTGGAGCATGGACTTCACCGTCGAAGGCTTCACGCCGAAGCCCGGCGAGAGCGCCAGTTCGATGGCCAACGCGATCACGCCCGGCTTCTTCGAGGTGCTGAAAGTGCCGCTGCGCCTCGGCCGCGCCTTCGACGTGCACGACCGCCGGCCGCCGGCGACCGAGGCGAAGGACGGGCCGTACCGGCACGCGATCGTCAACGACACGTTCGTGACGCGCTATCTCGGCGGGCGCGATCCGATCGGCCGCCACATCGGGTTCGGATCGAACCCGGGCACGGAGATGCCGATCGAGATCGTCGGCGTGGTCCCGGATACCAAGTACATGGGCGTCCGCGAGACACCGCGAGCGCAGATCTTCCTGCCCGCCTTCGAATCGGACGGCATCGGCGACGCGGTGTTCTACGTGCGCACCTCGGGCGAACCCGACGCCTTCACCGCGGCAGCGCGGCGCGAAGTGGCCGCGCTCGACCCGGGGCTGGCGGTCTTCAACATCGCCTCACTCGACCAGCGCGTCGCGCGGTCGCTCCGCAACGAGCGGCTGCTCGCCAGCCTGTCGACGGCGTTCGCGGCGCTGGCGACACTGCTGGCGATGGTGGGCGTCTACGGCGTGATGGCCTACACCGTCTCCAAGCGCTCGCGTGAGATCGGGATCCGCATCGCGCTGGGCGCGCGCGCGTCGCAGGTGGCGGGGCGGATCGTGCGGGAGGCGGGCCTGCTCGTCGCGACCGGCCTGGCGCTGTCGGCGCCGCTCGTCTGGTGGCTCGGACGCTACGTCCGCTCGCAGCTCTACGGCATCGAGCCGGCCGACCCCTGGACGCTGCTGCTCGCCGCGACCGGCATGATCGCGGTCGCCGCGCTCGCCGCGGGCATCCCGGCCCGTCGCGCCGCGCACGTCGATCCGATGACGGCGCTCAGGGATGAGTAAGCGCCCAACTCCCAACTCCCAACTCCCGATCTCCAACTTCCAAGGCACACCCGACGCCCAACTCCCAACGCCCAACGTCCAATTCCCACACAGCGGGATCCTTGGACGTTGGCAGTTGGCAGTTGGAGCTGGGAGTTGGCAGTTTGAGTTCGCGAGGCTACGGCGCGGAAGGCGCCGCAGGCACGGCGTGCGCGCGGCCGAGCATCTTGTCGGCCCACGGAATGAAGTGCTTCCAGTTGGGCTGATCGGTGTGGCCGCCGTCGTGCTGCCGCCACGCCAGCTGCCCGCCGATCTGGGTGTTCACCGGCGGCATCTTCTCGGTCGCGTAGTCATCCGTGCGTCCCAGATCCTTGACCCCGAGCAGGCGGAAGGCCGGCTGCGCGCCGATCGCGGCCATGAAGCTGCCCTGCTGATCGAGCCACTTGGCGTCGCCCTTCTCGGGCACGCCGTAGCTGATGTAGGTCGGTCGCGGCGCGCACAGGGCGATGAGCTCGTGCGCGTCGACCGGGATGTCGCCGGCGTTCTTGCTGCCGAAGGTGGCCTCGCTGGCGCCGTACTTCAGGAAGTTGCCGGCCATCCAGTGGAACTGACCGCTGGCGGTGAGGTTCTCGACGGCCTCGCCGAAGTGACGGCGGTGCAGCTTGGCGCCGCCCTCGCCGGACGAGCCGACCAGGACCACCGCGAAGCGCGGCTCGAAGGCCATCGTCACGAGCGCCGCCTTGCCGTAACGCGACACGCCGTCGATGCCGACGCGCTTGGCGTCGAGCGTCTTGTCGGTCTCGACGTAGTCGAGCGCGCGCGCCGCGCCCCACGACCAGGCGCGCAGCGAGCCCCAGTCCTCGGGCTTGCGGCGCTGGCCCTTGTTGACCAGGCCGATGATGCCCTTGGTCAGGCCGGCACCGTTGTCGGCCTGGATGCTGGCCGGGTTGACGAAGGCGTAGGCCCAGCCCGCTTCGATCAGCTGCTGCGTGCCGGGCGGATCCTCACCGGGCGCCGGCGGAGGAACCGGCCGGCCGAAGAAATCGAGGGCCGGCGAACCCGGGGGGCCGGGCAGCTGGCCGCCGCGGAACATCATCATCACCGGCACGGGCTTGCTCGGTTTGTTGGCCACAGGGGCCGGCTGGACGAGGATGACCGAGATGTCGACCGTGATGTCCGGGGCGGCCGAGTTGTCGACGTGTCCGACCAGCTTGCGCGCGAGGACCGGCGTCGACCCGATCGTCGTGTTCACCGTTTCAGAGACCGACCACGTGACCTTCGGCACGTCCTTCGGGATGCGCCCGACGACCTCGCGCTCGAAGTCCTCCATGAGTTCGTGGCGCCGCGTCTCCCACTGCGCCTTGGTCGTGACCTTGGTGCCGTTCTTCAGCACCATCAGCTCGGGCAGCTTCGGGTAGGGGTTGGCCTGCGCTTCATCGTAGTTGGCCGGGTTGGGCTGCGACTCGTTGGCGTTGCGGCCCGGCCGCAGCGCCTTGATGCCCAACTGCTCCATCATCTGGGCGTGATCGGCCCGGCTCTCCTCCTGGAGCTTGGCGCGGGCCGCCTGCTGTTCGGGCGTCAAGGGCGGCGGGCCCTGCGGTGCGGCCGGAGCCGGCGCGGGCGCTTGCACCGGCGTGGAGGCGGCCGGGGCTGATTGCCCGGCCACGGTGACGGCCGCCAGGGCGACCGCGGTGAGGGTCGCCGAGGCGGCGACCAGGCGGATGTGGAGTCGCATAGGATGAGGTCTCCGTGCCGCCCCGCGTGCCGGCGCCGCGACGCGCCCAGCGTCGCGAATAGCAGCCGGCGCGCCCAGAGGGCGGCCCGCGGCCGCGCGCGAGAGCGCGGCCGCCAACAAACATTTGTTTCAGTCTACGACTATGACCACTCGTTCATGTCATTTCCGCCGCGGCAGCCTCGCCGGAGCCCTGGCCATCGCCGTTCTGGCGACGCCCCTCCACGCTCAACCCGCGCCGGCCCAAGCCCCGGTGCCGACCGCCGCGGCGCTGGTCAAACCCTCGTTCACCCCACGCAACGCCAACGGCATTTACGCCCTAGGCGAGACGGTGGCGTGGACCGCGGCGCTGCCGCCAGGCATCGAGCCGGCGCCGGGCGGCTACGTCTACAAGATCCGCAAGAACAACCTGGAAATCCTCGAAGTGGGGGCACTCGACTTCAAGACTGGACCGGCCACCATCGACGTCGTCGCGCGCGAGCCGATGATGGTCTACGTCGAGGTCACCGTGCCCGGCTACGAGGCCGGTGCGGTCGCCAAGCTCGGCGCCGCGGTGGCGCCGTCCAAGCTGACGCCGGCCGTGCCGCGGCCGGCCGACTTCGACCAGTTTTGGGACGCCAAGCTGCAGACGCTCGCCGCGGTCCCGATCGAGCCCGTCCTGACGCCGGCCGAGAGCCCGGATCCGTCGGTCGAGCTGTTTTCGGTGTCGCTGCGCAGCGTCGGCTCGACGGCTCGCGCGTGGCTGGCCAAGCCGAAGACGCCCGGTCCGTATCCGGCGCTGGTCATCCTGCAGTGGGCCGGCGTCTACAAACTGACGCCGAAGGCCGCCGTCGATCGTGCTGCCGAAGGGTGGCTGGTGCTGAACGTCAGCTCGCACGACATGCCGCTCGACCAGGACGCGGATCCGGCGGTGGCGCGCCGCTACGGCGACGTCGGCGCGCTCGATCGCGAGACGTCCTACTTCCTGAAGATGTACCTGCGCGACGCGCGCGGCGTCGACTACATCGCCTCACGGCCCGATTGGGATGGCAAGACGCTGGCGCTGCTGGGCACGAGCATGGGCGGGCAACAGAGCCTGGTGACGGCGGCGCTCCACCCGAAGGTCACCGCGGTGCTCGTCAACGAGCCGGCCGGCGCCGACGCCAGCGGCGACCTGCACGGGCGCAAGGCCGGCTATCCGAACTGGGACGCCGAATTTCCCCAGGTCATGCAGACGGCCCGCTACTTCGACGTCGTCAACTTCGCCCCGCGCATCAAGGCGCCGGCGCTGGTCACGCTCGGCTTCATCGACACGATCGTTCCGCCGGTAGGGGTCTGGACCGCCTTCAACCAGATCCCGGGGCCGAAGGAGCTGATCCCCATGATCGAGTCGGATCACAACAACCGGACGCCCGAGAAGCAGGGCGACTGGGAGGCGCGCTGGCGAGCCGTGCTCAAGGCCTTGGTCAGCGGCGGGGCGTTCGTGCCGACGGTGACGACGACGCCGTAGACTGCGACGGCGAGGCCGTCGCGTCGAGGATGTCGACGGGGCCGGCGTCGTCGTCCGCCCGCTCGTCCGGCACGCGGACTTCCTCGTGGTACGACCGCTCGGTGTTGATCGTCCACAAATCGTGGCGCGCGCCAGCGATGTTCTCGACGGCGCGGAGCGCGGTCAGCATCGAGTGGTCCTGGTTGTTGTACTTGTGCAGGCCGTTGCGGCCGATGGTCTGCAGGTTCGACAGGCCGGCCAGCCACGCCTTGATCGTCTCGAGGCAGGCGCCGTACTCGGCGTCGTAAATCGGGTAGGCCTTCGGCTGGCGCACCACCGCGCCGTCGCGGACCTCGTCGGCACGGGCCAGCCCGATGGCCTCCAGTTCGCGCGCCCCCAGCGCGATCAGGTCGGCGTCGGCCGTCGTCCACAGCGCGTCGCCTTCCTGGCAGAAGTACTCGAGGCCGAGGCTGGTGGTGCGGGCATCCGGCACCATCTCCGGGCTCCAGTTCTTGAAGTTCTGGATCCGCCCGACCTGGACGCCGGAGCTGTGCACGTAGATCCAGTTGTCGGTGAACAGCGTCTCGCGATCGAGGATCAGGACCACCGTCAGGAAGTCGCGGTAGGCGAGGCGGCGCGCCGCGGCGACGATGGCGCCCGGCGGCGGCGGATCGAGCTTCAGCACCAGTTCCTGCAGCGGCATCGACGAAATCACGTCGGTGGCCGGCCACACCGTCTCGGCGCCATGCGACGAGGCCACGACCTCGACGACGCGGCCGTCGCGGTGCCGCAGCGAAACGACGTCGGTCTCGAAGTCGACGCGCTGCCCCGCCTCCCTAACCAGCGTCACGACCCGTTCCCACATCTGACCGGGGCCGCGGCGCGGATAGTCGAACGCCTCGATCAGCGTCTTGATCACCTCGCCCTTCGGCGGCAGCAGCGCGTTGCGGATCGCCGACGGCAGCGACAGCCCCTTGATGCGCTGCGCCGCCCATTCGGCGCGAATCTCCGAGCACGGGATGCCCCACACCTTCTCGGTGTAGGTCTTGAAGAAGATCTCGTAGAGGCGCCTGCCGAAGCGGTTCGACACCCACTGCTCGAAGGTGTCCTCGACGGGCGAGGGACGCAGCCGCACCCGGACGTAGCTGGCCAGGATCTGCACGCTCTGCCAGAGCCCGAGCCCAAAGAGCGCGTTGAAGGCGCGCAGCGGATAGTGGAAGAACTTGCCGTCGTAGAAGATGCGGCTCTGTCGCGGCCGGCGCAGGAACTCCGACCCGAGCCACCGCTGCCAGAGGGCGTTCACCTCCGGCTCCTTGGTGAAGAAGCGGTGCCCGCCGATGTCGAAGAGGTAGCCCTTGTAGGATTCGGTGCGGGCGATGCCGCCGGGCCGCACGTCCTTCTCGAGCACCGTCACCGTGGCGCCACGCTCGGCGAGCGTGATGGCGGCCGTCAGCCCGGCCGGCCCGGCCCCCACCACCACGACCTGCGGCACCGCCGCCGATCCCTGCCCGAACGCCAGTGCCTTCACCCGCTCCGCCTCCGTCATCGCGATCCCGTCCACGCTTCCAGCCAGAACGGCGGCGTCGATCGCGACGCGCGCGCGCCCCACGTGCGCACCAGCAGCGTCGTCGCACCCGGCACGGGCAACGGCACGCTGATCTGGGGGGCGCTCGCCGGACGCGTCACCATCGCGTCGGCCAGGCGGGAAGTCAGGCTGAAATCGGGAAGCAGGACCGCGCCGGCGGCCTCGACGCGTAGACGCGCGGGCCAGCTCTCGGGGCGGGTCACATCGAACGTCCAGCGCACGGCCTCGATCGATCCGGCCGGCACCGGGCACGCCCAGGTGGCGGCGACGGTCGGCCTCGCCGGATCCGCGCCCTGGGGGTCGGGCACGCCGGCGTCGAGGTAGCGGCACTGGAGCCGCTGCGGCGGGCCGCGCCCGGGCGGTGGGGCCGAGGCGTCGAGCCGCGGCAGCGGATCGTGCAGCTCGATGACGAGCATCGTCTCGAATGTGTCCGTGCGGCGGATGTGTCGCGTCGCCCGCAGCAGGCGGGCCTCATAGCTCTCGGCGTCCATCGGGCTACGGAACTCGTCGCGGTGCAGCAGCACGTAGCGGATGCCGAGGCGGCGCAGCACGTCGAGCGCGTCGACGGCGTCCATCGGCGTCCGGAACGGCGAGCCTTCGCCGTGCAGCCAGCGTCCCAGCCGCGGCATGAAATCGGTGCCACCGGTGACCGTCGGCTGTCCGTGCAGCAGCGTTGCGTAGTGGAACGTCAGCTGGACGGACGCGTTGGCGACCTCGGGCCGCAGATCGGCGTCGGCGATGGGCAGGTGCATCACCGGCCCCGGGCCCTCGCTGGCCATCCAGGCGTGGACGCGTCGATCCTCGGCCGAGCCGCGCGCCTCGAAGGGCGCCATCGTCAGCGGTCCGGCGTAGCCGTCGGCGACGACCAGCGCCGCCACGCCCGTCAGCGCCGGACCGGCGCGATCGAGCAGCGGCCGCCACGCCAGCACCCGCGTCGCGCCATACGCCGCGAGCACCGCCAGCGCGAACGACACCATCATCCCGTGGCGCGCCGGCATGCGCAGCCCGGACGCCCCGGGCACCAGATCGAGCAGCCAGGCGTGCGGGCCGCTGGCGGCCATCGCCGTGCCATCGAACGCCGGCACCGGGCCGAGCGACAGCAGGAACGCAAGCGCGGCGACGCGTCCGTAGAGGCCGGCGGTGGACGCCGGCAGTGGGAGGAGCGCGCGCAGCAGGAACAGCGCTAGCCCGATGGTGCCCGCCTGGGGGAGAGGGGCAAGTACCCCGATGGCAGCCAGAGCCCCGCCAGCAAGCGGGGCGCCCCACGTCCAGGCCGCGTGCCGCGTCCACCTCGGACGGCGCCACGCGCAGGCCGCGGCGGCCAGGGCCGTGATGATCAGGCCGGGGAAGAGGGCGCGGACGACGGTCTGCTCGTCGCGCAGGAAGGGACGGAAGTCCGACTGGTGCCAGACGCCGACGTAGGAGACGACGTCGGCGCTGTAGCGCGCGCTCTCGGCCGTCGTCCGCTCGAAGCCGTGCGCCGCCGACACCCGCTGATAGCGCAGCAGCACGGGCGCGAGCACGGCAGCGGCGAGCGCCGCAGCCACAGCCGCGTGCGCCACCATCCGCCAGTCGAGCCGCCGCTCGGCCGAGGGTCGCAGCAGCACGAAGGCCGCGTAGGTCACCGGCACCAGCAGCACGAACGCGAAGTAGAGGCTGGTGAGGACGGCGAGCACGAAGGTGCCGGCCGCAAGGAGGGCATCGGTGAGCCGGCGGCCGTCGGCGTAGCGATGCAGCGCCCAGAAGCAGAGTGGCACCCAACCACTCACCTGCATGTGCAGGAAGGTGTGCTGGCCGGTCGTCCGCAGCAGCGGGAAGGCAAAGGCCAGGGCCGCGATCAGCGCGACGTCGGTGCGGCCGGTCAGCCGTCGCACCAGGAGCCACATCGCCAGCCCGGCGTGCACGAACGACGCGAGGTAGGCGACGTTGTAGGTCAGAACGGCGTTCTGGGACAGCCAGTAGACCGGCGCCACGAAGATCGTGATGCCGAGCAGGTGCTCGCTGAACGCGACGGTGTCGGGGTAGGGGAAGAACGCGCGGCCATCCCAGAACCCGCGCAGGCCGGCGGCGAGGCGCTCGCTGCCCCAGCCGAGCGTCCAGCTGTTCAGCAGCGGATCGCCGAGGTTGCCGGGGAGCGCCGATCCGAGAACCGTCGCCAGCGGCCAGGTCACGGCCACGGCGATCGCCGCCAGCAACAGGGCGACGACCGACGGGCGGGCATGGATGGGCGGGGTCATCGGTCACGAAGCAGGGCGCCCCGGCATCTTTCCACAACGCCGGACCGTCGATTTTCTTTATGTTTATCCGGACGGTGACGAATTATCGTAGACAAACCATGGCCGTGGTCCCGCATGCCGATTCGCGCGCCGGCGCCCGCGCCCCGAAACGGGGCCGGCCCCGCAAGTTCGGCCGGCCGGCTCGCTCGGTGGCGCTGACGCTGCCGCTCGACGTCATCGCCACGCTCGAACGGCACGACTCCGATCTGGCCCGGGCTATCGTGCAGTTGGTGGCCAAGTCCGGCCCCGACCGGGCCGCGGCGCGTGAAGCCGAGCTGTCCCGTTACGGCCGGCGGGCGGTGATCCTGGTCAACCCGTCGCGGACCCTGCGCCGGATTCCGGGCGTCGAGCTGGTGCCCCTCCCGAGCGGGCGCGCCTTGATCTCGCTCGATCGATCGATGACGCCGGAAGCGTTCGAGCTGCGCCTGCGCGACGCACTGGACGCCGGGGTGCCGGACTCGGACCGGGACGCGGTGCGGCAGATCGTCCAGGTGCTGACCGACGCTCGCCGCAGCCGCGGCGTCCAGCTGCAGGCGCGGACGATCCTGGTGCTCGAGTCGATCCGCCCCCGCCGCTGACCGCGGGCGCCGGGACCCGCTCCCCTACTGCTGACGGCGGCTGAGGCGCCGGGCCATCGCGCAGGCGTCACGCAACGAATCCGTGAAGGCGACGCCTTTCCAGGCGATGTCGAACGCGGTGCCGTGATCGACCGACGTGCGCACGATCGGCAGCCCCAGCGTGACGTTCACGCCACCGCGGAAGTCGAGCAGCTTCATCGGGATGTGGCCCTGGTCGTGGTACATGCAGACGACCGCGTCGATGCGGCCCTGGACGAGATCCAGGAAGACCGTGTCGGGCGGGTGCGGCCCCGACACCTCCAGCC
>JBDSLU010000331.1:0-5031 GCA_039916225.1 Vicinamibacteraceae bacterium
GTCCTGCTCGACCGCGCCGGTGTCGGCCTCCGGCGATTGGCCAGTACACGAATAGACTCCGGAGGCCGGCGACTCCGGAGCCGTCGATGCCGCGCTGGCCTAGACGCCGATGACGTCGGTCAGCGACTTCACGGCCGCGGCCGATTTGTTGAGCAGCTCCTGCTCGGCCGGGGTCAGCGTGATCTGGATGATCTGCTCGACGCCCTTGGCGCCCAGCTTCACCGGCACGCCGACGAACAGCTCGTGGACCCCGTACTCGCCCTGCAGGAACACCGAGCAGGGGTGGATCTTCTTCTTGTCCTTCAGGATGCACTCGACCATCTCGGCCGCCGACGTGCCCGGCGCGACCCACGCGCTGGTGCCGATCAGCTTGGTCAGCTCGCCGCCGCCGCCAGCCGTCCGCTTCGAGATGGCCTCGATGCGATCCGCCGACAGCATCTCGGTCAGCGGCACGCCGCCGATGGTCGAATAGCGCGCCAGCGGCACCATCTCGTCGCCGTGGCCGCCGAGGACGAACACCGAGACGTCCTGCACCGAGACGCCCAGCTCCTGGGCCAGGAAGGTGCGCATGCGTGACGAGTCGAGGACGCCGGCCATGCCGATGACGCGCTCGCGTGGGAACTTGCTCAGGCGGTAGACCGCCTGGCACATCGCGTCGAGCGGGTTGGCGACCGGGACGATGATGCAGTCCGGCGAGTAGCGGACGACCTGCTCGGTCACCGCCTTCATGATGTTGTAGTTGGTCTGGACGAGGTCGTCGCGGCTCATGCCCGGCTTGCGTGGCATGCCCGAGGTGATGACGACGACGTCCGAACCGGCCGACATCGAGTAGTCGTCGCCGCCGACGACCTGGCTGTCCGAGCCGACCACGGCGCAGGCCTGGGCGATGTCCAGCGCGACGCCCGCGGCCTTGTCCTTGGCGATATCGATGATGACCACGTCGGCGAGGTTGCGTTCCGCGATGACGCGGGCCGCGGTCATGCCGACGTTGCCGGCGCCGCCGACGACGGTGACTTTACGCTTCATACGTGTGGCTCTCGAAGGTAGGGCCGGCGCCCTACATGTTGGCGATGATGGCGTCGGCGAACTGCGACGTCTTCAGTTCGGTGGCGCCTTCCATCTGGCGCGCCAGGTCGTAGGTCACCTTCTTCTGGGCAACGGTCTTCTCGAGCCCCGTGGTGATCAGGTCGGCGGCTTCGTTCCAGCCGAGATACTGCAGCATCATCACGCCCGAGAGAATCACCGAGGCAGGATTGATGACGTCCTTGCCGGCGTACTTCGGGGCGGTGCCGTGCGTCGCCTCGAAGAAGCCGATGTCGTCGCTCAGGTTGGCGCCAGGAGCCATGCCCAGGCCGCCGACCTGCGCGGCGCAGGCGTCCGACAGGTAGTCGCCGTTCAGGTTCGGCGTCGCGAACACGTCGTAGTCGGCCGTCCGCGTCAGGACCTGCTGGAAGACGCTGTCGGCGATGCGGTCGTTGATGACGACCTTGCCGTCCTTCGACGCGCCCGCCGTCACTTCGTCCTCGGTCACGATCTGGTCGCGGAACTCCGCCTTGGCGACCTCGTAGCCCCAGTCACGGAAGGCACCCTCCGTGAACTTCATGATGTTGCCCTTGTGGACCAGGGTCACCGTCTTGCGCTTGTTGGCGATGGCGTACTGGATCGCCTTACGCACGAGGCGCTTCGAGCCGAACTCGGACATCGGCTTGATGCCGATGCCGGAGTCGGGCCGGATGCGCTTGCCCATCTCCTTCTCGAGGAACTCGATGACCCGCAGGGCTTGGGGTGTGCCCTTGGCCCACTCGATGCCGGCGTAGACGTCCTCGGTGTTCTCGCGGAAGATGACGACGTTCATCAGATCGGGACGCTTGACCGGCGCCGGGGTGCCCTCGAAGTAGCGCACCGGGCGCACGCAGGCGTAGAGGTCGAGCACCTGCCGCAGCGTGACGTTCAGGCTGCGGATGCCGCCGCCGACGGGGGTGGTCAGCGGGCCCTTGATGGCGACCTTGTAGTGCTTGACGGCTTCGATGGTGTCGTTCGGCAGCCACTCGCCGTACTGCGCCTTGGCCTTCTCACCGGCCGGCACCTCGAACCACACGATCTTCTTCTTGCCGCCGAACGCCTTGGCAACCGCGGCGTCGAACACCCGCACGCTCGCCTTCCAGATGTCCGGACCAGTGCCGTCGCCTTCGATGAAGGGGACGATGGGCGCGTCAGGGACGACGAGCTCGCCGCCGCGGCGCGTGATGGCCGCGCCTTCGGTGGGCGGCGTGAGGTGCGCGAACTGTTGCATGGACGTCTCCAGAGATCGAACCGACCGACACTTGCTCTGCGGGCTCGCACACGCGGCGCCGCCCCGTGCTGGGGGACCCTGTCCTTTAGGTCACGCCCCCCCGAGGTGTTGCACGATGTTCACAGATTCTGTGGAAAACCCTGTTGAAAAAACTGCCCGGTCACGGCGCGACTGCCAATGAATCGAGGCGATCCAGCGATTTGCACCACACTGGTGCGGACGCGGGCTCTCTGGGACGCTCGACCGTGCGGCGCGCGCCATTATAATGCAAACGTTCGCGCGTCTCTGGTGAGACTCGCCGCTGGTTCCATGCACGTTCCGCCGCTCGTCAAGACGGCACCGATCTGAAGCACACGGCACCGACCTGACGGTCGGCTGGCACACCTCTTGCCCCTCATGAAGATCATCATCTCCGACGATTTGCCGGCATCCGCGGTCTCGCTTCTCCAAGAGGTCAGCGGCTGGACGGTCGACGCCCGATCCGGGCGCCCCAAGCAGGACCTCATCAACGACATCGCTGATGCGGACGCGCTGCTGGTCCGCAGCGCCACCAAGGTCACGAAGGAGGTCATCGACGCCGCTCACAAGCTGAAAATCATCGCCCGGGCTGGATCGGGCGTCGACAACGTCGACCTGGAGGCGGCGAGCGCCCGCGGCGTCATCGTCACCAACGCCCCAGGCGGCAACAGCATCAGCGTCGCCGAGCATGCCTTCGCGCTCATGCTCTCGCTGGCGCGCTCGGTAGCCACCGCCGACGCGGCCATGAAGCAGCAGCGCTGGGAGAAGAAAAGCCTGATCGGCGCTGAGCTTCGCGACAAGACGCTCGGCGTGGTCGGCTTCGGCCGCATCGGCCAGGCCCTCGCCCACCGCGCCCGCGCCTTCGGCATGCGGATCATCGCCCACGATCCGTTCATCGCCGCCCACGTGGCCGACGATCTCGACGTCGAGCTCGCCGACCTCGACACGCTGTGCGGCCGCGCCGACTACATCTCGCTGCACCTGCCCAACACCGAGCAGACCAATCGGCTGTTCAACGCCGAGCAGTTCAGCAAGTGCAAGAAGGGCGTGCGCATCCTCAACACCGCCCGCGGCGAGCTGATCGACGAACAGGCGCTGCTCGCGGCGCTGCAGAGCGGCCACGTCGGCGGCGCCGGTCTCGACGTATTCCAGAAGGAACCGCCCACCGACTGGGCGCTCGCCACCTTCCCGCGCGTGGTGGCGACGCCGCACATCGCCGCGTCGACCGCCGAGGCGCAGGAGCTGGTCGGCCTGGACGTCGCCGCTGGCGTCCGCGACTACCTGCAGCACGGCGTGGTCCGTAACGCGGTCAACTTCGCCTCGGTCCCGGCCGAGGAGTTCAAGCGGCTGCATCCGTTCATGGTCCTCGCCGAGCGCCTCGGCCAGGCGGCGGCGCAGCTGACCCAGGGCCGCACCGACGGCATCGGCATCCGCTACTACGGCGGCCTCGCCGGAGGCAGCAACGAACTGCTCGCCGGCTCGGTGCTGGTCGGCTTCCTGCGCCACGTGCTCTCGGGCGGCGTGACCCTGGTCAACGCGCGGCGCCTCGCCGCCGAGCGCGGCATCGACGTCGTCGAGACGCGCAGCGCGCGGACCCGCCGCTTCACCAGCCTGCTCTCGCTCAAGCTGCACACGGACGAGGGCGAACGCTGGGTCGAGGGCACGATCTTCGAGCAGAGCGGTCCGCGGCTGGTGCTGCTCGATGGCATCGCCGTCGAGGCGCCGCTGTCCGGTGCGCTCATCGTGATCCGCAACCAGGACACGCCGGGTGTCATCGGCGAGGTGGGCACGTGCCTCGGCAAGCACGGCGTCAACATCGCCAACTTCGCGCTGGGGCGCGACTCGCAGGGCGCCATCGGCGTCGTCAACGTGGACGAGAGCGGTGCCGCGCGCATCGACCAGAAGGTGCTCGACGCCCTGACGGCGATCCCAGCCATCCGGGACGCGCGGCTCATCCGCGTCTGACGCGGTCAACTTCCAACGACCAACTTCCAACTCCCAAGGCACGACCAACCTCCAACTTCCGAGAAGGCTCGCCGACAGCAAGTCCAGTCGCCGTTGGGGATTGGGAGTTGGGAGTGCCTTGGAGGTTGGCCCTTGGAGGTTGGCCCTTGGAAGTTGAGAGTTAGCGTTGAACCAGCCGCCTCGGCGTGTTGGTGTCGAGCGCCAGCAGGTCGACGGCGTTGGGGCCGACCGCGACCACTTCGTAGGCCGCGCCGAGCCGGCTGCCGGCCTCGACGTAGTGCAGCCGCCCGCCGAACGACAGGACGGCGATCCGCACTCTCCGCCCGTCCACATCCCGATCGACCAGTCCGACGAGCGTCACCGGCGTCGGCGGCAGCACCAGCGGCGCGAGGGCAGCCAGCGCCGCCGCGGCGTCCATCGGCTTGGGCCGCGCGATCGGCCTCGGCCGTGGCACGACGAACTCGAACGGATTGCGGCTGGGATCGGCGAGGGCCTGCGGAGCCGGACGACGGCCGTCGCGGAGTCGCGCGGCGGCGCGGTCGAGGTCGCCGATGTCGCGGACGACGGGCGGCAAGGCAGCGGTCCGATCCACGGCGGGAAGGGACGCCAACGGCGTCGACTGGTTGGCGACGGCGAGCCACGCCAGCACAACGACACCGAGAAGCGCGAGGAGCCAGCCGCGCGCGCGCATGATGGCCTCAGAGTACATCAGATTCGCCCATGGCTGGTACCGTCGGGCGGGGCCGGCCGCAACG
>JBDSLU010000332.1:0-8487 GCA_039916225.1 Vicinamibacteraceae bacterium
GCGCGAAATCGTGTCGCTGCTCAAGTACGAGGATCTGTCGGTGCGCGACGTCGCGCGCCGCTTGGGCATGAGCGAAGCCGCGGTCAAGGCGTCGGCGCATCGCGGCTACAAGCTGCTCAGGAGGACCGTTGGGCTCACCGACGTCGAACACCGACCGGCTGATTGAGCGGCTCGTCGCCGAAGGCTCGCCGGTGCGGCGCCTGGTCGATCCGCGGCGTCGGGCGGCGCTGTGGACGGCGATCGCGCTGGTCTGCGTCGGGCTCGGCGTGGCCCACTTCGGCGTCCGCCGCGACATCGCCGGGGCGATGACCTTCTTCCCGTTCCTCGTCCGCGTCGCGTTGCTGGCGGCGACGATGTGGCTCTCGGTGGTCGCGGCCCTCCGTCTCGCGGTCCCCGGCGAGGGCCAGCGGGCGTGGACGCGGTGGTGGCCGCTCCTGTTCCTCGGCGCCCTGATTTCGGTGGTGGCGGCGGAGTTCGTCGTGGTCTCGCTCGTCGGCGAGGTGGGCTCGCCCCTCCGCGCGTGGACCTGCGTCCGCAAGCTGACGTTCGTCGGCGCCGTTCCGGCGCTCGGCGCGATGGTGCTGATCCGCCGCGCCGCGCCGCTCGATCCGGTGTGGGCGGCACTGCTCGGTCTCGTCGCCGCCGGCGCGGCCGGCGCCCTGACCTCGGAACTGGCCTGCCCGATCCGGGTGCCGATGCACGTGATGCTCTGGCACGTGCTGCCGATCGCCCTCTACGCCGCGCTCGGGACGGCCGCCGTCTGGCTGGTCGTCCGGCTCCGCCGCGGCTGAACATCGCAGTTTCCGCAAGTTGCTCGGAGCATGCTCCGAGCAACTTGCAATTTCTGCGATCAGTCGGACAGGCGGTGCGCCGGCCGCCGCCGCCAGTAGCCGGCCAGTAACCGCGCCAGCCGCCGCACGCCCACCGGCCGATGCCCGCGATCGCGGTTCGCCGCGCCGATGGCAAACGCCAGGGACCACTGCGTCATCAGCGTTCTCCAGGCGGCGACGAGTGAGGCGTCGGGATCGTAGATGTGCGTCGCTTCGGAGGTGACGCCGTTCAGCTCGACGATGGCGAAGCCTTCGCCGCGGGCCAGCGCCTCGCGCGAGGCGTAGCGCACGTCGAAGCGGCCGAAGTGGAAGCCGTCGATGCGGCGCGCGATGGCCTCGATGGCGGCCTCGAGCGCCGCCGTGTGCAGGTGCCGGCCGTCGCGGAACTCTGCGCCCTGGCAATGGTTGCCGGCGCGTCCAAGCGGCACCGCCTCGCCATCCGCGGGCACGCGATCGACGTCGGCCTGCCGGGCCAGGAACACGTCGGCTTGCAGGCGATAGCGCGGGTGGCGCTCGATCAGGTCGCTGATGGGGGCGCGTCCGTCGCCGACGACGACGGGGAAGCGCTTGTCGGTGATCGAGAAGAGATGCCCGCGCGGTGCGTCGGGGTGGCGGACGTAGAACAGCCCGACCTCGAACGGTCCGTCGTGCGCCTGCTGCACCACGACCGTGCCTGGCTCGCGTTCGAGATACGCCTCGAGATCGGCCGGCCCGCGTGCCCAACGGACCCCGACGCCGCGTTCGCCGACATCGGGCTTGACCACCACCGGCCAGTTCCAGCCGGCCCGATCCACGCCGGCGATGGCCTCGGCCGCGCGCGCGACGGGCGGGCCCGGCAGCACGGCGAACCACGGGATCACCCACTCCGCCGGCAGACGTCGCAGGATGTCGCTCTTCGATTCGCCGACGATGCCGCCATCCTCGAGCCCTGGATTGGCGGCGCTGAACAGCGTGGCCGAGCGGTGGCGCAGCGCGAGCCAGACGATCCACAGGCCGATCGGCAGCTGGAAGAGCCAGGTCGGCCAGAACTCCCAGGCCCGCCACCGGGCCAGACGCACGCCGAGCCGGGCGCGCCCGCGGGCTGTGACCAGCGAGCCGATGGTGCGCAGCGCGACGACCACCACGATCACGGTCGCGATCTTCGCCAGCCAGCCGGATCCCAGGAAGCGCTCCAGGGGCCCGGCCACGACGCGGCCGAAATGGCTGGTCGTGACGACCACCAGCGGCACCCAGGTCGCGACCGCGAGGAACATCCAGAAGATGAAGCGCCATGGCCGCGTTCCGACCATGCCCGAGGCGATGTAGAGCGGCATCCGCGTGCCGGGGAGGAAGCGGCTGCCGAAAATCACGGCGGGGTGGCCATCGAGCCAGTGGCCGAGCGCGTGCAGGCGGGTGAGCGGCATCTTCGCGATCGGGCCCCAGGCCAGCACGCGGCGACCGCCGTAGCGGCCGAGCGCCCACAGCCCGACGTCGCCGACGAAGATGCCGACGAAGCACGACGTCAACGCCGCCACCATGCCGAGGCGGCCTTCGCCGACGGCCAGGCCGGACGCCACGATGGTGAGGTCTTCCGAGATCAGCGTGGCGCCGGCGATGCCGAGCCACGCCAGCGCTTCGAGGGGGAACCCGCCGGTCACGGCCGCATTATCGTGCGCCCGGCCGCCGGGTGCAGCCGCATCGCCTCACAACGACGGCCCGACGATGGGCAGTTCGCGACGGTGTATCGCGAGGACGATCGCGCTCGCGACCAGCACCACGCAGGCGAGGCCGAAGAGCAGCCCGCCGTCGCCCTGGACGTCGATGCCGAGGAGCGTCAGGTGGCTGAATACGGCGCCGACACCGACGCCGACGGCCAGCAAGGCCCCAACCGCGACCATGCCCGGGATGAGCAGGAGCACCGCGGCGATGAGCTCCATGACGCCCGATCCGTAGCGGCCCCACGGCTCGGCGCCGACCGTGGTGAAGATGAAGACCGACTCCGGGGCACCGGTGAACTTGAAGAACAGCGTCTGCAGCAGGATGACCGCCACGACGATCTGCAGGAGCCAGCTCAGTTTGGGCATTGCGACCTCAGTGCCCGCTGAGATGCCCGGCCACCCCGCTCGGTGTCGCCGCCCTCGAGACGACCGCGTCGATCTAGAAGCCGACGCGCAGCTCGCCGACGATCTGGCGCCGCGTGACGTCGCCGAAGACGTGCTGCAGGATTTCCTCGTCGAACAGGTTGGTGATCTTGAGCGAGGTGACCAGCCGATCGCCGCGCCACTTGTAGCCGACCGTCGCCGACGTGATGGTGAACGCCTCGGTCGGGCCGTGGAAGCGGGAGTCGAGGACGTCCTGCCAGAACGCCGAGCTCGCGTAGCTGACGCCGACGTTCCCCAGCCACTTCGGCCCGTTGTAGCCGGCGCCGATGTTGAAGTGGTGCTGTGACGGCAGGTTCAGCTCGGAGATATCGAAGCCGTCCGGCTCCGGCTCGGGCTGATACGAGTAGTTGACGTAGGCCGTGAGCGTATTGGTGACCAGGCCCTCGATGCCGAGTTCGACCCCCTTCTGCCTCACTGTCCCGAGATTCAAGTAGGTGAACGTCGACGGCAGGCCGTTGCCGGGGCCGAAGCGGCCCGACTGCAGGATCAGCTCGAGGGCCAGCGGCGAGATCGGCCACCCGGGCGGCGGGTTGGTGGCGCGGTACGATCCGCTCTGCGTGAAGAAGATCGAGTTGTCGGTGTCGTTGACGTAGAAGGCGGCGCTGATGGTGGCCCGATTCTTCAGGATGCCGGTATAGCCGATCTCGTAGGCCGTCATCTTTTCTTCCTTCAGGTCCTCGTTGCCGAGCGCCTGCACCGGGAAGACGAACTGACGGCCGGCCAGCGCCGGGTTGAGCGCGCCGAGGTCGAGCACGTTGGCGAGCGTCACGTCGAGGTAGTTGTTGACGTGCGACGGGGCGCGATAGGCGCGGTTGAACGACGTGCGCACCGTCTGCGACGGCGACGGCTTGTACATGAACGTCAGCCGCGGCGAGAACACCAGACCGCTGATCGACGAGAACTTGTCGACGCGGGCGCCGACGACGGCGCGGAAGTGGTCGTTGAGGAAGATCTCGTCCTGGCCGTAGACGCCGGCCTCGGTCCGCGAGTCGCCGCGCGGCGCCAGCGAGAGCTCGAAGCTGTTGTAGCGGACGTTGCCGCCGTAGCTGATGACGTGGCGATTGCGCCACGTGCGCACGTCGCTGGCCTCGACGTCGAAGGTGGTGTTGGTGAACGCGAACGGGATGAACGTGCCGGTCGCATCACGGGACAGGCGGTTGGTGGCGTCGCCATCGAGGTGATTGACGAAGGCGTTCACCTTGGTGCCGCCCTTGCTGTAGTTGACCTTGCCGTAGGCGAGGAAGGTGCCGCGGTCGATGTCGAACGGGCCGATACCGGTGTGGATCATCCCCTCGGTTCCGGCGAAGCCGCCGGCGAACACCAGCTTCTTCACCTTGTCGGGGAAGTCGTAGTCGACCCGTACGTCCAGCTTCGGCTGGCTCGTGCCGCTGTTCTCGTAGTCGGGATACGGCGTGTTGGTGCTGTTGGGAATCAGCCCGCTCGGACGCCCGAGCGCGTCCTGGGTGGCGAAGCCGGCCGTGATCTTGTAGGCCAGCCGATCGGACGGGGCCGCCGCGTGGCTGCCCGAGATCGAGAAGAGCGATCCGTTCGATCGTTCGACGCCGGCGGCGTCGCGGCCGAACGTCCCGACCGACACGAGCAGGCTCTCTCCGACCAGTTCGCGCGGCGACTTGGTGATGACGTTGACCACGCCGGTCAGGGCATTGGCGCCCCACACCGCCGAGGCCGGGCCGCGGATGACCTCGATCTGCTTGATCTCGGACGGGTTGACGGGAAGGAAATCCCAGGCGACGAAGCCGAAGAAGTCCTGGTAGATCGAGCGGCCGTCGATCAGCGCGAGTTGCGACGTCGAGAGCGTGCCACTGGCCGAGCGCGACACCAGGTTGATGTCGCGAGCCGACGTCTGCGTGACGTTCAGGCCGGGCACCGCACGCAGCAGTTCCGCGTAGCTGGCCGATGGCGAGGAGGCGATGGTCTGCGCCGAGATCAACGTGACGGTGGCCGGCGCGTTGACCAGCTTCTGCTCGACGCGAGAGGCGGTGACGACCACCTGATCCTCGTATTTCGGGGGCTCGGCTGGCTGATCGGGCGGTGGTGTCTGGTCGGCCGGCGTGGTCGGCGCCGATGGCGAGGGTGGCGTCGCCGGCGAGCCGGCGGGTTGTTGAGCGACAGCCTTCGCCGGAACCGCCAGCGCGAGGCACAGCAGCAGGGACGCACGCGGTCGGGGCATATGGGTGCCCCAAACATAAGCGCATCAAACATCGGCGACAAGCGCAACTTATAGGCTCAGCCGGCTCCCCACGGACCACGCCAGACCGGCAGCATCCAGATGTAGACACTCGATGCCACGTGCAGGCCGAGCACGGTCCAGCCGACTGGCGGCGGGAGCCGTGTGAGTCCGTAGGCGCCGGCGAAGAACAGGAGCGCGGTGGTGACGGGACTGCCGTGGTGGATCACGGCCTGACCAGGCGCGAACACGAGGACGCTCCACAGCGCGAGCGCCACCACCGCCAGCAGCGCGAGGCGGCGCACGGCGTCGTCAGCACCGCCGGGGCGAGGCGTGACGAGGATCGCCGCGAGGCCGATCAGCAACCATCCAAGCGCCGCGCCGTGATGGAAGAACTGCTCGAACTGGCCGTCCGCGATCGATGGCGGCCACACCGCGACCAGCGGGTTGCCGAGCTGGCCGGCGACGTTGCCGGCGCGCACCCGGACGTGCTCGACGAAGGAGCGCTCGAGGTTGGCGCGCAGGACGGCCTGGGTCGCGGAGCCGTCGGGCCGGCCGTCGCCGAGGTGTTCGCGCACCAGCCGCCCGGTCGGCGGATCCACGACGCTTTGATAGGCGAGCCACGGCGCGAACAGGAGACTCGCGATCAGGACGCCGCCCGCAGCCGCGCCGCGCGTCATCCGCAGCGTCACGATGCGACGCAGGAACGGCCAGCAGATGGGCACGGCGATCAGCGTGAAGCCCGAGCCGGGATGGGCCAGCAGCGAGAGCGCGCACAACGCGGCGACGAGAATCGCGCGGACCCGGGCGGCCTGCGGCGTCGTTCCCGGCCGCTCGAGCGCGACCGCCAGCGCGCCGAGCATCAGGGCGGCCGCGAACAACTTCGGCCACGTGTAGATCGTGTTGATGAAGAAGAAGCCGGAGAACGCGCAGGCGACGAGGACGACGGCCAGCGTCCGCCGCGACAACCCGCACGCGGCGCCGACGAGCCAGAGCGCGGGCAGCCACTGCACCTGGCAGAGCGCGGCGAGGATCGTGTATTCGTGGCTGCTGCCGCGCACCATCGAGCCAACGGTGACCACCACCGCGGCCTGCAGTGGCGGCCGTTCGCTGGCGTGGTCGCCGGTCGGCCCGAGCCCAGCGGTCCGTTCGGGGCCGACGGTCGTCATGATCCGGTGCGCGAAGAGCCCGGGCAGGATGTTGTCGGACGGCAGCGTCCAGGTGAGGCGATCGTTGATCGCCGGTCCTGCCGCGAGCACCGGCCACAGATAGATCGCGGCCAGGAGGCCGGCGAGCAGTTGGGGCAGCCAGGCGGTCGGCGTCAGAAGCGCGGCACGCGCCGCTCCGGTCCGCAGGAAGGCAGCGGTCGCGAGCACGGATGCCAGCGTCACCGCCACCACGGCCGCGGAGCGCATCGACGGCAGGATCACGGCGACGTAGAAGACGCCGTAGGAGAGCAGCGCCGTCGATGCCGTGATGAGGAGCCCGAGGAACCGCGGCGGGAGGTCGGCGAGGACACGCAGGCGCAGGGCCAGACCCAGGCCGAGGATCTGGAAGCCGACGAAGAGCGCGAGGGCGGTTGCGAAGGACGACAACGCGGCCGGATTCTATCGCGCCGGTCGACAGGGTAGGATCCACCGCGATGTTTCGCCTCGCCCGTGCCCATGATCTGCCGTTCCGTGTTTCGTGGCGGCTGCGCCGCTGGGCCGCGGCCCGCGCCGCGGCACCGTCGATTGCCGGCGGTCTGGAGCGGCCGGATCGCAAACAGCGCTACTCGCGATCCGTCGACGTGCGCGGCTGGGTGTCGGTGCCCGAGGGGCGGCGAGCGGCCGTCGACGTCCTGGTCGGGCACACCAGGCTGCAGCGGCTGCCATTGACGCCGACGCCGGGCGCGCCCGTGCCCGCGGGGCAGACCCGGGCCAGCTTCGATGCGGTGGTGCCGCTCGATCGCCTCCCGGCGCGTGCGTGGCTGCGCGTCGTCGCCAGTCTCGAGGACGATCCCTCGGCGTCACGCGTGCTCGGCATCACCCGGCTGGTGCGGGCGCGGCCGGGCGACAAGCTGCCGCAGCGCGCCGCGTACGGCGCGGTGTGGGACGCCGTCTCGACGACGCTGTCCGATGCCCAGTTCTCGGTGGCCGGCACGACCGACGCGGCGGCCCTGCTCGACAGCGGCCGCAGCACCGCCGACGACGTGGCGCGCGAGACCGGCATCCAGCCGACCGATACCGTCCTCGAGATCGGCTGCGGCGTCGGCCGCGTCGGAACGAGCCTGGCGACGCGGTCTGCCCGCTGGATCGGCGCCGACGTGTCGGCCGAGATGTTGCGCCACGCCACGAGCGTGCTCGCTGGGCAACGCAACGTCACGCTCGTACTCCTGAATGGCGTCGATCTGGCCGGCATCGACGACGCCAGCGTCGACGTCGCCTATTGCACCGGCGTCTTCATGCACCTCGACGAGTGGGAGCGGTACCGCTACCTGGCCGAGGCCTTCCGCGTGCTGCGTCCGGGCGGTCGCGTCTACGTCGACAACATCAACCTGCTGTCGGCCGAGGGCTGGACGATCTTCACGCAGACCATGCGGATGGATCCGCTGGCGCGGCCGGTCAACGTCAGCAAGACGTCGACGCCGGAGGAGCTGTCGTGGTTCGCGACGCAGGCCGGCTTCGTCGACGTGCGCACGCGCGGCGGCAGCCTGTGGATCACCGCGATCGCCCGCAAGCCCGGAGGGCCTAGGAGCCCGTGGTGAAAGTCCCGCTGCATTCGACGGACGATGCATCCCGCCTGGCGGCGTTGCTCCTCCCGCAAATATCCCCGATATTCTCCGTCGTCGCGCCTGGCCAGGCGGGCGCCTCGCCCGTCTCGGTGCCACGCGGCACTTTCACCACGGGCTCCTAGGGCCGCGGGCTGAAGCCGTAGGCGAGGAAGCCGCCGTCGGCGGCGAGCACCTGACCGGTGACGAATGAGGCCGCCGGCAGGCAGAGGAACGCGATCGCCGCGGCGGCCTCGTGCGGCTCGCCGACGCGTCGCATCGGTGTCACCGCGAGCACCCGCTCGAGCGTCGCCGGATCGCCGAGGATCGGCTCGACCAGCGGCGTGCGGATGTACCACGGCGCGACCGCGTTCACCCGGATGCCGTCCCGTGCCCATTCGACGGCCAGGTAGCGGGTGAGGTGCTCGATGGCCGCCTTGCTCATCGCGTAGACCGCGCCGGTGCCGACCGACACCTGACCGGCGACCGAGCTGACGTTGACGATCGCGCCTCGGCCCGCTGCCGCGAGCCGCGGGTGCAGTGTCCGCGAGAGATCCCACGCACAGGTGACGTTGGTGT
>JBDSLU010000333.1:0-4954 GCA_039916225.1 Vicinamibacteraceae bacterium
GGCCGCGACGCCCGAGCCGCTGACCAAGGCCATCACGCGGGCGGTCGCGGTGGTCGAGCCGCACCAGCCCGTGTCGGGCGTGCGGACGATGGAAACGGTCGTCGGGTCGTCGGTCCGGTCGCGCCGCTTCACCATGTACCTGCTCAGCGGCTTTGCCGTGCTGGCGCTGATTCTTGCGGCGATCGGCATCGCCGGCGTGGTCGGCTACTCAGTGGTGCAGCGGACGCCCGAGATCGGCGTTCGCATTGCCCTGGGAGCGCGGCGCGGCGACGTGCTGCGACTGATCCTAGGCCACTCGCTCGCCTGGGCGATCGGCGGCGTGCTGGTCGGCGTCGCCGGCGCGATGTGGCTGCTGACGCTGCTCGGCTCGATGCTCTACGACGTGACGCCGTACGACCCGATCGTGCTCGGCTCCGTCTCGCTCGTGCTGGTTCTCGTGGTGCTCGTCGCCAGCTACCTGCCGGCCCGGCGCGCCATGCGGGTGGACGCGGTCACCGCGCTGCGTCAGAGCTGACCCCCTCGGCCGATGGCTCAGGTCGGTCCGTGCGCGTCCAGGTCGTTCCAGATGTCCACGGTATAGCCGCGCGGCATGTGATCGAGGAGGAAGTCCGGCGCCCGATGCATGGTCCCCGCCTGCAGCGCCGTGACGACATCCTGCAGATGCCCGACGTCTCCGAACACGTCGCGGACGAAGTGCGCGAGGGCCGGGGCCTGATCGGTGATGCGGCCGTTCGGCGTGATCTGGCGCAGGCGGCCGACGTGCGCGTAGGGCAGCAGCAGGAGTGGCGGCGGCACGTGCGTGACGATGTCGGTGTCGTTGACGTAGCGCAGGACGCGATCCTCGAAGCGCGCATCGAAGGCGGCAGCGAACACGCGATTGCCGACCCGCGGTGACCCGATCGTGCAGGCGCCGGCAGTCTGCGGGAAACGGTCGGCGGCGAGCGTCGCCAGCGTCGCACCCAGACTGTGGCCACAGAACCAGACGCTACGTGTCGCCGCCAGGGCGTTCAGCCTGGTGACGAGCGGCGTCCAGACCCGCTCGAGAGCCTGCAGGAAGCCCGCGTGCACCTTGCCGTCAGGCCACGGGGCGAGGGCGAAGCCGAGATCGTCGAACAGGTCCCCGAATCGATCCGACTCGGTTCCGCGGAAGGCGACGATGACGGCATCGGTCGACGCGGCCACGTAGACTTGCGTGTCGCCATTTTCGATGAGCTCCGCGGTGAGGCCCGCGGCCGCGAAACGGGCCACCGCCACGGCTGGATCCCAGTAGGCGAGGAGCGCCGCCTCAGCGAGCCACCACGCGTGCGCCCGTGTCGCCGTGGTCGCCGCGGCATCGAACGGTACGGTCTCGTGACCCTCGAAGTGCCGGTACGCGGCATCGCTTTCGGGCCGAAACACGAACTGGAGGTCTGGAGTGGGGCGCGGTCGTTGCACGTTGGCTCCTCACCACCACAACGGCGAACGCGCTCATTCTGAACGCAATGCCTCGTGGAGTAGCGCCAGCAGGGCGACGCAGGCGGTATCGGTGCGCAGGATGCGCGGGCCCAGGCTGACGACCTCGAACCCGCGGCCAGTCATCAAATTCAGCTCGAAGTCGTTCCAGCCGCCTTCGGGGCCGATCGCGAGCAGGACGCGCCGCCTGGGCGACCCGCCGGCCACCGTGAGCAGCGGACGGTGACTGCCAGAATGGGCGACGAGGCGCATGGCATCGGCCGACCAGGCATCGAGCTCGTCTTCGACCAGGATCCGGAACTGGCGATGGATCGACACGCGCGGCAGCCGGGTGTCGCCGGCCTGCTGCAGGCCCTCGAGCAGCAGCGGCCGGTAGGTCGATTCCTCGATGACGTGGGTGTCGAAATAGTCCCGCTCGACCCGCGAGGCGTTGGTCAGCGCGATCCGGCCCACGCCGAGCGCCGCGAGCTGTGCCCACAGGCGCCGCAGCACTTTGGGCCGTGGCAGGGCCAGAAGTAGATCGATGGCCGGCGGTGCAGGAACGTCTGTGCCGAACTCGGATCGCAGCACGACCTGGGTATCGTCGACTGCGACGATCTCGCCTGGTCCCTTGGGGCCATCGACGACGCCGATGCGCACGGTGTCCCCGCATCGCGCGCCGAGGACGCCCCGAATGTGCGCGGCGCGGGTGCCGGTGACCGTGACCAGGCCGCCGGCGCCGACCTCGTGTGATTCACACAGGATGAGATTCATTCAGCCCGGTGGGGGGACGTCGTCCGACTCATGCGATCGGCTGGAAAAGCGTATCATCGCCTCGCCGCCGTGGCGTTGCGCCGCGGGCGACGAGACCGTCAGGAGCCGGACCGATGGACGACGCCCGCGGGCACGCGCGATGGGTCAGGCTCTCGCACTGGATCGGGGCGGCAAGCCTGCTGGTCCTGGCTGTGACCGGCGTCGTCATCCTGATGGCGCATCCGCGCCTCTACTGGGGCGACATCGGCAACGACCTCACGCCGGCGCTCCTCGAACTGCCGATCAGCCGCAACCACCAGCATGCCGGCTGGGACACACCGCGGCCGTTCTTCGCCAAGCCGAACGGGCCGGTCAGCGCCAGCCGGACGTTCGACATCTTCAACCAGAACGGGTGGGGGCGCAGCCTGCACTTCCTGGCGGCGTGGTGCCTCGTCCTGCCCGGCGCGCTCTACCTGCTCGGCGGACTGACCGGTGGCCACTTCCGTTCACACATCTGGCCTGGCGCGCTCGAGCTGGCACCTCGAGTCGTCTGGCGTCACGTCGTCGATCACCTGCGGCTGCGGATTCCGCCCGCGACCGGTGGTCCGCGCTACAACGTGCTGCAGAAGGCGGCCTACTCGTGGGTGGTGTTCGTCGCTGCACCCCTGATGGTGCTGACCGGTCTGGCGATGTCGCCGGCCGTCGGCGCCGCGTATGGGTGGCTGCCGCGCCTGTTCGGCGGCTACCAGTCGGCGCGGACCATCCACTTCTTCACGTTCGTGGCGCTGGGACTGTTCGTGCTCGTGCATCTCGCGATGGTCGTCGCCTCCGGATTCCGGCGCCAGATGCGGGCGATGACCGTTGGGGGAGTGCGATGAAGACCACCAGCCTGATCACCCGTCGCCGGGCCATCGTCGCGGGGCTGGCCTCGATCGGCGGGCTCGTGGCGGCCCGCCTGCCGAGGGACCTGCCGCCGTCCTACGGCAACCTCCTGCGCATGGGCGATACGCTGACCTACGCCGCGCACCGGACATTGCTGCCTGCCCAGTCGCTGGTGCGGGAGTACGGCGTCTCCGACCTCACGTCGTTTCCTGCCACCGGGACGACCAACCCCGCGGTCAGCGTGACGTCGGCGCTCGGTGAGGAGTACCGGACGTTACAGGCCGGTGCGTTCGCCGACTGGCGACTGTCCGTCGAAGGCCGCGTCGCCCGCCCGCAATCGTTCTCGCTCGCCGAGCTGAAGCAGTTTCCGTCGCGGACGCAGATCACGCGGCACACGTGCGAGGAAGGGTGGACGGCGATCGGCCAGTGGACCGGCGTGCCGCTGTCGCGGGTGCTCGATGCCGTCGGCATAATGCCGACGGCGCGCTTCGTGGTGCTGCACTCGGTCGACGACTGGGTCGACAGCCTCGACCTGATCGACGCGCTGCACCCGCAGACGATTCTGGCCTACGGCATGAACGGCGCCGATCTGCCGATCGCGCACGGCGCGCCGGTCCGGCTGCGGCTCGAACGGCAGATCGGCTACAAGAGCATGAAATACGTGCGCCGTCTCGTCGTCGCCGACGAGTTCGACGATGGCGGCACGAGCGGCAGCATCCGAAACGGCTGGGCCTGGTACACCGGCATCTGATCGCACCGCGACGCGATGGGCGCTAGCAGCCCGTGGTGAGAGTGCCGCGGGACTTTCACCACGGGCTGCTAGGTCGCCCCCAGCCGGCGCAGCGTCTCCTGCATCGGCGGATTGCCGTGCGCCATCTGCAGCAGGGTGTGGCGATTGCGGTTACCCAGGGCCGTGATGTCGGCGCCGGCGGCCACCAGGCGCTCGGCGACGGCGGGGTAGTCGCCGCCCGGCGCCCGCCGGCAGACCGACCCGAACGACGCCCAGCCGAGCAGCGTGCTCCCGTGGGTCGGGTCGCGGGCGTCGAGCGGGATGCCACCGTGCGCGAGCAGGCGCTCGACCATCGCCACGTTGCCGACCCAGCACGCGGCGTGCAAGGCCGTTCCGCCATCGACCCCTGGCGCGCTCGGGTCGAAGCCGAGACGGAGCATCAGCGCGGCGGCGTCGACGTGCTGATGGAAGATGGCCTGCGCGAGATGCCCGTGTTCGTCTCGCGTGAGCGACGGCACCAGCGACGGCGACTCGGCCAGGATCGCCCTGGCGGCAGCCTCGTCGGCGGCCAGGAGCGCGTTCATGAAGCGGACGCGCGCCGAACTCCGCGCCTGCAGCAGATCACCCACCTCGCGGTGGCCGGCCGCGGACGCGACGTCGTGCGGCGACCTCCCGAACCCCAGCGACCAGCAGTAGATGTTGAAGGGCGGTACCGGCGCGTAGCCAGGCTCGTTGATGCGCGCTGCCGCACACCCAGGATCGGCGTCGAGGAGGCGCGTTGCGATCCCGACGTCACCGAGACGGGCGGCCATGAAGATGTCCGGCGTGGCGCCGCGCTCGAGCAGCCGCCGGCAGACGTCCGGGCGATCGCCCAGGGCGTACTGCGCCGGCGTCGATCGGTGATCGATGCAGGGCACGTCGATACCGGCGCCGCGATCGAGCAGCAGATCGGCGATGGCCGCCGTCTTCGACTCGTGCAGCGGCTGCTGTCCGTCCCCGCCGCGCGCGTGTACGAGCGAGGGATCGCGGTCGATCAGGCGCTGCAGATCCTCCAGCCAGCCGAGCCGGGCGGCGACGTTCGGCGTCAGCGGCGCGCCCTGTTCGATCAGGAAGCGCGCGGTGTCCTCGTCGGCGCCGTCGAGGACGGTGTAGGGCCCG
>JBDSLU010000334.1:0-4500 GCA_039916225.1 Vicinamibacteraceae bacterium
CTGCCGCGTCTCGCGCGGCTCGGTCCAGCCGCCGACGACGAGCGACTCGGTCTTCTTCAGCTTCAACTTGATCCAGTTGGGGCTGCGGCGGCCGCTCTCGTAGCGCGAGTCGGCGCGCTTGGCGACCAGGCCCTCCCACCCTTCCTGCATCGCGCGGGCGTAGAGCCGGCGGCCGTCGCCGGCGGCGTAGTCGCCGTAGCGGACCTCCGACGATCCCGAGGCGCCGAACAGCCGCTCCAAGCGTGCGCGGCGGTGGGTGAGGATGAGCGGCCGCAGATCGTCGCTGCCGTCACGCAGGATGTCGAAGGCGATGAACGCGGCCCGCTGTGCCGTGGCCTCGCGCGCGATGTCACGCTCGCCTTTGAGGTGCATGCGGCCCTGCAGCTGCTGGAAGCCGCCCGGCTCGCCGCGGGCGTCGAGCGCCACCACTTCACCGTCGAGAAGCACCGGCGCCTTCAGCCGCTGGGCAAAGTCGCGCAGCGCCTTGACGACCTCGGGGAACTGGGCCGTCTTGTCGTTGCCGTTGCGCGACCAGAGCCGCACCCGCGGCTGGCCGGTCGCCGGCTCGAGCGACACCAGGGCGCGGATGCCGTCGAACTTGGGCTCGTAGACCAGCGCCGGGTTCTGCAGATCCTTGTCGGGCGGCGCGTCGGTCGTGCTGGCGGCCATCGGCCGGACGAAGGCCGGGTCGTCGCGCCAGACGGCGGCCTCTCGGGCTGGGGGCACGGTGACAGTCTACGTTGGGCGCCGTAGTCCCACGGTCGAGCGGGAGGGACGGATATCGGTCAGACCCTCGGAACGGGCATGGTCCCTGCATTACACTGCCGTCGGGCCGATACCAACGCGGCGGAGGGATACGAATGGCAGCGCGAGCGACGTGGAAAGGCTATCTCAAGGTCAGCCTCGTCAACATTCCGATCCGGGTCTTCCCGGCGACGGACTCCGCGGCGTCGGTGAGCTTCAACCAGCTCCACGGCGAATGCCAGACCCGCATCCAGCAGAAGAAGTGGTGCCCGAAGTGCGAGCGCGAGGTGCCCAACTCCGAGCTGGTCAAGGGCTACGAGTTCGAGAAGGGGCGCTACGTCGTCGTCGACGAAGAGGACATCGAGAAGGTCCGTCCGGCCTCGACCCGCGTCATCGATCTGCAGCAGTTCGCCGAGCGCGACGAGCTCGATCCCATCTACTTCGAGCGGCCCTACTACCTGGCCCCCGACACGCAAGTGGCGGCTGACGCCTTCGCCGTCATCCGTGAGGGCATGGCTGGCAAGGTCGGCATCGGCAAGGTCGCGCTCTACGGCCGGGAATATCTGGTGGCCGTCGAGGCCAAGGAAAAGGGCCTCGTCATGTATACCCTGCGGCAGGCCGACGAGATCCGGGCGATGGACGAGGTCGCCGAGTACGACCTGCTGCCGGCCAAACCCAAGCCGGCGGAAGTGCAGCTCGCGCGGCAGGTCATCTCGACGTTCGAGAAGCCGCTCGACATGAAGCAGTTCAAGGACGAATACCAGTCCGAGTTGCGCCGCATCATCGACGCCAAGGTCGCCGGCGAAGACGTGGTGGCGATCGAAGAGGAGACGCCGTCGAAGGTCGTCGACCTCATGGAGGCCTTGCGAAAGAGCCTGGCCAACGTCAGCGAGGGCAAGAAGAAGCCGGCCAAGGCGGAGATCGCCGAGACCAAGGCGGCACCCGCCAAGAAGGCGGCCCCGAAGCGCAAGGCGGGCTAGCCGCCGACCACTCCTGCGGTCAGGCTAGATCGTGCGGAGGACGTTCGCCGGCTGGACACGGCTGGCGCGTCGGGCCGGCAGCCATGCCGCCAGCGCGCCCACCAGCAGCAAGAGCAGCGGTACGCCGACCAGCACGGGCAGGTCGCGCGTCCCGCCGCGGATCAGGTGCAGGTCGACGGCGACGGCCATCAGGGTGGCGCCGCCCGCGCCGAGCCCGATGACGGCCACGGTCTCCCCGACGATCCGACGCACCACCGACTGACTCGAGGCGCCCAGCGCCAGGCGCACGGCGATCTCGCGGGTGCGCTGCGACACGCCGTAGTCGACGACGGCGTAGACGCCGATCGCCGCCAGCAGCAACAGCAGCGGGCCGAGCACCAGGAACATCCGCGCCGGCACCCGGCGCAGGATCAGGTTGCGAGCGATGTGCTCGGGCAGCGTGCGCACGTCGAACACCGGCAGGCTGGGGTCGAGTTCGGCGACGACCCGGCGGATGGCGGCCGTCATCGCCAGCTCGGTGCCGGGCCGCGTGCGGAGGTGCATCTCCGCGCCGGCGAGCGGTCGATCCCGATACGAGTAGAGCACCAGCGGCGCCGGTGCCTCGCCGAAGGCGTCGGCCGTCGAGGTCCGCGCGATGCCGACGATGACGTGCGACACGTCGCGCGAGACGAGGCGGCGGCCGAGCACCTCGCCCTCCGGTACGAAGCGCGCGACGAAGGCCTGGTTGACGATGACCTGCGGCGCGGCCGTGGCGTCGTCGAGATCGGCGAGGTCCGTGCCGGCGACGAGCGGGATGCCCATCGTGGCCAGGTAGCCGCGGGTCACCGTGTTCGACAGCGCCTGATCGGGCGTGCCGGTGTCGGGCCGGCCCTCGAGGGCGAAGGTGCGTGACGGCAGGCCGTGGATGTCGAGCGGCACCGAGGAGGCGAGCGCGGCGGCCTCGACGCCTGGCACCTGCCGCAACGCCCGGAGCAGGCGCGACGCGAAGGCGCGGTTGCTGTCCCGCGTGGTGTCGCCGCCGGTGCGATCGTAGGCGGCGAGCAGGATGCCGTCGGCCCGGAAGCCGGGATCGAGGCCGCGGCCCTCCTGGAACCGCTGGAAGAACAGGCCGGCGACGACGAGCACGAGCAGGGCGAGCGCGACTTGCAGCCCCATCAGCGTGTCGCGCAACACGCTCCGCGAGGCGCCGCGGATCCCGCTGCGCGTCGTGTCCTGCGGCTGCAGACGGGTGAGGAGCCACGCCGGTGTGCCGGCGGCCACCAGCGCGCACAGCAGGCCGAGGCCCACCGCGACGGCCAGGCCGACGCCGTCGATCGCGGTCTGGAAGCGGATCGGCATGGCGCCGGAGATCTCGCCGGCCCGGACCGCTTGGGTACCCCAGAGGGCCAAGGCGAGGCCGATCGCCGTGCCGCCCGCGGCCAGCAGCAGCGCTTCGAACAGCACCAGTCGGGCGATGCGATGGCGCGGCGCGCCGAGCGCCAGCCGGACGCCGAACTCACGCTGACGAACGCTGGCCCGCGCCAGCAGCAGGTTGGCGACGTTGCCGCAGACGGCGATCAGCACGAGCAGCATCAGCGCCTGCAGCAGGGCGAGCGCGCCGGCGATCATCCGCTGCGGGCCGCGCGGCGGATCGTTGAAGTCGTGCCGCTCGATGGCCAGGCCGCCATCGGTCTCGGGATGGGCGCGGCCGATCGTCCCCGCCACGGCGTCGAGCTCGGCCTGCGCCGCGATCGCCGACACCTCGGGCCGCAGGCGGCCGAGGACGGTGTAGCCGCCCTGGGCCCGGTCATCCAGCTCGCGCGAGCCGGGGATCAGGACACCGGCCATCGTCGCCGGGATCCACATGTCGAAGGCCAGGCCGAGCGTCGTGCCCTGGAAGCGCGGCGGGGTCACGCCGATGATCTCCAGCGTCTGGCCGTTGGCCCGGATCGCCGCACCGACGGCGGAGCGGCCCCCGCCGAAGTGCGTCTGCCAGTAGTCGTGCGAGATGACTACGACCGGCTGTCGCCCCGGCGCGCCGGCGTCGTCCGTGGAGAGGAGCCGCCCGGCGGCAGGACGCAGGGCCAGCGCCTGGAAGTAGTTGCCGGATACGAACAGCGCGGTCGCGCGCTCGACCGCCGGCGCCGCGCCGATGGCCAGCGGTGTGGCCCGCGAGGCCAGCAGCCAGTCGAACGATCGCGTCCGCTCCTGGACGTCGAGGTAGCGCCGCCACGACGTGCCGACGTAGGCGCCGGTGGCCGTGCGCGTCTCGAGCGTCTGCAGCGCCGCCGCGCCGGCGACGCCGGGCAGCGGCTTCCAGCGCACCATCTGGAGCCACGAGAAGACGGTGGTGTTGGCGCCGATGCCGAGCCCGAGCGAGACGACGATCACCGTCGACACCAGCGGGATGGCACGCAGCGCCCGCCAGGCGTGCCGAAGATCGCCGATCATCGCCCGTGGATGGTGTGGGCCAGCGAATTCACCCACTGCGGCGCCGCCAGATGAAGCGTCAACAGCGATCCGACGACGACCGCCAGCACGATGAGCACAGCACGCAGGTATCGGGACACGAAAGCCTCCTTAGGAGGGCCCGTCAGGGAATAACTGAGGCACTCTGGGCGTCGAGGCATCCCGCCTCGCGGCGTTGCTCGTCGGTCACATGCCCCCGGCATGCTTCCTCCTCGCGCCTTGCGATCCGGGCGCCTCGACGCCCAGAAGAGACCTCACCTATTTCCTGACGGGCCCTCTGTCGACCGGGAGGCACGGTAGCGCGCACCGCCTGAACGTGGCCTGAACG
>JBDSLU010000335.1:0-7498 GCA_039916225.1 Vicinamibacteraceae bacterium
CCAAGCCGGTCTACATCGGCGAAGTGCGGGCGGACGGGCAGTTCGACGTCGTCTGGAAGACGCCGTCGACGGTGCCCGGTGACGCGTGGTCGGACTTCCTACCCGGCAGCAAGGACCTGACCGCCGACTGGGTCACCTTGAAGTGCGGCAACTACAACACCAAGACCAAGGTCTGCTCGGGAACGAAGTACGCGTGAACGAAGTATGCCCGGGGGTCGGCGGGCAGTGGCGGCGTATGGCCGCGCTGCTCGCCGGCATTGCTCTCCTCGCCTCGCCGGCGGCCGCGCAGGACAGTCCTGCGCCGGCCCCGGCGGAGGCCGTTTCCTCGCCCGCCGCGCCGGCCCCGGTGCCGCCGGCCGCGCCCACCGATTTCGCCGGCCTCGTCACCAGCCTGCGTGACGCCGGCTTCGCCGACAAGGAAGCGATCGTCGAGCAACTGGTCGCCAGCGGCCACGCCAGCGCGCGCCTCGTGCTCCGCGCCTTCCTCGAAGATCGGCTCGTCGTCCGCGCTCCCGATCAGGGCGTCTTCGTCGCGACCTCCGCCGACGAGACGCTGCCGTCGTCGGATCTGCTGGATCCCGTCACGCTGAAGCCGGCCGGCTCGTCGCCGCGCGAGGCCGTCACCCGCATCGGCACCAACAATCGGCTGCGTCGGGTGCTGAAGGGCGTCGTCGCCCGCACCGACCTGGCCAGCAAGGATCCGGCGGTCCGGCTCAACGCCGTCACCGAACTGCTCCGCTCGCCCGACGCCCAGACCACCGAGCTGCTCCGCGAGCGCGTCGACACCGAATACGAGGCGCGAGTCCGCCGCGAGATGCTGACCGGCCTGGCGATGGCCGATCTCGACAGCGGCGACAAGGCGGCCCGGCTGGCCGCCATCCAGGTGCTGGCGCAGCGGCTGCTCCCCGCCGTGCACAACCGGCTGAAGGCACTCGTCGAGAAGTCCGCCGACGGCACTTTCGTCGAGCCCGACGCCGAGATCCGCGAGGCGGCGACGAAGGCCATCGATCGCATCGAACAGGCGCGCTCGATCTACTCGGGCGCGGAAACGCTCTTCTTCGGCCTCGGCCTGGGCGCGGTGCTCGTGCTCGTCGCCATCGGCCTGGCCATCACGTTCGGCGTGATGGGCGTCATCAACATGGCGCACGGCGAGCTGATGATGCTCGGCGCCTACACCACCTACGTCGTGCAGACGCTGATGCCGAACCACATCGGCTGGTCGATCGCGGTGGCGATCCCGGCGGCGTTCCTGGTGTCCGGCCTGACCGGCGTCCTCATCGAGCGCACCGTGATCCGGTTCCTCTACGGGCGGCCGCTCGAGACCCTGCTGGCGACGTTCGGCGTCAGCCTGGTGCTGCAGCAGGCGGTGCGCTCGATCTTCACCGCGCTCAACCGCTCGGTGGCCACGCCGGCCTGGATGAGCGGCACGCTGCAGCTGAACGACGCGCTGAGCCTCACCTACAACCGCCTCTACATCATCGCGTTCACGATGATCGTGTTCGGCCTGCTGCTGCTCGTGCTGCGACGGACGCGGCTCGGCCTCGAGATCCGCGCCGTTTCGCAGAACCGGCCGATGGCCCGGGCGATGGGCATCCGCACGGCCCGCGTCGACGCCATGACGTTCGGCCTCGGCTCGGGCATCGCCGGTATCGCCGGCGTGGCGCTCAGCCAGCTGACCAACGTCGGACCCAACCTCGGCCAGGCCTACATCATCGATTCGTTCATGGTGGTGGTCTTCGGCGGCGTCGGCAACCTGTGGGGCGCGCTCATCGGCGGCATGACGATGGGCATCGTCAACAACCTGCTCGAGCCGCTCGCCGGCGCCGTGCTGGCCAAGATTGCTGTGCTCGTGGCGCTCATCCTCTTCATCCAGCGACGTCCGCGGGGCCTGTTCCCCCAGACCGGTCGCGCCGCGGAGCAGAACTAGTGGACCGTCCTCCCATGCCCATCGCCAACCGGCTGCCGGCGGCGCTGCGCGACGATACCGGCGGCACCGTCCTCTACGCGCTGATCGCCGTGACGGCCGTCGTCGTGCCGCTCCTCACGCTGCTGCCACCGTCGTCGCCGCTGAACCTCTCGCCCTACGTCCTGACGCTGCTCGGCAAGTACCTCTGCTACGCGATGCTGGCGCTCGCCGTCGACGCGATCTGGGGCTACTGCGGCATCCTCAGCCTCGGCCACGCCGCCTTCTTCTCGCTGGGCGGCTACGCGATGGGGATGTACCTGATGCGGCAGATCGGGACGCGGGGCGTCTACGGCGACCCGATCCTGCCGGACTTCATGGTCTTCCTGAACTGGAAGGCGCTGCCGTGGTTCTGGTACGGCTTCGACCACTTCTGGTTCGCCGCGATCATGGTCGTGCTCGGCCCCGGCCTGCTGGCGCTGGCCTTCGGATGGCTGGCGTTCCGCTCACGTGTCACCGGCGTCTATCTGTCGATCATCACGCAGGCGCTGAGCTACGCGCTGATGCTGGCCTTCTTCCGCAACGACATGGGCTTCGGCGGCAACAACGGCTTCACCGACTTCAAGGACATCCTGGGCTTTCCGTTGGGATTGCCGGCCACGCGCATGTCGCTGTTCGTCGCGACGCTGGTCGCGCTCGCCGGCAGCTATGCGCTGACCCGGGCCCTGCTCCGCTCGCGGGCCGGCCGCGTCATCCGTGCCATCCGCGATGGCGAGAGCCGGACCCGCTTCCTCGGCTATCCGGTCGAGTCCTACAAGCTGTGGCTGTTCGTCGTGTCGGCGGTCATCGCCGGTGTCGCGGGGGCGCTCTACGTGCCGCAGGTCGGCATCATCAACCCCGGTGAATTCGCGCCCATCAACTCGATCGAAGTCGTGATCTGGGTCGCTGTCGGCGGACGCGGCACGCTCTACGGGGCCGTCGCTGGCGCGCTCCTGGTCAACTATGCCAAGACCTACTTCACCGGTGCGCTGCCGGAAGTGTGGCTCTACGCGCTCGGCGCGCTCTTCATCCTGACGACGTTGCTCCTGCCCAAGGGCATCGTCGGCCTGCGTCCGGCCGCGTGGTTCGCGTCCCGGCGAATGGGAGTGCGCACCGCATGACCGTCGCCGCCGACGTCCTCTACCTCGAGAAGCTGACGGTCAGCTTCGACGGCTTCAAGGCCCTCAATGCCCTGACGCTCTATGTCGAGCCGGGCGAGCTGCGCTGCATCATCGGCCCGAACGGCGCCGGCAAGACGACGATGATGGACGTGATCACGGGCAAGACGCGGCCCGACGAAGGCCGGGCCCGCTTCGGCCACCAGCTCGATCTGCTCACCATGAGCGAGCCGGAAATCGCGCGGGCCGGCATCGGCCGCAAGTTCCAGAAGCCGACCGTGTTCGAGTACCTCACGGTGACCGAGAATCTCGAGCTGGCGCTGGCCGGCCCGCGGTCGTTCTGGCGGGTGCTGCGGGCGCGGCTGACCGCGGCCGGCCGCGATCGCATGGACAGCGTGCTCGCCACCATCGGTCTGGCCGATCGGCGCGAGGAGATTGCCGGCGCACTCGGGCACGGCCACAAGCAGTGGCTCGAGATCGGCATGCTGCTGATGCAGGATCCGAAGCTGCTGCTGGTCGACGAGCCGGTGGCCGGCATGACGCCGCAAGAAGTCGAGCGCACCGCCGAACTGCTCGTGTCGCTGGCCGGCGCGCATTCCGTGGTCGTGGTCGAGCACGACATGGAGTTCGTCCGGTCGATCGCCCGACGCGTCACGGTCCTCCACGAAGGCAGCGTCCTCGCGGAGGGCACGATGGACGAGGTCCAGAACGACCAGGACGTCATCGACGTGTATCTGGGGGCCTGATGCTGACCGTATCCCGGCTGAACCAGTCGTACGGCGGCAGTCACATCCTGTGGGACATCGATCTCACGGTGAAGGCCGGCTCGCGCACCTGCCTGATGGGGCGCAACGGCACCGGCAAGACGACGCTCCTCAAGTGCGTGATGGGCCTGGTCCGCAGCGACTCCGGCACCATCACGTTCAAGAACGGCGGTCTGGGGCCGCTCCCCGCCGAGGCCAGGGCCCGGCTCGGCATCGGCTATGTGCCGCAGGGCCGCGAGATCTTCTCGCAGCTCACCGTCGAGGAGAACTTGCAGGTGGGCCTGGGCGTGACCAAGGCCCCGGCCATTCCGGCCCGGATCTTCAAGCTGTTCCCTGTTCTGAAGAAGATGCGGCTCCGCCGCGGCGGCGACCTGTCGGGCGGCCAGCAGCAGCAGCTCGCCATCGGCCGCGCCCTGGTCCTCAACCCGACGATGCTCATCCTCGACGAGCCGACCGAGGGCATCCAGCCGAACGTGGTGCACGAGATCGGCGACGTGCTGCTGCGCCTGAATCGCGATGAAGGGCTGACGATCCTGCTGGTCGAGCAGAAGCTGCCGTTCGCCCGCCGCGTGGCCAGCGATTTCTCGGTTTTGGAGAAGGGCCGGGTCGTCGCCAGCGGCACGATCGACGGCTTGACCGACGACGTGGTGAAGAATCACCTCACGGTCTGACAGAATGCACGGGTGACCCGTGTGGGAATTTTCGGGTGGGGCGTGGTGGCGCCCCGCTCACCTGACATCGATGCGTTCGCCACCAACCTCGACGGCGCCGACAGCTGGCTGACCCCGTTCAACGGCTTCGGCACCAGCAACTTCCTCGCCGGGAACCCATCCTTCCGCTTCGCCGACTACCGCGAGTGGATCGCCGAGCGCTTCCCGCCGCGCCGCTTCGCCCAGCTCGAGGAGAAGATGGACTGGCCGTCGATGTACGCCATCGGCGCCTTCATCCAGGCCCTCGGCCAGAATCCCGGGCTCGAGGCGACGCTGCAGGAGCTGGGACAGCAGGCCCACGTCTACGTCGGCACCGGCCTGGGCAACATCGGCCGGCTCTACGACGCCAGCATCGCGCTGCACAAGGCGCAGCGCCGCTGGGATCGCTTCTGGGCCGAACCGGCGCGCAACAGCGCGTTGCGCACCCACCTCGAGACGCACGGCAGCGCCGCGGTCGAGGGCGTCCCGGCGGCGCCGTCGGCGGCCGCCGCGGTGCACGTCGAGCCCGAGGATCGCCAGACCGCGGTCGACGCCTGGCATCGTCACTGGGCCGACCGCTCGCCTGAGCTCGGGCAATACCTGGCCGCGCTCGCCGAGATCGAGAAGACCGGCATCACCGGCAGCGTCGACAGCGGCAAGATGCACGTCATCCGGGCCCGCGATGCGGCCCGCGGCAAATTGCAGCAGCAGTGGGGCGCCCCCGACGCGCCCTGGGAGGTCTCGGCCGACGTCGTGTGGAACATCCACAACACGCCGGCGGCGCAGATCTCGATGCTCGGCAAGATCACCGGCCTGGCCTTCGCGCCCGTCGCCGCCTGCTCCACCTTCGGCGTCGCGCTGAAGCTGGCGATGGACACGATCCGGCGCGGCGAAGCCAAGGCGGTGGTCGTCGGCGCCACCGATCCGCCGCCGCACCCGCTGATCGTCGGCGGGTTCTTCAGCGCCCGCGTCCTCGCCGCCGACGGCCGCGTCTCGCTGCCGCTGACGCGCCTGCAAGGCACCCACGTCGCCGGGGGATCGGTGGTGTGGATCCTGGGCGACTACGACTACATGATCGAACGCGGCTTCAAGGTCCTGGGGATGGAGCCGATCGCCGTCGGCGTCAGCTCGGACGCCGACCACATCATCACGCCGACGATCGCCGGTCCGACGGCGGCGATCGAACAGGCGTTCGCGGCGGCGGGCGCCGGCCCCGGCGACATCGGCACGTGGGACCTGCACGCGACCGCGACGCCCGGCGACTACAACGAGGTCAAGCTGCTGCGCTCGGCGCTGCCGCCGACCGTGCTGGGCACGGCCCGCAAGGGCACCTTCGGCCACGGCATGAGCGCCGGCAGCGGCTGGGAATTGACGGCGCAGTATCTCGGCTTCGCCCGCGGCAAGCTCTACCCGACCGCGCTGCCGGCGAACGCGCTCAACCCGGCCATCGAGGCGCTGCACGGCAGCTTCGTCCTCGACCAGGCCTGCGCCGCGCCGCCGGGTCTCGCCGGCAAGCTGTCGCTCGGCGTCGGCGGCATCAACGCCTGCGTCATCTCGCGTCCCTGGCCGGCTGAAGGGTCGGCCTGAGCGACCGGCGCGTTTCGCCCGTTTTCGGATATTCTCCGCGCATGCATTTTCACTGGTCTGACCTCCGCGGAGCCGTGGCCGCGGGCTGCCTGCTGATCTCGAGTGTTTCCGCGTCGGCCCAGGTTGCCGCTCCCGCGCAGCCAGCCACGCAGCCGGCCACGCCGCCAACCGTCACGCCACCGCCGGCCGCGGCCCCGGCGCCCGGTACGTCCGATCGGCTGGCCATCCCGGCCACTGACGACGGCCTGCCGGGCACTGGACCGATCCGCCGCATGGAGTGGTTCCAGAACCTGTGGAAGCAGCGGCGGACGCTGTGGTCGACGCAGGTGCAGCGCGATCAGGGCGCGGTGGTGTTCCTCGGCGACTCGATCACGCAGGGCTGGGGCCTCGGCCTCGGTGCGGTGTTCCCCGGGGTCAAGGTCGCCAATCGCGGCATCAGTGGCGACACCACCCGCGGCGTCCTGATCCGCCTCAAGGAGGACGTCCTCGATCTCAACCCGCGCGCGGTCGTCATCCTCATCGGGACCAACGACCTCGAGGAGATGGCGACGCCGGAGACGATCGACAGCGACTTCCGGGTGCTGATCGCCGCCCTCAAGGCGCACAACCCGAAGATGCCGATCATCGCCTGCCTCGTGATGCCGAGCTCGGTGACGATGCGTCGGCCGGCGGAAGAGATCAAGAAGATCAACACGCTGCGGATGGCATCGATCAAGGGTGATCCGCAGGTCATCCCGCTCGACACGTGGACGCTGTTCGCCGAGAAGAGCGGCGAGCCGATCCTGTCCGAGTTCCCCGACGTCCTGCATCCGAACGACTATGGCTACGTCAAGTTCGCGGCGGCGCTGCGGCCGATCTTCGCGACGCTCGGCTTCATCGAGACCGAGCCCGACTACTTCACGCCCGAGCCCGGCTTCGAGAGCCTGTTCAACGGCAAGGATCTGACCGGCTGGGGGCTGCGGCCGACGACGCCGGCCGACAAGGAAAGCGCGCGACGCTGGCAGGCGTCCGATCCGAACGCGGCGGCGTGGCCGATCGTCGACGGCGCGCTGCCGTTCGACGGGCGGACCGCGAGCCCGGACGGTCGCTTCCAGGCGATCAACGGCCGGCTGGTCGTCACGACGCCGCCCGAGGCGCGCCGCATCCAGCAGATCTGGACCAAGCGCGAGTTCCCCAACGACTTCGTCCTGAAGCTCGAGTTCCGCGCCACGCCCAACGCCGACAGCGGCGTCTACCTGCGCGGCCCGCAGCTGCAGTGTCGCGACTACGCGCTGGCCGGCCCGTTCACCAACCTGACGAAGTACAAGCCGCAGGACTGGAACGAGATGATCGTCACCGTATCGAACGGCCTGGCCGTCGCCACGGTGAACGGCGAGAAGCTCGACGTCGAGACGAAGG
>JBDSLU010000336.1:0-5095 GCA_039916225.1 Vicinamibacteraceae bacterium
GTCGTTCGGCGAGGCCGCCTGGGTCGACGTGTTCCAGGACGAGGCCCTGCGCTCGCTGATCCGTGCCGCGCTGGCCGGCAACGACGACATCCGCATCGCCGCGGCTCGCGTCCTGCAGGCGCAGGCCGTGCTCGGCGTCACCCGCGCCGACGCCTTCCCCACGGTCGACGCCACGGCCCAGGCCGGCGGCGGACGCCTTGCCGCCACCGACACCGCCGACGCCCGCACCGCCGGCGCCATCCGCGTCGGCGCGGCGCTGGCCTGGGAGATCGACTTCTGGGGCAAGTACCGTCGCGCCACCGAGTCGGCGCGGGCGCAGCTGCTGGCGGCGCAGTGGGGGCGGCGGGCGGTGACCGCGACCATCGTCAGCGAAGTGGCGCGCGGCTATGACGGGCTGCGGGCCCTCGATCTGCAGCTCGAGATCGCTCGCCGCGCGCTGACGTCGCGGCAGGAGTCGCTCGGGCTGACGCAGCTCCGCGAGCAGGGCGGCGTCACCTCGCTCGTCGACGTGCGCGAGGCCGAACAGCTCGTCTACGGTGCCGGCGCCACCATCGCCGACCTCGAGGGGCGCATCGCGCAGCAGGAGAACTTCCTCGCGATCCTGGCCGGCGGCTATCCGGGCGCGGTGGCGCGCGGCGTCGCGCTCGTCGACCAGGAGCACCCGGTCGACGTTCCGGCCGGCCTGCCGTCGGCACTGCTCGCCCGGCGTCCCGACGTACAGCAGGCGGAGCACGCGCTCATCGCCGCCAACGCCCAGATCGGCGTCGCCCGCGCCAACTACTTCCCCACCATCGCCCTGACCGGCAGCGGCGGCCTGCAGAGCACGGCGCTGCGCGCGCTGTTCGCGAGCGGCGCCGGGGTGTGGACGGCGGCGGTCGGCGCCGTGCAGCCGATCATCACCGCCGGTCGGACGCGATCGCAGGTCGCCCTGGCCCAGGCCCGCACCGAGGAAGCGACGGCGATCTACGCCCAGACGGTGAAGCAGGCGTTCCGCGAAGTGTCCGACGCGCTCGTCGGCCACGGCAAGTCCCGCGAGCGACGCGATCAGCAGGAGCGGCTGACGACGGCGGCGCAGGACGCGCGGCGGCTCGCCGACATCCGCTATCGCGGCGGCGCCACCAGCTATCTCGAAGTTCTCGACGCCGAGACGCGGCTGTTCGACGCCGAGATCCGGCTGGCCCAGGCCGAGGAGGCCGAGCTCACCACCTTCGTCGAGGTCTATCGCGCGCTCGGGGCCGGCTGGCAACAGGACGGCCGGCCCGAGGCGCCGGCTCCCGCCCGCGCGACGCCCTGACGCGCGCTCAGGGCGGGCCCGGGTTCCGCGTCAGCGGCTGCGCGTCGACCTTGGTCCGGATGGTGTCCCACTCGGCCCCGGTCTTGATGCCGTGGATCGACACCGGGAGCGGCCGCTGCGGCGTGGCGCCGACCGTGACGTCGATCGGCCGCGGCCCCGGCTGCACGACGACCGGCAGCGGGCGCTGCGGAGTCGACTGCACGGCGACAGGCAGCGTGCTGTCGGTGTGGAGGCCGTTGGCGTCGCGCACCATGTTCAGGGTGACCCGCCCGTCGACTTGCACCGTGCCCCACCCGACGACGACGACCGGCTGCGGCCGCGTGTCCTCGCTGAGCTGCACGTTCCTAGCGGCGGCCACCTGCGCCGACGCCCGTTCGCCGGACAGCATCGCTCCGATGTAGACGAGCGCGGCGGCGATGATCGTCAGGACGGCCTTGGTGTAGCGATCGATCGGCATGAAGCCTCCGGAACGGACGTGAAACGGACGCCGGTGTGGACGTCAGCGCGGCGGGGCGGACGAACGCGCTCGAAGCGAATGCCCCGCGCCGCATAGGCGTGCACCGTGAAGCCGGTCGGACGGCCGGCGCGATCGCGCTCGAACGTGATCGAGCCGACCAGCGAGCCGGCGAACATATCGCGCCGGATCGGCTGCAGCGCGATCGGGCTCCGTCCCGGCACCTCTGCGATCAGTGCGCCGTCCGTCACGCGAAGCGTGTAGGTCGTCGACAGCTCGTCGCTGCGATAGTCGCCGACCAGCGCGGCCAGGTCCGCCGCCGCTGGCGTGTAGGACGCCACGCGCTCCAGGACGGCCGGCGTCGGCCGCTCGCCGACGATGCGCAAGGTCCGCCCACCGGCTGCGGCCGCGAACTCCAGCACGATCGGCGTGGTCTCGATGGCGAAGCGACCGCCGCCGAGCGGCGTGACCGGCCAGCCGCCGTCGGCGCCGGCGCCCGGGCTGCCGTGGAGCACGCCGTCGCGGACGAAGATCCGCAGCAGCGATTCATCGCCCGGCGAGCGATACAGCCCTTCGTTCGCGGCGAGCGCCGCCGGGGTCACCGTGACCGGTGCGGGCGGCGTCCCAGCAGGCGCAGCAGACGCCGCAGCCGTCGCAGCCGTCGCAGCCGTCGATGGCGATGGCGATGGCGACGGGCCCAGGTAGACGTCGGCGATACCCCGCGCCAACCCCGTCACGTCGATGCCGTCGATGTTGCAGAGCACGGCGATGCCGAGGTCGTGCTCCGGGTAGCGGACCACGTAGGCACTCGCGCCCGGATCGCTGCCGCCGTGCGACACCGTCAGCCGACCGCCCGGCCGCTCGATCCAGAGGCCGAGACCGTAGACCGTCGTCTCACCGCCGGGCAGCGCCGGCACCGTCCGCATCGCGGTGATCAGCGCGGCGTCGCCGACGGCGGGCGCCGGGAAGTTGCCCAGCCAGCGCAGGAGGTCGGGGGCCGTCGTATAGAGGCCGGCGTTCCCGACGATCCCGTCCGGCAGCCGCGCGACGCGCAGGGCGCCGTCATCGCCACGCGTGTAGCCAGTCGCCAACGCCGGCACGATCTCGCCGAGATCGTCGTGCAGGTGCGACTGTCGCATGCCGAGGGGTCGGAAGATCCGTTCGTCGACGAACTTCCGCAGCGACTGGCCGCTGGTCCGCTGCACGATCTCGGCGAGCAGCACGTAGCCGCCGTTGTTGTAGAAGAAGCGCGTGCCCGGCGGCTCGGACAGGCCGCGCTGCCGCGTCAGCAGATCGACGAGGCGCTGATGCAGGCGGCCGTCGCGCGGCGACGCCATCTCGATCAGCAGGAAGGCCTCGCGCAGGCCGCCGGTGTGGTTCAGCAGGTGGCGGATCGTCACGCCGGGCGGTCCGGCCCACTCCGGCAGATGGCGCCGCACGTCGTCGTCGATCGACAGCCGGCCGTCCCGCGCCAGCAACAGGATGCTCATCGCCGTGAACGGCTTGGTCACCGAGGCGACGTGGAACACCGACGTCGGGCTGATCGGGACGCCGTGCTCCAGATGGGCGACGCCATAGCCCTTCTCGAACACCGTCGCGCCGGCACGGCTGACGGCCACGCTGCAGCCCGGTCCGTCGGGTCGGTTCCAGTCCGCGAACAGTCGATCGATCCGGGCGGCAATCGACCCGGCGTCTGCCTGCCCGTCTGTCTGCCCGAGCGTCGTGGCGCCGGCCGAGCCAGCGGCCAGCGATGCGGCCAGGATCGCCGCCGTCCACGGCTGCCACCGTCGAGGTCGTGTCATTGCGGGCTCCCAGGGGTCGGTCGAGGCCGGTAGTATAGTGCCGCCCCATCATGCCGATGCCTCGCTGGTCGCGCCGCTCCTTCGCCGTGTCGGTCGCCTCGCTCGCCGTGGTCGCGCTCGTCCGGCGCGCCGCAGGGCAGACGCCGGCGTCAGCCGCGGCCGCACCGCCCACACCGCCGGCGAAGGCCCCAGGCGGACCGCTGGCGGTGATGACCTTCAACATCCGCTACGGCACCGCCAACGACGGCGAGAACCGATGGACGAACCGCCGCGACATGCTCTACGCGCTGCTGCGGACCGAGAACCCGGATCTGATCGGCCTGCAGGAAGCGCTGCGCTTCCAGGTCGACGAGATTCTCGCGGCGGTGCCGGGCTACGCCGCGGTCGGCGTCGGCCGCGACGACGGCCGGGCAGCCGGCGAGATGTCGGCGATCCTGTTCCGCACCAGCCGCTTCGACGTCGCCGCCAGCGGCACGTTCTGGTTCTCGGACACGCCGGAGACGCCGGCCTCGAAGACGTGGGGCAACCGCATCACGCGGATCTGCTCGTGGGCGCGCTTCGTCGATCGCGACGGCAGCGCCTTCAGCCACTACAACCTGCACCTCGATCACGAGTCGCAGCCGTCGCGCGAGAAGAGCACCGCGCTGCTGCTGGAGCGCATCAAGGCGCGCGCCGTGCCGACGGAACCGGTCATCGTCACCGGCGACTTCAACACCGGCGAGTCGAACGCCGCCCTGCAGGTGCTGGTCGGCCCGGGCGGGCCAGCTGCCGTCCCGGCCACTGGGGCCGCGGCGCCGCCGTTCATCGACACCTTCCGCGCGCTCCATCGCGACGAGCCGGAGGTCGGCTCGTTCAGCAGCTTCGTTTTCGGCCAGACCAAGGGCGAGAAGATCGACTACGTGCTGGTGCAGCCTGGTACGTCGGTGCTGTCGGCCGGCATCATCCGCACCGGCCAGAACGGGCGCTATCCGTCCGACCACTTCCCGGTGGTCGCCCGCATCGCGTTGACGAAGTAGCGCACCGTCCGGCGGACGCTACTTGGCGCGCGTCGCGGTGAGGACGGACGTGGTCGTCCACTTGCCGTCGGCCCCGGCATAGTCCGCCGTCGCGGTGTAGCCGTCCTTCGTGGTCTTGATCACCGACCGCAGCTTGTAGCCACCGATCTCGCTGGTGAAGGTCCAGGTCGTGCCGGCGACCTGCCCCAGCGTCAACACCGCGTAGCCCAGGCTGTCGATCGAGTACGAGGCGTACTGCTTGGCCGCCGGCACGTAACTGAGCGTCCGCATTGACCGGTAGTTGCCGGCGGCGCCGGTCGCGTCCGACTTGCAGACCACGTGCAGGTTGGCGAACCACTCGCAGTCCTCGGTGCCCGACGCCTTGGCGGCCGGGGTCGTCGCGGTGGCCTTCACGTCGACATCGACCCGCCACCGCCCGACCAGCGCCTCGAGCTTCTTGTGTTCAGGTCCTGGTTGCGCGCCAGCCACCGCGGGCACCAGGGTGAGGGAAAAACACGCGGCGATGATGGCGGCGAAACGGCGGGTCATG
>JBDSLU010000337.1:0-30314 GCA_039916225.1 Vicinamibacteraceae bacterium
CCGCCCGTGGCAAGCTGCATCACCTTCTCCTGCGTGGCCTCCGCGCGGCTCAGCTCGCCCCGGATGCGGCCCTCGTGCATCACCAGGATGCGGTCGCTCATGCCGAGCAGCTCGGGCAGCTCGCTCGAGACGAGGACGACGGCGGTGCCTTCCTGGCTGATGCGGTTGATGATGTTGTAGACCTCGAGCTTGGCGCCGACGTCGATGCCGCGCGTCGGCTCGTCGAGCAGGAGCACCCGCGGCTTGGTGTTGAGCGCCTTGCCGAGCACCACTTTCTGCTGGTTGCCGCCGGAGAGGGCGCCGACCGGCGTCTCGAGATCGGGTGCCTTGATCCGGAGCGCGTCGAAGACGTCCTTGCCGACGCGATGCTCGCGCGGCGCGTCGATCAGCCCGAACCGCGACACGTCGGCCAGGCTCGACAGCGTCAGGTGGTAGCCGATGGCGGCGTCGAGGATCAGGCCGAAGCGCTTGCGATCCTCGGAGACCAGGGCCATGCCGTCCGCCAGCAGATCGACCGGTCCGCGGTTGGGCCCGATCTCCCGTCCGAGGAGTCGGACGCGCCCGCCGGTGCGAACGCCCCAGGCCCCGAACAGGTGCATCAGCAGCTCGCTGCGCCCGGCGCCCATCAGGCCGCCGATGCCGAGCACCTCGCCGGCCCGGACCTCGAAGCTGATGTCTTTCAGGTAGGCCGGTGATCCCTTGGCCGGCGCGGCCGACAGGCGCTCGACCTGCAGCAGCACCTCGCCCGGCGTGCCGGCGCGGCGCGGGAACAGCTCGGTGATCTCGCGCCCGACCATGTGGCGGATCACGTCGGCCTCGCGGGTCGCGGCGGTGTCGAGGGTGACGATGCTGCGGCCGTCGCGGAGCACGGTGATGCGGTCGGCGACCGAGAAGACCTCGTCCAGCTTGTGCGAGATGTAGATGCACGAGATGCCGGCGTCGCGATACCGCTTCACCAGCTTGAGGAGGGCGATGACTTCCTGATCGGTCAGCGCCGCCGTCGGTTCGTCGAGGATCAGCACCTTGCTCTTCTTGCCGATGGCCCGCGCGATCTCGACCAGCTGCCGTTGTCCGACGCCGAGCTCGGCAATCGTCGTCGCCGGATCGAGATCGATCTGCGCGTCGTCGAGGATGGCGCGAGCGCGGGCGTAGATGGCGTTCCAGTCGAGGAGGCCGAAGCGTTGCGGCGCGTTGCCGAGCAGCAGGTTCTCGGCGACGGTCATCTCCGGGACCAGAGCCAGCTCCTGGTAGATCACCGCGATGCCGGCGGCGTCGGCGTCGCGGGGCGCCGAGAAGCGCGCCGCCTGCCCGCCGATCAGCAGCTCGCCCTCGTAGCTGCCGTGCGGGTGCAGGCCGCCGAGCAGCTTGATCAGCGTGCTCTTGCCGGCCCCGTTCTCGCCGCACAGCGCGTGCACCTCGCCGGCCCGCAGCGCGAAATCGACCTGGCTGAGGGCGGTGATGCCGCCGAACTTCTTGGTGAGCCCGCGGGTTTCGAGCAGCGTCGCCGCGCTCATGGCTGCGCGGGCGCCCGCGACGGCCGATTGGCGACCGGAACCCCGCGGTAGACCTCGTCGTACGAGTGGAAGCCGTCCTTCACCACCGTGTCGGCCATGTTGGTGCGGGTCACCGTGACGACTTCGTTGAGCAGGGACGGGACGGCGATCTTGCCGTTGTTGGTGGTCTGGCTGGCGACCACGACCTGGCGCCGGCCCATCTTCACCGCGAGCTCCGCCGCGCTGCTGGCGAGGCGCTTCAGCGGCTTGTAGATCGACATCGCCTGGGTGCCGGCGACGATGCGCTGGCAGGCGACCAGCTCGGCGTCCTGTCCGGTGACCAGCTTCTGGCCGGCCAGCCCTTCCTCCGTCAACGCCTGGATGGCGCCGCCGGCGGTCCCGTCGTTCGAGGCCAGCACGGCATCGAACGCGGTGCCCTTACTGGTAATCGCGGCGTTCATGATCCGCTTGGCGTTCTCCGGCTTCCAGTCGTCGGCCCAGTCCTCGTGTACGACCTGGATGTCGCCGCGGTCGATGTACGGCTTGAGGACGTTGTCCTGGCCCTGCTTGAACTGGGCGGCGTTGTTGTCGGTCTTCGACCCGTAGATGCGGACGATCTTGCCCTTGCCCTTCAGCTGATCGACCACGAACTGCGCCTGCAACTCGCCGACGCGGACGTTGTCGAAGCTGACGTACATGTCGAGGTCGCTGTCCTTGATCAACCGGTCGTAGGCGATGACCGGGATGCCGGCCTGGTGCGCCATCGTCACCGCCTTGGCCATCGCCGTCCCGTCGTGCGGGACGACGACCAGGACGTCGACCTTGTTGGTGATCAGCTTCTCGACGTCGCCGATCTGGACGGTGTCGTCGCTGTTGGCGGACAGCACGATGACCTCGCCGCCCAGCTCGTGCACCCGGTTCACGAACAGGTCACGGTCGGCCTGCCACCGCGCTTCTTTCAGGGTGTCGAGGCTGAGCCCGACGACCAGCTTGGCGCCGCTGCCCGGCGCCGCCGACGCGGCTCCGCCGCGGCCGAGAATGAGCCCGGTCGCCACCGAGAGGATGAAGGAGCCGACGACGAGCAGAATCCGCACGTTCATGTTCAGACGTTCCTTACCGGGGGCCAGCCCCTTCGGCATCGCAGTACTGTCCAGAGGCCCACGAGCGTACAGGGGCCAACCCGGCAATTCAAGCGAGGCCACAACGAAACTGGTCAGACCGGGTATTCGCGGATACGGCAGGGGAGTCGCCGACGGCGGAACGGGGCGCCTCAGCCGCGCCCGGTGAGCGCGGGCAGGATCCGGTTCTTCACGATCTGCCAGACCTGCGGACCCGGCGGCGGCGGCGTGATCTCCGCGACGTAGAAGCTGACGTCGTCGTGCGTCATCGGATCGGCGGCGGTGTGGGCGCGCAGGGCGTCGACCAGGGCGGTCGCCAGCCCCTCGCAGGCGTTGCCGGAGGCCAGGCACGCGTCCAGCACCCGCTCGACGCCGGCGTCGCCGAACTCGGTGTCATCGGGTGACGGCGCTTCGAGCACGCCGTCGGTCACGAGCAGCAACCGATCCCCAGGGACGGCTCGAACCTGCGTCCGGGAGTAGGACGGGCCGAAGCTGGTGCCGAGCGGCAGATCGGCGGGGCCCGTGGTCACCGCTTCCGTGATGACCAGCCGCTCCCACCGCCGGCCGCGTCCGTCGCCGCCGGCGTGGTAGATCCAGCCGGGCGGGTGCCCGGCATAGCTGATGGTGAGAAGCTGCTTCCACGGTCGATAGGAAACGAGCGCGGCTGTGGTGATCGCCTTCAGGCCGCTCTGTTCGAGGCGGACGTCGAGCGCGCGCATGACCTCGCGCTCGTCCCACGAGTTGACGCTCGCCCGCAGCTCGGCGTGCATCACGCGGGCCACGCCGGCGACCCGTTCGCCGTGCCCGGCGACGTCGGCCAGGCAGACGCGGGCGATGATCCCGGAGTTGCACATCGAGCAGTAGTGGACGTCGCCGCCCGACTCGCCGTGGCAGGGATGCGAGTAGAGGACCCCGGCCAGGCCGGGCAGGTCTACGACGGTCCAGACGGGTTCGTTGCCTCCCCGAACTTCGCCGCAAATGAGGCCGACCGCGGGCTGTGGTTGTGGCATCCTCTTACCGCTCACCAGACACGAAGGCCTCAATGTTTGCGGCCTTCCACTATGCGAGGGCCCGATGTTCGCATCCCAAACGAGCCGGCTCGCCGCCGGTGCGTTGACCTTGGCCGTCGCCGTCCAGGCCGGCCCGATGGTCGCCGCCCAAGCGCCGACGGCCACTCCGCCCGCCACGCCGCCAGCTGCCGGTCCAGCAGCCGCCGCTCAGCCACCCACCCCGTCGGCCGCGCAGCTCGCGACCCAGGAAGCGACCCAGGCCGATCACAAGCGGATGCTCGCCCTCCTCGGCATCGCCGAGCTCCGCCGCGGCGTCGAAGGCCGCAACCCGCAGTCGCCGACCTTCGCCAACTACGACGAGGCGAAGGTGGCGCCGTACCCGCCGCTGCCCGAGCTCATGGTAACCAAGGCCGGCACCCGCGTCACGACCGCCAAGCAGTGGTGGGATGTCCGCCGCCCGGAGCTGGTCGAGCTGTTCGACCGCGAAGTCTACGGTCGGATGCCGAAGGTGACGCCCAAGGTGTCGTGGTCGGTCACGAACACCACCGAGGAGACCGTCGGTGGCGTGACGATGGTCAAAAAGGAGCTGCTCGGCAAGGTTGACAACAGCAGCTACCCACAGATTGCGGTGAACGTCGAGGCGGCCGTGTGGACGCCCAAGGACGCCAAGGGCGCCGTGCCGGTGGTGCTGGAGTACGGCTCCGGCGGGCGACCGCAGCCGCCGCGACAGGCCCCGGTCGCCTCCGCACCACCGGCGGGCGCGACGCCCGCGCCAGGTGCTACGGCGCCCCAAGTCGGCCGTACCGCGACGCCTGGGCCGACTTGGCAGGAGCAGGTCGTCGCCAAGGGCTGGGGCTACGCCAGCATCCGGCCCGGCAGCGTCCAGGCCGACAACGGCGCCGGGTTGGCGGAGGGCATCATCGGCCTCGTCAACAAGGGCCAGCCGCGCAAGGCGGACGACTGGGGCGCGCTGAAGGCGTGGACGTGGGGCACCAGCCGCCTCCTCGACTACCTCGAGACCGACAGGGCGGTGGACGCCAAGCGCGTCGCCCTCGAGGGCCACTCGCGCTACGGCAAGGGGACGATCGTCGCCATGGCCTACGAGCCGCGGCTGGCGGTGGCGTTCATCAGTTCGTCGGGCGCCGGTGGCGCCAAGATCATGCGTCGGACCTACGGCGAGCTGCTCGAGAACGTCGCCGCGCCGAGCGAGTACCACTGGATGGCCGGCAACTTCCTCAAGTACGCCGGTCCGCTGACGGTCAACGATCTGCCGGTCGACGCGCACGAACTCGTTGCGATGTGCGCGCCGCGCCCGGTGTTCATCAGCAGCGGCGACACCCTCGGCGGCGTGCCGGCCGGCGACGGCTGGGTCGACGCCAAGGGGATGTTCCTGGCGGGCGTCCACGCCGGACCGGTCTACCGGCTGCTCGGCAAGAATGATCTCGGTGCCACCGAATTCCCGAAGGTGGAGACGGCGTTCATCGACGGCGACATCGGCTTCCGCCAGCACACGGCCGGGCATACGCCGGGCCCGAACTGGCCGACGTTCCTGACGTTCGCCGCGCGCTACTTCGCGCCGGGCGCCAAGCCGGCCAAGGCCCCCAAGACGAACTAGCGGGTTCGCGACCCGCCCTCGCGCGGTCGCGTCAGTCCGTGGCGCGACGGTCCAGTCCGGGCCGTCGCGCGCTATCCTCTTGGCCGTGGCGAAGGCCAAAATCCACTACTTTCCCGACGGGGCGGCCCTGCGCGCCTGGTTCGCCGAGTACGCGGCGACCGCCGACGAACTGCACGTCGGCTACTACAAGCGACACACCGGCAAGTCGAGCCCGACCTGGTCGGAATCGGTCGACGAAGCGCTCTGCTTCGGCTGGATCGACGGCGTCCGCCACAGCGTCGACGCCGACCGCTACACCAACCGCTTCACGCCACGCCGGAAGGGCAGCCACTGGAGCCACGTCAACATCGCCAAGGTCGAGGCGCTGATCGCGGCCACGCGGATGACGCCGTCCGGCCTCGCCGCCTATGAGGCGCGCCAACCGGCCAAGACCGGCCGCGCCTCCTACGAGCAGCGGCCGCACGCATTCCCTCCGCCGCAGGAGAAGGTTTTCAAGGCGCACAAGGCGGCCTGGGACTGGTTCTCCAGTCAACCGCCCGGCTATCGCCGGACGGCGATCTGGTTCGTGGTCAGCGCCGTCAAGGCCGAGACCCAGGCCAAGCGGCTGCAGCGGCTCATCGAGCTGTCGGCCGAGCAGCGCCGGATCATCGGCCCCGGCAGCGTCGCGGACGCCAAGCGACCGCGATGACCGGCGACGATGGCTTCCCCGAGTTGCCCGGGGCGAAGTGGCCGGCGATCGCCGGGCGCGCCCTGCTCTGGCTGATCCTCGCCTGGCTCACGCTGCGTTTCGCCGCGCACAGCATCGTCTCGAACTACGCCGGCAGCTCGTGGCTGCACCTCATCAACCTGGTGTTCCACGAAGCCGGCCATGTCCTGTTCGGCTTCTTTCCGCGCTTCTTCATGGTCCTCGGCGGGTCGGCGACGCAGGTGCTGGTGCCGCTGGCCTGCCTGGTGGCCTTCGTGCGGCAGGGCGATCGCTTCGGCGCCGCCGTCGCCGTCTGGTGGGCCGGGCAGAACCTGGTCGATCTGGCGCCGTATATCAATGACGCGCGCGACCTGCAGCTGGTACTGCTCGGCGGCCGCACCGGGGCCGAAGTCGAGGGCCACGACTGGGAATACCTGCTCGGCGCCGTGCGCCTGATGACCTGGGATCACGCGCTGGCTCGGCTGGCGCACGTCGTCGGACTGCTGATCATGATGGCGGCGCTGGCCTGGGCCGTCCGCGAACTGCTGCGGCAATACCACGACGCGCGCGCCGAGGCGGCGGCGTAGACCTATCAGGGGGCGACGCGGTCGCTTGCCTGTTGGCGCCCGATATCTGGCAGTATGGATTCGTGGCGCCCTCGCGCCGCACGGTCACACTGGAGGCAGACACAGATGGGTGTTCGTCGTTCGATGATGTCAGGATGTACGGCGGTCGTGCTGGCGCTCGGCGCCGCGGCGGGTGTGCACGCCCAGGCCCCGCGGGTGGTGGCGATCACGGGGACCGACGCGATGAAGTACAGCGTCGCCGCGATCGAGGCCAAGCCGGGCGAGAAGATCACCGTCAAGCTCACCGGCCAGGGCGCGATCCCGAAGGTCGCGATGGCTCACAACTTCGTGCTGCTGGCGGCCAAGACCGACGCGGCGGCGTTCTCGACCGCAGCCGCCTCGGCCCGCGCCACCGACTTCATCCCGGCGGCGATGAAGGACAAGGTGCTGGCGTCGACCAAGCTCGCCGGTACCGGCGAGACCGTCGAGGTGACGTTCGACGCGCCCAAGGAGCCGGGCGTCTACACTTATCTCTGCACGTTCCCCGGGCACTTCATGGCTGGCATGAAGGGCACGCTCACCGTCAAGTAGCGTGCGGGTCGCGATCTTCAGCGCGCGGACCTACGACCGCACGCACCTCGATCGCGCCAACCGCCGGGCCGGCCACGCGCTGGTCTACTTCGATGCGCACCTCGAGTCCGCGACCAGCCAGCTGGCCCGCGGCTTCGAGGTCGTGTCGGCGTTCGTCAACGATCGCCTGGACGCCGACGTCCTCCACGCCCTCGCCGAGGGCGGCACCCGCCTGATCGCGCTCCGCTGCGCCGGCTTCAACCAAGTCGATCTCGCTGTCGCGGCCGAACTCGGCATCCGCATCGTGCGGGTCCCGGCCTACTCGCCGCACGCGGTCGCCGAGCACACGATCGCGCTGATCCTGGCGCTCAACCGCCACATCCCACGGGCCGTCGGCCGCGTCCGCGACGGCAACTTCGCGCTCGACGGTCTCGTCGGCTTCGACCTGCACGGCAAGACCGCCGGCGTCGTCGGCACCGGTCAGATCGGCCAGGTCGTCATCCGCATCCTGGCCGGCTTCGGCTGCCGCGTGCTGGCCTGCGATCCGTTTCCGTCGCCAGCGGTCACCGCGCTCGGCGCCACTTACGTCACCATCGAGACGCTGCTCGCCGAGAGCCACGTCGTCACGCTGCACTGTCCGCTGACGCCGGATACGCATCACGTGATGAACGCCGACGCCTTCGCGCTGTTGCGCAAGGGCACCATGGTCATCAACACCAGCCGCGGCGGCCTCCTCGACACGCGCGCGGCGATCGCGGCGCTCAAGTCCGGCCGCCTCGGCGCGCTCGGCATCGACGTCTACGAAGAAGAAGCGGCGCTGTTCTTCGAGGATCTGTCAGGCACGGTGCTGCGCGACGACGTGTTCGCGCGTCTGCTGACGTTCCCCAACGTCATCGTCACGGCGCATCAGGCGTTCCTGACCACGGAAGCGCTCACCGCCATCGCCGAGACCACGCTGGCCAGCATCACGGCGTTTGCCGCCGGCGACCCCCTCCCCAACGAAGTACGCGCCTGACGTCACGCGGTCGTCTGCTGGGGACGCCCGCCTTTGAACCCTTGCGGCACGCCTGCCGGCGCCGCAGCGCGCCGAGCACGACGATCAGATCCACGGATTCGCTCGGGAATCTGTGTGACATCGGCGCGCTCTGGACCGGGGCTCGCGCATTGCTGGTCGTGACGCCCGCTGCTCCTACGGAAGCGCGAAGAACGACGCGACGCTCCACGAAATGGCAGACACCATCATGAGGAAGGTAGTGCTCCAATACATGACCGGCATCGACTGATTGTGGCTTCCATTCCCCGTGGGTGTCAGCAATTGAGATGCTGAGAGCGCAATCAACGTTATGCCCGACCACGGGTGTCCAGGCGGCCACGCGCCGCTTCGCCTCGCGAACGCGTATCCGATGATGACCAGGGCGAGGACGAGTAGTCCCGATGCGCGCCTTGCCCACACGAGGTATTTGTCGTAATCGATTCGCGCCACTCGTTAGCCTCCTTGAGCAAGGGTCATCGGCTCGCGGACGTCCCTGCGGGGGACGCCCGCCAACGATCACTGCGGAGCCTGGACGAGGCCGGAGCCGATGTCGCTCGGGTCGATGCCGGCCTTGAGGCCGTCGCGCGTGCCAGACGCGATGAGCCGGGCCAGCCATTCGGTCGAGCGCAGCGGGCCCTGCGACAGGATCTTCTGCGCCCACAGCACCGCGATCCCGGCGACGTGCGGCGTCGCCATGCTGGTGCCGCTCATCGACACCAGTCCGCCGCCGCGCTTGGCCGACGTGACGCCGACGCCGGGCGCCGCGACGATGGCGTTGGTGTTCGAGAACGACGCCACGTCCATGGTCGTGCCGACCTGCCCGAGCGCGGCCACCGACACCAGGCCTTCCGACACCGCCGGCGGCGCGCAGGCGATCTCGAACGGCGGGGTGGCGTCGCGCGCGCTCTCGTTGCCGGCGGCGGCGATGATCAGCGCCGGTTCGCCGAACGGACCGATCGCCGTGACCAGTGAGGACAGCCGCTCGAACAGCGTGACGTTCTGGCGGTAGCCCTCGAGCGCGACCGTCGTCGCGACCGGGATCGACAGGCCTTCCGACTGGACGAGGAACTCGACGAAGCCGGGGAAGTCCATCCCCAGCGACATCGAGATGACGTGCGCGCCCTGGTCGACGGCCCATTGGATGGCGTTGACGATCTCGTCGCTGGTGCCGCCGTTGGCGCCGAGCACCTTGCCGATGAAGGCCTTGGTGACGCCCGGCGCCACGCCGATGCGCGTGTTCTGGACGTCGCGCCCGAAGATGGTGCCGGCGCAGTGGGTGCCGTGCCCGTGCTGGTCGCCGTTGCCTTCCGTGGTGAAGTCGCGCTCGACGATCGTCACGCCGGCGAACGCGGCGTGCCCAGCGTCGATGCCGGTGTCGAGCACCGCCACGCTGATGCCGGTGCCGGTGAACGGCGAGGTATCGGCCCTGACCGCCTTGACGCCCCACGTCGCGGTGGCCGCGGCCGGCGTGGCCGTGACGTCACGCGCCTCGCCGACCGGGGTGATGAGGCGCATCGGCATCGCCGGGGCGACGGCGAGGACGCCGCTGCTGCGTTCGACCTCGCGGGCTTCGCGCGGGTCGAGCATGTCGATCTGGTATTCGATGCGAGGCATCGTCGCGGTGGCGGTGCCGGCCGGGCCGGGCGCCGGGCCGCCGGCGCTGGTCTTGCGCGGACGGGTAGCCGGAAGTCCGCGGAGGACCACGTATTTTTGCTTCATCTTGGCCTCTCAATCGGCCCGCGCCGGGCAGGGGGACGAGCGGCGCGGCCTATCCAGATGAAACGTCGGCGAGGGCGGGATCGCACGGCGCAGGGCGCGCCGGGGCGTGCGGGGCGAGACCGCGGTGCGGCCTCGCCCGGCGGGGACGTGTCAGGCGACCGACGCCTGGAAGTCGTGGTGGACGACGCCGCCGTCTTTCCTGTCGGACGGCATCGGCATGAGGATCTTGGCGGTCAGCGAAGCGCCTTCCTTGATCGCGAGACGCGGCGTCTCGAGCGTGCCTTCGACCGTCGCGGCCTCTTGCACTTCGCAGCGTTCACTGGCCACCGCGGATCCCATCAGCGACCCGGCGACCACGATCGCCTTGGCCTGAACGTTGGCGTGGACGCGCGCCGTGCGCCCGACGACGAGCGTGTGTTCCGGCACGCTGATCGTGCCCTCGATCTCGCCCTCGAAGCGCAGGTCTTCGTTGGCAGTGATCTCTCCCTTGATCCGCAGCGACTCTCCGGCCATGCTTGCCTCCATCCAGTGCGCGCGCGTGTCGTCGTCGATGACGGGACGTGACGAACGCGGGCGTCGTGCGACGCCTGACAGTGCACGAGCCGCGCCGTCGCCTGTTCATACACTTCCCACGCCGAATCGAGCGGATCCGTGTCGGAAAGACGACTGCCCGATGACGATTCTGTGCGTGCGCATGCACGGACGAGCCGGCGGCGGCGGTGGCTGCTTGCGGTTGTCGCCTACCTCACGTTGGTGGGGGCGTCGACCATGGTTCGCATGCTGCGCCCGCCGCCGGACGTCCCGCGCGGCACGCCGGTCCGCTACGTCCGCCCGCCGGGCCGCGGGCCGGCCATCATGGCGTTCGACGATCGCTGCCCGGATGGGTCGCGTCTCTCCGCACCGACCGTCGCCTTCATCGACGAACCGACTGGTGCCAACGGCGTGCCCGTCGAGCGCCCACCAGTCCTCCTCCTGCATGGCAGCCCCGGCGGTCGCTTCGACTTCCACGGCATCACGGAGGCCCTCGCTCGCGATCGCTGTGTGATCGCGCCCGATCTGCCCGGGTTCGGCGGCTCGACTCGAAACGTCCCCGACTACAGCGTCGACGCGCACGCGGCCTACGTCGAGGCGCTCCTCGATTCGCTGGCCGTTCCCCGGGCGCACGTCGTCGGCTTTAGCATGGGCGGCGGCGTGGCGATCGCGCTGGCGGCGCGACATCCGGAGCGAGTGGCGTCGCTGACGCTGCTCTCCGGGCTCGGCGTCCAGGAGCAGGAGCTGTTCGGCCGCTACTGGGTGAACCACGCCGTCCACGGCCTGCAGCTCGCGACCTTCTGGCTGCTGACTGAAGCCACCCCGCATTTCGGCGCCTTCGACGGCCTGTTCATGGGCCTCGAATACGCCCGCAACTTCTACGATACCGACCAGCGCCCGCTCCGCCCGGCCCTGATCGCATTCGAGAAGCCGGCGCTGATCTACCACGGCCGTCATGACTTCCTCGTGCCCTACGCCGCGGCCCTCGAACACCAGCGGCTGCTGCCGCAGAGCGTGCTCGTGACCAGCGAGGGCGATCACTTCGACACGTTCATGCGACCACAGGAGGTCGCGGCCGCGCTCGTCCCGTTCCTGGTCGCGGTCGACCGCGGCGAGCGGCCGACGCGCGCGACCGCGCCGCCGGCGCGACGCGTCGAGGCCGGGCGGCCCTACACCGGCCCGGTCGGCACCGCGCACATGGGGCCCCGTCTGGCTATCGAAGTCGGCGCGGGTGTCGTTCTTCTATCGATTGCCGCGGCGACGGCGTGGCGGCGCCGTCGCGGACGACTGCGGCTGAGGCTACAATGACCCCGCCCGAAAGTGGTTCGACCACTTGTGCGCGAATGGTCCGGGGACGTCGTATCCGGAGAGCGTGCGCGAGAGGATTCCTGGAGACGCACACACCATGGCTCTGACCCTGAGGACCCGCCTCGTCACCCTCACGCTCCTGGCCGCCGTCGCGGCGACGCCTCACCTCGTGGCCCAGACCAAGAAACCGGCCAAGCCGGCGGCTGCCGCGCCGGCCCCGCCGCCCGGACCACCGCCGGAGATCTCCGTCGTCGGCGTGCGCGTCATCGGCGCCGGCCTCGGCAAGAACCGCGAAGAGATCCGAGCCTTCAACGAACGGCCGGGCATCGCGGTGGCCCTGGCGATCAAGATGCCGGCGGGGCAGGGCATCGTCGAACTGGACGAGGACAACTGCCTGCTGACGTCGGTCACCGACGATGCCGGCACCGACCTCGGCGAGCAGGCCGAATACGGCTCGTTCCCCAAGACCAGCGAGGACGGCTCGGTCGGGCTCATCGAGATCGAGTCGCGGCTGCGGCCCGCCGCCACCGCCACGGCGATCATGGCGGAGGGAACGCTCGTGTTCTCGGCGTCGCCCGGCTCGAAGCCGACCAAGATTCCCAACGTCAAGCTCGAGAAGGGCAAGACCTTCAAGCTCGGGACGGCGACGGTCACGCTGACCGAGGTCACGCCCGGCGAGGACACCGCCATCGAGCTCGGGCTGCCGCGCTCGGTGCTCTACTCGATCCGCGACGTCCGGTTCCTCAAGGCGGACGGGACGGCGCTCGAGGCCGACCGCACCAGCCGCGGCTACATGAACGACGACGCCTCGATCGGCTACCGCATCAAGGGCGCCGGGCCGGCGGTGACCATCGAAGTCGACATGTGGCAGGGCCTGCGCGAGCAGAAGGTCCCGTTCAAGATCAAGACGGGCCTGGCCCTGAAGTAGCCCGCAGCGCACAAGGCAGACGATGAAGCGACGCACGTTCCTCAGCACCGTGGCCGTGGCGCCGGTGATCGCCGCGCCGGTGCTGGCGCAACCGACGCCCGTCCAGCAGCCGCCGGCCCCGACGCCGGCGGCCCCGACCGCGCCCTCGGCGCCGCCGCTGCAGCAGCAGCCGCCGGCCGCGGTCGAAGTCGTCCGGCTCGAGCCGGTGGGGCACGACGCGGCCGGCGAGATGGTGCCGCACTTCTTCACCGCGGTGGAGATGGCCACGCTGACGCGCCTCAGCGCCGTGCTGCAGCCGGCGCTGAACGGCCGGCCAGGAGCGATCGAGGCCGACGTGCCGGCGTTCCTCGACTTCCTGATCGGGCAGTCGCCGGCCGAGCGCCAGGCGATCTACCGCAAGGGGCTGGCCGGGCTCGAGCAGCAGGCCCAGTCGCAGTTCAAGAAGGCGTTCGCCGCGATCGAGGCGCCGCAGGTCGAGACACTGATGGCGCCGTTACGCCAGCCCTGGACGTTCATTCCGCCCACCGACCCGATCGCGCGCGTGCTGCGCGAGGCCAAGGCCGACGTCCGCACCGCGACGACGAACTCGCGCGAGTTCAACGCCGGCGGTGCGGCAGCAGGCGGCGGCCGCCGGGCCGGCGGCATGGGCCAGTACGTCTACACCCTCGAGTAAGGCGGGCGCCTCACGATGGCCGAGCAACCCTACGACGTCCTCATCATCGGCTCCGGCGCCTCCGGCGGGATGGCCGCCCACATCCTCACGTCGAAGGGCGCCAACGTCCTGGTGCTCGAAGCCGGTATCGGCATGGAGCCGCGGCATCGCGGGCTGAAGCCGGTCTACGACCTGCCGTATCGCGGTTTCGGCAAGCCCGGCCGACTCTCGCACGTGCTGCAGGCCAACGAGTTCAACGCCAACCAATGGGTCGACGAGCAGCAGGTGCCGTACACCTACGCGCCGGACGCCCGCTACAACTGGGTGCGCGCCCGTCTGATCGGCGGCAAGTCGAACTTCTGGGCGCGCATGTCGTACCGCCTCAGTGACTTCGAGTTCGGCGGCAAGGACCACGACGGCTTCGGCGACAACTGGCCCATCCGCCACGCCGACCTGGCCCCGTTCTACGATCGCGTCGAGCCAATTTTCCGCGTCTCGGGACGCAAGGAAGGCGTCGCGTCGCTGCCCGACGGGCAGTTCCTCGACGACACGTCACCCGATCCGGGCGCCGCCGTGACGTTCGCCGCGGCCGGCAAGAAGCACGGGATGACGCTCACCAAGATCCGCCGCTCGCTCGGCGACGGGCAGCTGGCGAGCTCGGCCAACCTGCTGCTGCCGAAGGCCCAGGCCACCGGCAAGATGACGCTCGTCACCAACGCCGTCGTCCGCGAGCTCACCGTGGACAAGGCGACGGGGAAGGTGGACGGCGCCCACTTCGCCGACACGCGATCCGGCCGCGAGCTGCACGCCACGGCCAAGGCGGTCGTGCTCGGCGCGTCGTGCCTCGAGTCGACACGCATCCTGCTGAACTCGAAGATCGCCAACTCGAGCGGCGTGCTCGGCCGCTATCTGCACGACCAGTTCTACATTGGCGATGCGGTCGTCGCGTCGGTGCCGGAGGCTCGTGGCGGCAAGGCGCCACGCGGACTGGTCGGCGGGTCCGGCTACATCCCGCGCTTCCGCAACGTCGCCAAGGGCGAAAAGCAGAAGTTCCTGCGCGGCTACGCCTTCGACATCTACACCGGCGGCACGCCCGACGCAAAGTACATCCCGGCGTGGGGCGCCGAGCTGGACGAGAAGCTGAACGGCTATCGCGGCTCGGCGTTCTCGACGACGGTGATGGGCGAGGTCCTGCCGCGCTACGAGAACCACGTCACGCTCGATCCGAAGGTGGTCGACGCGTGGGGCATCCCGGTGCTGCGCTTCAATGCCAAGTACACCGACAACGAGAAGCTGATGGCGCAGGACGCCATCGACACCATCGTCGAGGCGTGTACCGAATCCGGCTTCGAGGTGCTGCATCGCAACGCCATCCCGCATCCGCCCGGCTACAGCATCCACGAGCTCGGGACGTGCCGCATGGGCGACGATCCGAAGACCAGCGTGCTCAACAAGTGGAACCAGAGCCACGACGTCAAGAATCTGTTCGTGGTCGACGGCTCGAGCTTCGTCACTGGCGGCTCGCAGAACCCGACGATGACGATTCTCTCGCTGTCGATGCGGGCGTCCGAGTATCTGGCGGAGCAGATGCGCACGGGCGACATCTGACGCGCGCGAAGACCGTGTCAGCTTCCAATGACCAACAGCCAACTTCCAACGGGAATGCCCCATGTCCAACGCCCAATGTCCGGCGGCGGCGAGCCCCGTTGGTCGTTGGCCCTTGGAGGTTGGTAGTTGGCCGTTGGTCGTTGGAACTCGGGAGTTACGGCGCTGACCGTCGCGTGGCTGGCGGCGCTGTTCGTCGCCAGCGCCCGCGCGCAGGAGCCGCAGGGCTCACCCAACGCGCCGCGGCCGCAAGCCAGCGAAGCCGAGGGGCCGGCGCAGCCGATCCCTTACAGTCACAAGGTCCACGCTGGCACGCTGCAGCTGCCGTGCACGCTGTGTCATGTCAACCCGGATCCGGGCGAGCTGATGACGCTGCCGGCGACGGCGACGTGCATGACGTGCCACGCTGGCATCAAGACCGAGAGCCCGGCGATCCAGGCGCTGGCCGCGCACGCCAAGACTGGCACCGCGGTGCCTTGGATCCGTGTCTACCAGATCGCGTCCTACGTGAACTTCAGCCATCGCGCCCACCTCGAGGCGGACGCGACCTGCGCCGACTGCCACGGCCAGGTGCAGGCCCGCGATCGCCTGTTCCGCGAAGGCGACATCACGATGGGCGCCTGCCTGAACTGCCACCGCGTCAAGTCGGCCAGCATCGACTGCAACTACTGTCACGCGCCGCTGTAGTCGAGGGGCGGCCGGAATCCAGAAGTCTCAGGAGACCGGCACGCCATGTCGTCGCTCGCCACGCTGCTCAGGGGGCGCGCAGTCACCAACTGGCGCTGAGGAAGTCCGTTAGCTGGATGGCTGCTGTTAGTCAGCCAAGAAAGCGGATGGCAGCAGGTCCTGGGCGCCCGCGGGCTCGCGGTCGGCTCGCGACGCCGCCGACGCCGAGAGAACGGTGTGTCGTAGGTGCTCGAGACCAGGGACGCGCAGGGCTGCGGTGCGGGTGTTCCCTCGGCGCTCGTATGGAGCAGGCCGACGAAGCGCAGTCAGCGATGCGCCTGCGTCTCGCAAGACGTGCGGAGGCAGTCAATCGTGGGCGCGCGCGATGCTGCGCGCGCCTGCTCGTTCGCTGACTGCGGCCGGAGCACGTCTTGCCGGCCTGCGGAACGCGTGAGGGGCGAACGCGGCCGGGGATCGCGTTCGCGCAGACGTGCGAGCGCCGAGGGAATACTCGCACCGCTCCTGGCGTCCTACGCCTTCGAACGGGTCCCTACTTCAGCGCCCCAAGCGCTTTCTCTGCCGCCTCCAGCAGCGGCGTGGCGCTGAGCGGGGCACCGACCGCCTGCCGCATCCACTCGTTCGGGGTGACGGCACCGATCTGCGCCACCCGCTCGAACTCGCGGCCGAAATGGCTGCGATCCGACGCCGCGGCTGCCTGTCCCTTCGAGCCAGCCAACGTGTCGAAGTGGCCGCGGATCTGGAAGGCGACGAGGTGGGCGAGCGCGTAATCCGGGGTGTACAGCTCGTAGCTGACCATGTGTGAATAGATGGCCAGCAGCGTCGCGTCGCGCCGGCCGTGCAGCGCCGCAAAATACTGGTTCCAGACGTCGCGGGCGATGCCGACGACCGCCTCGCGGAACTCCGCTGGCGTCGCCTCGGGATGGGCGTAGAGCCAGCGCCAGGCGCCGATGTCGACGAGCGACACGCCGGCGATCTCGCGCGCGTTCCAGAACGCTTCGAGCACGGCTTCGGCCTCGGCGCCAGGACCCGCCGCCGGCGTGCCGAGCAGGGCCATGTCCTGCTGCTGGAACAGGAACGCGAGGGCCTCGGTGAACGCGTTGTTGGGGACGCCCTGCAGCAGCGTGTGATCGATCGTCGTCAACGAGAAGACCTGCTCGATGTTGTGCCCGAGCTCGTGGACGGCGATGTTGTAGCCCTTGTAGTCCATGCCGTCGGCGTTGACGCGCGTGCGCAGGTGCGCCTTGTCGTCGCGACGGCGGGCGCCGAGGGCGTGGCCCGACCCCCGCGCCGGATCGACGACGACGCGATCGGCCAGGAACGTCGCGCGCTCGGGCGCGAAGCCGAGGTCGGTGAGGATGCGGGGCAGATCGGCGGCGAATGCCTCGGCGGTGGGGTAGCGCTGGCGGGTCTTTGCGTCGAGCGCCGACTCGCTGACACCGGCGCTCGGCTTGAAGCCGGCGTACCAGATGTCGTGCGGCTCGAGCGCTCGCTTCAGCCGCGCGGTGATCAGCCCGCCAACGCGAGCGCCGACCGGAGCCTCGAGGACGGCGCGCAGCAGCCGCTCGACCTCGGCCAGGGGGATTTCGCGCTCGACCTCGAACTTCCGATCGATGAGGGTGGGGTAGTCCGGCGTCGCGCGATCGATGTCGCGTTCGGCGTCGAAGAGCGCCTTCCAGCGCGCGTAGCGGACGTCCGCTTCGCGTGTCGTGCTGGCGACCGTCGCGGCACCGGCCGGCGCCGCGTCGTCCGTGACCGGAGAGACGGCGACGGCGCCGGTCTCCGGCGTCCAGTCCAGCGCCGGATTGTCGATCACCGCCGCCGGAATCGTCTGCCGCACGATCGCGTCCATGGCCGCGACCATCACGCGCTGGCGATCGAGACCGTCGGCGTCGGCGTAGGCGGCCTTGATCTCGTCGCGCAGGTTCCAGTGACTGAGCAGGCGCAGCTTGGGCCGGAACAGACGGCGGCCGTCCTTGGCCAGCAGGTGGTGGGCGCGCAGGTTGTAGCCGTTGATGTAGCCCTCGGCGGCGGCCCGGGCATCGGCCAGCCGAGCCTGCGCCGCCGCCGGCACGCGCAGCGCGAACCGCCCGGTCAGGCGTGTCTCGGCCCACTGGCGGCGGCTCCACTGCTGGCCGTCACGCAGGCGCTCGGCCAGCGTGCTGCGTGGGAAGTTGAGCAGCACGACGAAGGCGATCCGTGTCGAGAACAGGTCGTCCGTGACGTGGCTCGACGGATCCCAGGCGCCGAGCCGGCCGTCGATCGGCAGCTCGGGGCCGATCGCCAGGTCGAGGCCCCGCCGCAGATCGCGGCCCAGCGCGTTGAAGTAGCCGTCGACGCTCTCGAGGGCCGATTCGAGGCGGACGAAGGCAGCGTCGAGGCCGGCACCGGCTGGGAGGAACTCGGACTCGATCAGCGCGCGGAACGCCGCCGCGTCACCGTCCTCGGCGCGCCAGGCGCGACGCACCTGCGTCACGCCGCGCGTGATCCGCGGCCGTTCCGCATCTCCGTGCCGCGCCACCAGCGTGGCCGTCGCCGCGGCGGCCGCGTCCGCGTAGAGATCGGCCTGCGCCGTCATGTCCGGGCCCAGCGCGACGAGGCCGACGAGCCCCGCGATTGCCACCAGTCTGCGATCCACGTCGCCTCCATTCGCGCCTCAGGGTAGCAGGCGCCTTAGCTTTTCTTGTATGAAGCGGATCTTCAAGTGGCTGGTCATCCTGGCCCTGCTGGGCGTGGCGCTCGCCGCCACACCACGCACGACGCGATGGCCGGCTTCGTCGAGACGGCGAGCCCTTTCCGCCGGTGCCGACGGTGGCGGGGCCATCGCATCGGCCCGCCGGGTGGAAGCCGCCGGCCTCGTAGGCCACTCGCCCCACGCCGCCGCGACCCCGGTCACCTCGGCGCGCCCGGGCGGCGACTTTTGTCGGCCGCGCGCGGACTTGTTCGGCGGCGACGTCCCGGCAGTTTCTATAGCCGGGAGGACACATGGCGCGACTCGTCGTGCAGGATTCACCACCGTCGCCACTCTATTGCCGCTACCACGGCTTTCTCCTCGGACAGTTCCTGGCGATCGCGTTCAGCGACGACGGGACGATCGGCTACGCCGACCGCCGCGTTCGCCTCCTGGCGGGTCTGCGCGAGCTCGGTGTCGACGTGCCGATTCCCGAGTCGCCGGACACCCGCGGCGGCCTGACCCACGCCGGCGTCCTGACAGCCGTCCTGCCGCGGCTGGCGCGGCAGTCGCGCGAGCTGGCCGAGTTCACCATCCTCGGCGGCCTGGTGGCTCACTACGCGGTCGCCGCCGGCACCGGCGCCGCGCCGGCCGCGGCGCTGCTGCTCGAGATCGAGCGGCTGGCCGCGACCTACGATCTGCCAGCGATCGATCCGCTGCGCTTCGCGACGGCACCGGGCGAACGCGAGTCCGATGGACTGCCGTCGCCGGCCCTGGGCTATCTCGGCGAGATCATCGCGCGCCTGCCGATCGAGGCCGACACCGCCCTGGTCATCATGCCGATCGCCTCGCCGTACACCGAGCACTACGCCGGCTTTCACCGCCCGGCGCTCGAGCACTGCGGCTATCGCGGCCTGTGCGCGTGGGGCGGTCTCGGCGGGGAAGCGTCCACCGAGCTCGTCCTCACGCTCCTCCCCAAGGTCGGCTTCGTCTGGGCCGACGTCTCGGAGATCGATCGCGGCGCCGTCGTGGCGATCGGCGCCGCGCAGGCCCTCGGCAAGCGGACGATGATCGTCGCGGCGGAGGAGCGGGCCGCCGGCGTCCCCGCACGCATCGGCGGCGACGCCGTCATCCGCTACGATCCGCGGAGTGCCGATTGGCCGCACGGCCCGGTGCTGCTGATGGCCGCGTGCCTGGCCGGGATCACGCTGGCCGCCGAACGCGGCGATCGGCTTCGCTTCGGGCCGAATTCCATCGAGGCCGCCTTCGACGAGGTGAGCCAGGCTCTGGGCAGGATTCTGCTGCCGCCGGACGCGCGCGAGGCACACCGCCGCGGCCGGCGAGCGATGGACGCCGGCGACCTCGCCGTGGCCGATCGGCGAGTGGCGTCCCCTCGCCGCCTACCTGCGGGCCATCTTGCGTGAATCGCGCGGCGATCTTCCGGGCGCGCTGCACGACTTCGAGCTCGCGGTGTCGCTCGGCCTGGGCGACGCCGACGTGCGCGACAAGCGCGATGCGCTCGCCGCCCGTGTCAGCGCGTAGACGCACCATCGGCGAATCACCCAAGAACCCGGGTGGCCCCGCGGGTCGCGCCCGGGCGTGTCCTCAGCGCCCGGCCGTGCGGGGCGACGGTCCCGGCAGGGCACCTGCCACGCCGCCGGCCTCGTCGGCCATCGGGCGCATCTGCTTGGCCAGCTTGAACATCGCGCGGGCCACTGCGACCCGCGCCGCGTTCGGCGTCGGCTTGCCGAGGCGCGTGGCGATGACGTCGTAGCTCTCGCCGCGCTCCAGGCGCATCACGATCGCCAGCCGATCGTCGGCATTCAGCGCCAGGAGGGCTGTCCGGTAGGCGCGCACCTTGTCGCGATCGATGGTCGCGTCGAGCGGCGACTGGTGCCCGTCCGGGAAGTTCTCGTCGAGCGTCGCCGTCGGCCCCCGCCGGACCGCCCGGCGATGCTCGTCGGCGACGCGGTTGGAGACCGAGCGCCGCAGGTAGGCGAGCAGGGCCCCGGGGAACCGCAGCTCGATCCGGTGCAGGCGCCGGAAGACGTTGATGGCGACGTCCTGCACGACGTCGTCGGTGTCGGCCATGCGATGTGGCTGGCGGGCCAGGCGGCTGCGGGCGAAGCGCTGCAGGGGCCCGCGGTAGCGTCGCATCAGCATGTCCCAGGCCGACTGGTCGCCGCCGCGGGCCCGTTCGACGAGATCCACCGTGGCCATGGGATCGAACGACGCAGGCAAGTCCATCACACGAAACTCCTTTCGCCGGACGGCCCGCAGGCAGATCGTCCGTGCCGCCCGAAGGTCGGCGGCCGTCGCCCATCGCCGGCGACATAGCTGAAGAAACGTCAGGCGCGCGAAAACGTTACGGCGCGAGCCGGCGGCGCCTTGGTCGGTTGGCCGCACTGCTCGATTGGACGGCCGCGGCCGGCGTGATTCCCGGAGCGATCCCGGGCGGGCCGAAACGTGACGGCGTAAGGCGGGAGCTAGGTGGGGATGGCGCGGCGGACGCGCGGCGTGGCCATCTGCTGCGCGAGGCGATGCAGGGCGCGTCCGACCGTGACCCGGGCGGCGTTGGGGGTCGGGCAGCCGAGGGCGGTGGCGATGGCGTCGTAGCTGGCGCCGGCTTCGAGCCGCATCACCACGGCGCGCCGGTCACGCGGCGACAGCGTGGTGAGGCCGGCGCGGAAACGGCGGCGACGGTCGCGATCCAGCGTGTGGTCGAGCGGCGAGGCCTGGGACGTCGCGTGCTCGTCGAGCAGCGGCGTGGAGACGATGCTGCGCGAGGCCCGGCGGCGCTCGTCGACCAGCCGGTTCTGGACCGACCGGCGCAGGTAGGCGAGCAGGGCGCCCGGAAAGCGCAGTTCGATCAGCGGCAGGCGGCGGAGGACGTTGAGCGTCGCCTCCTGCATCATGTCGTCGGTGTCGGTCAGCCCGCGGGCGGCGCGGGGCAACCGCCCCCGGACGCTCCGGCGAAGCGGCCCTTCGTAACGAGCCAGGAGCTCGCGCCAGGCGTTCTCGTCGCCGAGCCGCGCCCGCACGACGAGGTCGACCGTCGACGCGGCGGGGGAATCCGCACCGGGGGTAGGGGGCATGTGCTGATCGGTCCTGCGGCACTGCGCACCGACGGACTGCCCGCATTGTAACCGGTTCGGGCACTGGTCGAACTGGCCCGGGATCTGCCCTTAAACCCGCGCCCTTCGTAAGCGAACGGGGTAGCATGGGCGTTACGTGAGCCGAGGACTCCAGATGCCGAACAAAATCATCCCGCTGCAACCGGGGGACGCCCCCGGTACGCCAGCCGCCGCCCGACCCAGCCGCCGCCAGTTCCTCGCGACTGCCGGCTCGGGCCTGGCCGCGACGGCGGTCGTTTCCGGCTTCCCGTCGATCGTGCCGTCGTCCGTGCTCGGGGCGGCCGCGCCGTCGAACCGCATCAACGTCGGCGCCATCGGCACCGGCCGCATCTCGCGTGGCCACGACCTGCCCGGCATCATCCGGCACGACATCGCCCGGGTGGTGGCGGCCTGCGATCTCGATCAGAAGCGCGTCGCCGACGCCAAGGTCCTCATCGAGAAGGCCTACACCGAGAAGCAGGGCCAGCCCTACACCGGCGTCAAGACCTACACCGACTATCGCGAGCTGCTGGCCAACCCCGACATCGACGCCGTCGTCATCAGCACGCCGGATCACCAGCACGCCCTCCTGGCCATCGACGCGGCCCGCGCCGGCAAGGACATCTACCTGCAGAAGCCGGCGTCGCTGACGATCAGCGAAGGCCGCGCGGTGGCGGACGCGGTGCACCGCTCCGGCCGCATCTTCCAGATCGGCAGCCAGCAGCGCTCGACGATCCAGTTCCGCTACGCCGCCGAACTGGTGCGCAACGGCCGCATCGGCGATCTGAAGACGGTGGAGGTCGGGCTGCCCGGCGATCCCGCCGGCGGTGATCCGACGCCGGTGCCGCCGCCCGCGACCTTCGACTACGACGCCTGGCTCGGCTCGACGCCGGTCGTGCCCTACGCGATCGAACGCGTGCATCCGCAGAGCGGCTACGGGCGTCCCGGCTGGCTGCGCTGCGAGCAGTTCGGCGCCGGGATGATCACCGGCTGGGGCGCGCACCACATCGACAGCGCGCATTGGGGCATGAACACGGAGTACACCGGGCCGGTCGAGATCTGGGGCACGGCGGAGTTCCCGACGCAGGGCCTGTGGAGCGTGCACGGCCCGTTCCGGACCGAGGCGCTCTACGCCAACGGCGTGCACATGATCGTCAGCGGCGACTTCACGAACGGCATCAAGTTCATCGGCACCAAGGGCTGGATCTTCGTGTCGCGCGGCAACGAGCAGGTCACGACGAGCGATCCGGTCGCCAAGCTGAAGGACGCGACCGCGCTGGCCTCGAGCGATCCGGCGATCATCACGTCGGTGATCGGGCCCGACGAGATCCATCTCGAAGAGAGCAAGGAGCACCACCTCAACTGGCTCGAGGCGGTGCGCTCGCGGCGCCAGCCGATCGCGCCGGTCGAAGTGGCGCACCGCGCCTGCTCGGCGTGCCTGCTGCACCACATCGCGATGCGCGCCAAGCGGCGTCTGTTCTGGGATCCGGTGCACGAGCGGTTCAAGAACGACGACGCCGCCAACGCGCTGCTGTCGCGCCCGCAGCGTCCGCCCTACGTCGTCACGTAGCGCCGTCGCGTCGCGTCGTCAGCGCGGCTTCGTGCTGGTCGCGGTCACGAGCCGATACGTCGAGTAGAGGATCTGCCACATCGAGGCGAGCAGCCAGATCAGCAGGACGATGCGCGCCTGGGCGTTGATGAAGCGCACGATCGCGACGAGCTTCTCGGTCTGCTCGACCCCGGGCGCGAACTGCACCACCGCGTCGGCGTTGAGCAGGACCACGGCCAGCACCAGCGAGAGGCCGTCGGTCAGGAAGCGGCCGATCGTCCGCACGCGCGCCCAGTCGGGCCGGATCAGCACCGCCCACAGACTCACCAGGCTGACCAGCCAGATCACCGTGATCGGCAGGTAAATCTGCTGCCAGATCGGCGCCAGCGCCAGGAACGAGGCGGCCGGCCCGAAGACGACGAAGGGTGTCTGGGCGATCGTCAGCCACCAGAGCAGGAACACGGTGCTGCCGACGATCTCGGCGATCAGCGTCCAGCGCCGCCCTTTGCCCTCGGGCGCGGGCAGGACCAGCCCCTTCATGTCGGCCCAGGCGTGCTCCATGAGCCGCGGCAGGTTCAGGTCGAGCAGCGCGAAGACCAGCGTCACCCACCCGAACACCATCACCCCGACGGTGAAGGGGAACGACGCGAGCTGACCGATGGCGCGGGCGGGAGGCGAGCCGCCGACGAGGAAGGCCATGGCGAGCGCGACGTTGACGGCGAGCGCGCCGCCGAGCGCGATCTTCAGGGCCATCCAGTAGACCGGGAACAGCGCCGGGCCGATCACATGGCGCTGCGGGCCGTAGCGCGTCGCCAGCATCAGCGGATGCCCGAACTGCTTGAGCACGGCGTCCTGCTCGGCGTCGGTGAGGCTGCGCCCGAGTTCCTCTTCGCGGTCGGCGACCTGGGTCCGGATGTCCTCGGCCAGCTCGCGGACGATGTCGTCGCGGCGCGCGGCCGGCAGCGACAGGCCGACGTTGTGGAGGTAGCGATCGATCAGGGGCGTCATGGTCACTGGTCCTCGAGAATCCGGCCGATGGAAGCGTTGATGCCGCGCCATTCGGCGTCCAGCAGCCGCACGACGCGGCGGCCGGCGGGGGAGAGGCGGTAGAAGCGCTTGTCGCGCTTGTCCTCCTCGCGCCATTCGCTGGCGAGGAGGCCCTGCGACTCGAGCCGGCGCAGGAGGGGGTAGAGGGTGCCTTCGTCGACCGGCAGTCCGCGCTCGGCCAGCGCCTTGCGCAGGGTGTAGCCGTAGTGTTCGGCTTTCAGCTGGCCCAGCACGGCCAGCACCAGGCCGCCTCGGCGCAGCTCGAGGCGCAGGTTCTCGAACAGGGCCTGTTCGGAGGCGGGCGGGGTGTCAGGGGGAGGCGTCACGGTTCGTCTCAGCTAGTGTGCGAGGCACAGTGTGTGACACACACTGTGTAGCACACAGTAGTAAGACGTCAAGAGGGCGGGGAAGTTCCGCAGGCGCAGCGGCCGAGCGCCGGGACCATCGCGCCCGGTCAGGACACTAGAGATTCAGGGTCATTTCGATCATCGTCCGGCGGAAGCCGCGCCGCTCGAACAGCCGCTGTGCGCCTTCGTTGGGCGCCGCCGTCCAGAGCATCACGCTGGCCACGCCCTGCCCACGGACCCAGGCGATGGCCGCGTCCATCAGCGCGCCGGCGACCCCGGTCCGACGTTCGGCGGCGTCGACGACGATGTCGTGGACGAAGCCGGCCGCCTCGCGCAGCTCCTTCCACGAGAACGGCTCGATGCCGGCGTAGACGTAGCCGACGACCGTGCCGCCGCGCTCGGCGACCAGGACGGTGCCGTCGTCGGCGTCGAGTTGGGTGCCGAGGAAGTGCGCGTAGCCGGGCTCCGTATTGGCGCCGGGGGCGACGAAGCGCCGTCGATCGAACTCGTAGTGGACGCGCATCAGGTGCGCACCGAGGCGACCGAGGGCAGGGAGGTCGGCGCGGGTGGCCGGGCGGACGCGCAGGTCGGCGTCGGGCATCCCTCTAGGATGACACGGCGGATCGACGTGCTGCGTGAGCGGCGACACGTCGACTGACGCGCTCTGGCAGAGGACTCCGCCGATCGCCGTCGCGTCGCGCCGCCGTCGCGATCAGACCGCCGGATCCTTCTGTCGCGTCTTGACGATGCCGCCCATCAGGCCGATGCCGATGATGACGAGCGCGCCGGCGGCGATCCAGACCGAGGAAACCCCGAGGCGTGACGCCGCATACGCCAGGCCGGCGACGACGAGCAGCGTGCCGATGAGATAGACGATGAAATTAGTCATGGTGGCAGGACTCTCCTCACGGTGGAGAAGGCAAGAGTCGAGCCACGCCGCGTGCGCAAACCGCACACGCCTTTCAGGCCGAGCGTCGAGCTGGCAGTGGAGCAAAGTGCCCAACGTGGGCATCCCTCGGGGTCAGCACCGACCGGCCGACTGGCACCGCGACATGGAGGCGCCAGCCGTCGTCGAGCCGGGCCAGGAACACGACTCAGGCATGCACGTCGAACAGGTCCGCTTCGCGGGCCGGTACGTTGCGCCAGTCATCGAGACGGCCGTGGCGATCGCGCGACGATGCGATGGCCAGGCGCCTTTGTGCCGTGCGCAGCAAGGTGTCTCCACGCGCCTGCGCGTCGTGCACCGCGGCCAGCGCCGTGCCCTCGATGGCGTCGATGGCGTTCGGCCGGCGTCCGTCGTCCCGCGGCGATGTCGGTCAGTGCCGCCCGGTAGTCGGCGTCGGCGCGGGTGGTCATCCGCTCCACGCGGACCATTTCCGCCTGGATGTCCACGCGATCATCGGCCCGGATGGCGGCGGCCACAGCGAGCGCCGCGGTGAGCACGATCGGGATCAGCGTCCGCCTGAGGGGCGGCGTCGCCTGCAGGCTGTCATGAGCGACCAGCCAGCCGAGCGCGAACCCGCCCACTAGACCGCCGACGTGCGCGCCGTTGTCGATGCCCGGCAGCACGAACCCGATGGCGAGGTTGTAGGCGACGAGCGCAAGCAGGCGCACCCAGAGGTCGTTCATCAGCGCGCCGAGACGCCGATCCCGTCGCGCCGCGACCGCCACCGCGAGCAGCACGCCGACGATGCCGAAGATGGCGCCCGAGGCGCCGACGCTGACCAAGCTCCTGGCCTGCACCTGCAGGCTGCCGACCGCCGCCAGCACGCCCGACAGCAGGTAGACGATCAAGAACTGGCGCGGACCGAGGAGCCGCTCGACGACGGCGCCCAGTTGCCACAGGAAGACGAGGTTCAAGACGATGTGCAGCGGATGGATATGCATCCACATTGCCGTCAGCAGCCGCCACCACTCGCCGCCGCCGATGGCCGGCGGGAACTGGCCGCCCCAGCGCACCAGCGTCTGCGGCGAGAACGCGATCTGGCCGGTGGCGACGACCATCGTGACGTAGACGGCCGTGTTGACGGCGATGATCGGCGGCGTCACGAAGACGCGCGGTTGGCGGGCGTGCAACAGCGCCCGCAACGACGCAGGCCGATCGATGGCGTCGTCGCCCTCGATGTCGGGGTCGGGATGGTGGAGCGAAAAGGTCGGGGCCGAAGGCATGCGCCGGGTCTCCCGCCGCGTGGTAGCGCGTTGCCCGCGCCGCCGAAAACGGGCTCAGGTGATCAGGCGACCTGCGCCGAGGACCGTCGCCGCGCGCGGTTGGCGAAGGCCTGCTCGATGACGCCGTCGGTGGCCGCCGCGACACACTCCTCGTCGAAATGTGTGCCGCCGCCGGTCGTCAGCACCGCTTCGACGCCCTCGAACGGCATCGGCTGGTGCTGGTAGGGCCGGTCGGCAGTCAGCGCCTCGAGGACGTCGGCGACGGCGATGATGCGCGTCGTCGTCGAGAGCGCCGCGCCGCTCAGACCACGGCTGTAGCCCCGGCCGTCCACCCACTCGTGGTGGTTGGCGGCGTCGTCGGCGAACGCGCTGAACACCGGGACCCGCTGGAGGAGCGACAGCGTGTAGGCCGGGTGCTGCTCGATGACGGCGCGCTCGCTGGGGGACAGGCGGGCCGGACTGTCGAGGATCGTGTTCGGGACGGTGAGCTTGCCGATGTCGTGGAGGAGCGCGGCGCGGCGGAGACGGACGGGGTCGACGGCGCGAGGCCCGAGGCGGTCGTTGATGGCCAGGGCATACTCGGCGACCAGGGCCGAGTGTTCGAAGGTGTAGGGCGACTTGGCGTCGATGATCAGCGCGAAGGCGTCGGCGATGCGGTCGAGCAGCGCGTCGTCGGTCGGGATCTCGAGGCCGGCCGGCACGAGCGACAGCAGATCGCGATCGAGGCGGGCATCCGCCAAGCCGACCCAGAAGCTCCGGTCGCGGGCGGCAGCCACGAAGGTGTCGACCAGCGCGGGGTCGAACCAGCGGCCGCGGCGCTCACGGGCCACGTCGATGGCCCGATCGGCGCCACCCTCGGACCAGAAGATTTCGACGACCTGGGCCAGGCCGACGATGCGGGCCAGGAGCGGCGTCTGGTCGCCACGCAGCTTGTACGGGTAGCCGCCGCCATCCCAGTGTTCGTCCATCGCGCGGATGGCGTCGACGACGGTCTCGGACAGGCCGATCATGCGGGCGATCTTCGCGCCGCGCTCGCAGCGCACCGTGAAGATTTTGGTGCCGCTGCCCTGGGCGCCGCGGATGGCGAACTTGCCGAACTGCCGCATCCGCGCGACCAGCGAGCCGCCGCGGCCGATGTACTCGATCGCGTGGGCGAGCTGCTCGGGCACGCGACGCCAGTCGCGCTGCCACACCGCCCGCTTCACCTCCTGGTCGCACCCGCCGAACAGGTCGCAGACCAGCGAGGCGTTCGCCGAGCACCCGGCGTCCTTGAGCAGCAGTGCGTAGAGGAGCTCGGCCTGCAACCCGGGGGCAAGGTGCAGGGCGCGCCCGAGACGCAAGCCAATCAAGGCCGTCCGGGTGGCATGACCGCGGGGATGCCCCTCGGTCAGGTCCAGTGCATGCGACAAGCCCTCGAGCACGGTCGAGACCCGCAGGGCGGGGCGAGCTGAGTTCCTGACGGAAATCGTCGAAGCACGCATCGGACAGCCACACTACGAGCAAGCGGGATGCCGGCGGTGGGCGAGCGACACCGTGTGTCACGGTGCGCCGGAACGACGCGGTGGGGGCGCCCGGGGGCGTCGGAAACCCGGACAGGCTGTCGCGGCGCCGGCCTCGCGCTGGATTCGCGAACGCACGGCGCCGGTATCGTCAGGCGGCGCGGCCACCCGAGGGTTTGGCGTCGCTAGAACGCCGAGGCGGGGATGCGGCTGGCGTGGAAGGCCTTGTTCGCCGCCTTCTTGCACGCCTTCCCGGCGACGTCACGCTCGCCTTCATCGAAGAGGATCCAGCCCGCCTTCTTGTCGGGCGTCAGCACCAGCGCTTCGGCCGACGTCTTCTCTGCCGGCATCTTGATGTCGGCCACTGGCGTGGCGTTGGAACCCGTCCCGGGGCCGGACCATTTCCACAACCTGAACGAACCGCCCTCTGCCACGTCCCCGGCGATCAGGAGGTAGCCGCCCGTGCCGTCCCGGACGAGATCGCGCAGACCCTGGGCGTGCCCGTCCTTGGCCGGCAGGTCGAGGAGGATCGGCTCCGCGAAGACGGGGTCGGCGTGGCTGTCGAGCACGGCGCCGGCGTTGGTGAGCCTCAGCACGATGGCCTTTCCTTTCGGCGAGAGCGGGCTGCGCAAGCCAATCAGCAACTCGCCGCCGGTCGCCGTGTCGCTGACGGCTTCGATGCTCAGGCCGCCGTCCTTGGGCGCGCTTCCGTTGTCGAGGAGGAAGCCGCTGAGTGGAGACGTGGCCGGCAGCGCCTTCAGGGCCTTCTGGGCGTCGATGAGGAGCCCTGAATAGAGGTGGCTGGTGGCGATCTGCTGATTCGGCGGCGCCTTGGGGGCCAAGGTGAACGCCAGGATCCGATGTCGAGTCGGCGCTTCGACCTTTTCCTTGTTCCGGCTGTGCGATCCGATCGCGACGTAGCGGCTGCCGAACACGGTCAGGCCTTCGAGGTCCACTTCCTCGCCCTTGGCGTCAAGGAACGGGGTGGCGTCGATGCCCTCGAGCTTTGCCTCCGTCTTCTCGAGGTCGTAGACACGGAGCGTGATCGTCTCTTTGTCTTCGTCGTCGGCCACGACGAGGTGCCGGCCGTCGAGCAGCAGTCCGGCTGAGGCGTCGCAGGCGCCGGTCAGTTCCACGAACTCGGCGGCTGGCGGCGAGTCAGGCACGAGGTCGAGTCCGGGCAGGGCGACGGCGGCCGCGCCGATCGTGGTGGCGGCAGCGATGAGGAGGATGGGTTTGGTCATCATGAGCGTTGGTCTCACCAGAAGAACGCTCGTGATGGGGGAACGGTACAGCCGCCAGCACGTGCCCGCGACCGGCCCACAGGGCTGCTAAGATGCCGCCGATGCACACCCACCGCTATGTCGAGCGGCTGGTCGACCTGCTCGATCCGTCGCTGAACCGCTTGCACGGCCTCGACCTCGACGAGGCGCGGCGCCGCGTCCTGTCCGGGGATCCGGCGGCGGTCCGGGGCATCGACGGCTCGTTCGCCATCGTCGTCAAGGACGGCATCACCATCCGGATGGCGCGCTCGCTCGATCGGCCGATGCGCTACTTCCTCGCAAAACGCCAGGAGGGGCCGGCGCTGTTCGTCGCCGACCGCATCGACACGCTGCACCGCGCCCTCGCGGCCGAGGGGCTGGCCGGGCAGTTCCATCCGAGCTACACGCGGATGATCCCGGCGCATCACGTCGTCGAGATCCAGCTGGTGGGGTGCCCGGACCCGGATCCGATCTACACCCGCTTCTTCACGCCGGAGCGCGGCTCGCTGCCCGCCGACCTCGACGAGATCGGTCGACGCTACGTCGGCGCCGCATCGCTCGAAGTCCACAAGTGGTTGAAGCACATCGAGCGCGAGACTCCAGGGGCGCCGATCGGCGTCTGCTTCTCCGGCGGTGTCGACAGCGGCTCGGTCTTCCTGCTCGTCTACCACGCGATGATCGGCCTCGGCCTGTCGCCGTCGCGCCTCAAGGCGTTCGTGCTCGACGCTGGCGGGCCCGATGTCGCGCAGGCGCGCGCCTTCCTGCAGGCCGTCGGTCTCGAGCTGTTCCTGGAACCGATCCCGGGCGACGCGGCGGGGCTCGACGCGGCCGAGACCGTGGCCGTGATCGAGGACTACAAGCCGCTCGACGTCGAATGCGCCAGCGTCGGGCTGCAGCTGCTGCGCGGCATCCGCGCCCGCTATCCCGAGTGGCGCCATCTTGCCGACGGCGACGGCGGCGACGAGAACCTCAAGGACTATCCGATCGAGGAGAACCCCGAGCTCACCATCCGCAGCGTGGTCGACAACCTGATGCTCTATCAGGAGGGCTGGGGCGTCGGCCGCATCAAGCACTCGCTGACCTACAGCGGCGGCCTGTCGCGCAGCTATGTGCGCACCTACGCGCCGGCGCGGCGCTACG
>JBDSLU010000338.1:0-2800 GCA_039916225.1 Vicinamibacteraceae bacterium
CAGCCGCGACTCCTCGTCGCTGGTCTTCTCGCCCAGGGCGAGCCGCTGGTGCGCCAGTTCCAGCGCGCGGTGCAGCTTGCCGCGGCTGGCGTAGAAATTCCACAAGCCGAAATAGATGCCGAGCGGCACGTCGCCCAGTTGACCGGTCAGCGTCAACATGCGCTCGTGGACCGCCTCGACCTCCGGCGCCGACAGCCCGCGGATGACGCCGAGCGACATCGCCAGCAGGCTGCGGACACCGATTTCGCGCCGATCGCGATCGGGTGACGGCGGCGTCGCCCCCAACGCATCGAGGGCGTGCTGCAAATGGGCGATGGCTTCGGCGTGGGCGGAGCGGCCCATCGCCAGCTGGCCGGCGGCGAGCCAGTGCTCGAACGCCGGCTGGAACTTCTCGCCGGCGGAGTAGTGGAAGGCGACCTCCTCGCTCAGGGCGGCATCGCCGGCCTCCCGCCCGTCTTCCATGGCGGCAGCGATGCGCAGGTGGATCTGCTGCCGCTCGCGACGCAGCAGCGAATCGTAGGCGGCGTCACGGACCAGGGCGTGCTTGAACGAATAGCGCGTCTGGGCGCCGAAGCCGCGCCGGTGCACGAGCCCCGACTGCACCAGCTTGCGCAGCTCGCGTTCGAGGGTATCGACCGAGTGCGCGGCGATGGCCGCGAGCAGCTTGAGCGGGAACGCCCGCCCGATCACCGAGGCGAGCTGCGCGATCTCCTTCGCGGTGCCGAGGCGGGCCAGCCGTGCGGTCAGCGAGTCGCGCAGCGTCGTCGGCAGCTCACGCCAGTCGATCGCATCGCCGCCTTCGAGCATCGACCGCGTCAATTCCTCGACGAACAGCGGCACGCCATCGGTCTTGGCGACGATGTGCTGCTGGACGCGGGCGGCGAGCTGCGTGTCGCCGGACAGGTGCTGTATCAGCTGTTCGGTGTCCTGGCTGCTGAGGGCGCCGAGCGCGATCTGCATGACCCGGGCCCGCGATCCCCACGGGATATCGATGGTGTTGGGGCGGATCGTCATCACCAGCAGCAGCGGCGCGGTCGTCGCCTGCTCGATCAGGCGATCGAGCCACGTCAGGGTGGTGGCGTCGAGCCAGTGCAGGTCCTCGACGAGCAGAATGACGGGCTCGCCATCGGTCATCGCCAGGACGAGCGCCACCAGCGCCTCGAGCGTTTCCTCCCGCTGCCGTTCCGGCGGCATCGAGGCGAGCGACGCCGCCATGGACGCCTGCGGCAGGTCGAGCAGCGAGGCGAACAGCGGCGCCGCCTCGGTCAGCGCATGGGTCCGCAGCAGGCCGTCGAGCTGTTCGGCGCCCGTCTCACCGGGCTGCGACGTCAGGACGCGGCGCAGCAGCGTCACGACTGGATGCAGCGGCGTGTTCTGGGTGTAGACGGAGCCGTGCATCGCCAGCCAGCGGACGGTGCCGTCGCCCGAGCCTTCGACGACGCGTTCGCGCAGGGCGCGCAGCAGGCGCGACTTGCCGATTCCCGGTTCGCCGCTGAGCAGCACCGCCTGGCCCACGCCGCCGCGGGCCTGCTCCCACCGGTTGGTGAGTTGATCGAGCTCGCGCGCCCGGCCGACGAGCGGCGCCAGGTCAAAGCCGACTTCGTCGCCGGCCCCGCTCGCCTCGCGGACGCGGTACGGCACGAACGGCTCGACGACGCCACCGATCGGCGGGAGCGCCGCCATCGGCTCGGTGGTGAAGCCGCGCCGCACCAGCGAACGTGTCGCGCCGCTGATGACGATGGTGCCAGGCGCGGCCGCCGCCTGCAGGCGCAAGGCGACATCGAGGGTCGTCCCGAGCACGACCGGCTCCGGCATGTTCGGGCTGGCCGAGACCACCGCCAGGCCGGTATGGATGCCGACCCGCAGCACCGGCTTCGTCGTCCCACCGGGCGCGGCGGCGCCGAGGTGTTCGCCGGCTTCGGCGATCAGATCGAGGCCAGCCCGGACGGCGCGACGGGCGTCGTCCTCGTGCGACTGCGGATAGCCGAAGTAGATCAGCACGCGATGGCCGACGACGTTGCCGACCGTCGCTTCGTGGCGCACCGCCACCTTCTGGGCCAGCGGACGCAGCCGCATCATCAGCTCGTAGAGCGTCTCCGAGTCGAAGGCCTGCGAGGCTTCGAGCGACGGGCTGCCGGCGTCGACCACCTCGCAGCATAGGACGGTGAGCTGGCGCCGCTCGCTGCTCGACAGCAGCGGCGCCAACGGCGGCAGTGGCGCCTCGGCCCGTGGCAGATCGGCCAGCCGCACGTCGAGCGTCGGCGCCGTCGACACCTCGCTTGGCAGCGAGCCGCGGCGTCCGGGCTCGAGGATGCCGGACCGCTCCATCTGCTCGAGCGCGGCGACGACGTCGAGGCTGCTGTGCGGCCGATGGACCGGCGTCTTGCTGAGCAGCCGATGGGTCAGCTCGGCGAGCTGACGGGGAAGGCCCGGATCGACGTCGAGGACGCCCGGCGGCTCGTAGGTGCAGATGCGGGTCAGCGTCTCGGCGGCCGTCTCGGCGCGGAACGGCGAGACGCCGGTGACCATCTCGTAGAGCAGCGAGCCGAGCGAGAACAGGTCGGAGCGGTGATCGATGGCCAGGCCGCGGGCCTGCTCCGGCGACATCGCATGGCACGTGCCGAGCACCGCGCCCGGCCCCGACAAGTCCTGCTCGCCGCCGCCGCGATAGGTCTTGGCCAGGCCGAAGTCGAGGATCTTGGCGCGACCGGTCGGCGTGACCATCACGTTCGAGGCCTTGAGATCGCGATGCACGATGCCGTGCGCGTGCGCCTCGGCCAGGCCGTCGGCGATCTCGCGC
>JBDSLU010000339.1:0-7787 GCA_039916225.1 Vicinamibacteraceae bacterium
GCCTCTTCGACGCCCGCGTCGAGCTGGCCGCCGCCCTCGGCGTTGCCAGCAGCGGCACCGACGCGAGTCTTCCGGTCGCAGCGAAGGATCCGTTCCCGGTGGCGCCCGACGCCGCCGCGCTGCAGCCGTGGGTCGGCGCGACGGCCGCCGCCGGCCAGCGCCGCGACCTCGAAGCGGCGTCGCGCCGCGAGGAAGCCGCCGTCATCCTGCAGCGCAACGCCGTCACCGAGCTGCGCTCGCGCCTCGACCTCTCGGCGTCGATGTTCTATACCGCACTTGGCGAAGTCGGCGACGTCGCCACCGAGGGACTGGATGCGGATCAGCGACCGGTGTATCGCCGTGACGGCTACGCCGAAGCGCTCGACCGCTGGGTCGGCCCGAGCTTCACGCTGACGCTGAACTACGAGAAGCCGCTCGGCAACAACAGCGCCAAGGGCCGCCTGGCGGCGCGCGAGGCCGAACGCCGCACCCGTGCCATCGAGACCGCAGATCTGCGCCGGCAGGTCCGCCTCAACGTGGCCCGCACCGCGACGGCGCTGATCGAGACGATCGGTCGCCTCAAGCAGACCCAGGCGGCGTCGCAGTACTACGACCAGACGATCACCTCGGAGCTGGGGCGCTTCCGCGCCGGTGAAGCGACGCTGATCAACACGATCCAGACCGAGCAGCAGGCGACCGAGACCGACCTCTCGACCATTGCGGCGCAGCAGGCCGTCGCCAACCTGCTCGCCCAGCTCCGCTTCGAAAGCGGCACGCTGGTCACCAACGCCACCGTCAGCGCCCCGACGCTGGTCTCGCTGCCGACGGCGGCGGGGAGGACTCGATGACGCCGACTCACCTCGCGGTCGCGGCCGCGGTGAGCCTGGCGCTGGTGCCCGCGATCGCGGGCGCCCAGGCCACACCGCGGCAGCCCGCTCCACCGACGACCACGCGGCCGCAGCCGGCGCGCCCGCAGCCGACGACGCCGCCGGCCACGCCAACGCGGACGCTGCCGCCGGCCACCAGCACGCCGCCGCCAGGCACCGTCGATCCGACCAGCGGCCAGCCGCGTCCCGGCCTGCAGCCGGCGCAGACGGCGCCGCCCGTGGCGCTGCCGGCGGTCACCGGCGCCATCGGCGCCGACGCGATCGCCGCGCGTCCGTTCCTGGGCGGCAAGGCCCCGGGGCCGCAGATCACGCTGTCGCAGGCGATCGATCTGGTGCTCAAGTACCAGCCGCGCCTGGCGCTGGCGGCGCAGGACACACTCACCGCTCGCGCCCAGGTGCAGCAGGCCAACGGCCTGTTCGACACGACGTTCACGTTCGCGCCTGGTGCCGACTACACCCAGCAGCCGGTCGCGCCGGGCTTCCTGAAGCAGCAGTTGAACAACCGGACGCTGATGAAGCAGCTGCACCTGGGCTTCACCGCCGCCAACCTGCAGCTGCGAGACATTCTGGCCACGTTGACGAGCTCCGACCCCGACAACGCACCGCCCCTGCCCAGGTGTCCGCTGAACTTCAGCTTCGACTTCGCGACGGACGCCGTCACGCTCGACGGTCTCGACCGATCGGAGGTGGCGGCGCTTGGCATCAACCAGGATCAGTTCCCGTTCGTCATCGCCGACCTGGAGCGGTCCCTGGGCGTCGACCTTCGCGGGTTCTGCAACGGCTCCTTCGGCCAGGATCCGCTCGACGCCATCCTGTTCGACCTCAGCTATGGGCGACTCGTGAAGATCGACCAGGGCCGGCCGTTCGGTTTGGAAGGCGTGCTGTTGAGCGGCGTCGAAGCGCCGAAGGAAGCGGTCCGCCTGCTCGCCGAGATCAGCGAAGCGGTCGCGGCCCGCGCGCGCCTGGCGCTCGAGCGCCTGGGCCCGATGCCGACGGATCAGTTCACCCGCCACGTCAGCCTGCGCACCGCGCTCAACAAGCCGCTGCGCAATGGCATGTCGGCCAGCGTCGAGCTGCTGCTCGAGAGCGAAGAGAACAACTTCCGCGACAAGACCCTCGATCCGACGTTCGGCGGCGCCGGCTTCCCGCCGCGCTTCCCGTCCAGCCTGACGTTCGGGCTGGTGATGCCGCTCGGTCGCGGCCGCGGCAGCGTCAGCGTCGCGGCGCAGGAACGCGCCTCGCTGTTCACGGTCCGGGCACGCCAGGAGCAGTCCCGCCAGATCGCGACCGAGGAGGTCTACCGGACGCTGCTCGCCTACATCCGCCTGATCGCGGCGCAGGACAACCTGAAGCTGGCCCAGTCGTCGGCCGAGCGGCAGACGTCGCTCGTCGGCCTGATCGATCAGCGCGTCCGCGGTGGTGAAGCCGCCCGCGTCGAAAGCTTCCGCGCCCAGGCGCGTTCGGCGGTCGTGGCGTCGTCGGTCGCCGGTGCGCAGGCCGAGCTCGTCGACGCGCGCATGAGCCTCGCCGAAGCCATGGGCATCGACGTGAGCAGCCTGGCCGAGGCGCCGGCGGCGTCCGATCGCTTCGCCGACGTTCGCGTCGATCAGCAGGCCGTGACGGCGCTCATCGCCTCGGCGATGGAGTCGCGGCGCGACCGGCTGGCGCTCGACGAGGCCCGCCGTGCATCGGCCGAGCTCGCCGCGGGCGCGCGCGCCGACACGCGTCGCGTCTACGACGTCAATCTGAGCGGCGGCATCGCGCAGGCCTACGAGGGCGAGAACTTCCGCTTCCTGCCCGACGAGCGCAACCCGATCTTCAGCGAGCTGAATCCGCCGACCGAGTTCGACGAGACGCACCGCTTCTACTCGCCCAAGGGCTACTGGCGCGGGCTGAGCGGTCGCTGGGAGCCGTTCGTGACGGCCTCCATTTCCTTCGAGCTGCCGATCGGCAACAACGCCGCCAAGGGCCGTCTGGCGCAGGCGCAGGCGACGCTGCGTTCGTCGGAGATCCAGTATCGCGATCGGACGCGCCTGATCGGCGACAACATCACCGGCGTGGTGCAGACGCTGCGCGCGGCGGCCGAGGGCGTGTTGCGCGCCCGTGAAGCCGTCGACCGGACGCAGACCACCTTTGACGGCGCGCTCAGCCAGCTGCGGGCCGGCGAAGCGACGCTGATCGACACGCTGACGACGGAAGAAGAACTGCTCGGCGACCAGACCGAGCTGCTGCGGCAGCAGCAGGTGTACCTGAGCACGCTGGCGCGGCTGCGGTTCGAAGCCGGCCAGCTCGTGACGTTCTCGGGCCTGGGCGACGCCAGCGAATCGCTTCGCTTCCTGCCGACCGAATTCGTCGTGCGCTGAGGCGTCCGGGCAAGGGGACGCGGCCGGTCACGGCCGGCCGCGTCGGCGTCGAACTCGTCACGGCACCGTCGTCGGTGTCGACGTTCACAGTCGTTCCAACAGGCGGCGACCATGTCTGAAAATCCCCTCTTCCGGAAGGCCGCGCTCGACAAGCTGGCGTCCCCCGAACGCCTCGACGTCCTCATGCAAGTCACCTCCCCGATGGGATGGCTGGCCCTCACGACGGTCGCCGGCATCCTCATCGGCGCCATCTTCTGGAGCATCTTCGGCTCCATTCCCGAGCGCATCAACGGCGAGGGCGTGCTGCTGCGCGGCGGCGCCAACAAGGAAATCCGCTCGACCGGGTCCGGCACGCTGTCCAGCCTCGACCTGAAGGAAGGCCAGACGATCACCGTCGGGCAGGTCCTCGGCACGATCTCGGCGGCCGGCAACAACGAAGAGGTCAACGTCGCCCGGACCAAGGTCCAGCAGCTCGAGAACCAGCGCGCGAGCAGCTCGATGGATTCCGATCAGACCGTCGCCGCAGCACAGTCGCAGATTGCCCGGCTGCGCGGCGACCTCGATCTCAAGCGCCTCGACCTGCAGCGGGCCCAGGGCGAAGTGGCCCGCCTCGAGCCGCTCTTCAAGGACGGCGGGATCACGGCGCAGCGCATGGAAGGCGCGCGCAGCCAGGTCAGCGCCGCCCAGTCGCAGATCACCAGCCTCAACGGCCAGATCGCGGCGGAAGAGAACCGGGCCCGTTCGGCGCGCTCCGGCGGCGCCGGGCTGGAGACGCAAATCAACATCGCCCGTGCCGAACTGGCGCGCGTCGTGGCCCGGGTCGGCTCGCAGGAGTCGCTGACCAGCAGCGTCGCCGGGCGGGTCATCGAAGTCCGCAAGAACATCGGCGACACCGTCGCCCAGAACGACGTCGTGGCGACGCTCGAGGACGCGACGGCCACCGTCCAGGTCATCGCCTTCGTCGACGCCTCCGTCGGCCGCCGCATCACGGCGGGCATGCCCGCCGAGGTCTCGCCGACCGACGTGAGGCGCGAGGAGTACGGCTTCATGATCGCCAACGTGTCGGAGCGCGGCGAATTCGCCGCCACCGACGCATACATCATGTCGCGCATGCGCAACGAGTCGGTGACCAAGAAGCTGACCGCGCAGGGAACCGTCCTCGAGGTCCGGGCGGCGCTGAAGGTCAAAGATTCGACGCCGAGCGGCTTCGAGTGGTCGACGTCCGGCGGACCACCGACCAAGATCGGCGGCAACACCCTCGTGTCGATCAACATCGTGGTCGCCCGCAAGGCGCCGATCACGATGGTGATGCCGTTCCTGCGCAAGACCTTCGGCGTCGCCTGAGCCTCCGATCCGAGCACGAGACAGCCGAGAACGAGACATGTCGGACGACGCCGTCGTCGAGGCCGAAAAGCCCAAGCCCCTGCCGCCGCCGCCCCGGAAGCGCGTCAAGACGCCGACCATCCTGCAGATGGAGGCCGTCGAGTGCGGCGCCGCGGCGCTCGCCAAGATCCTGGCCTACTTCGGCCGGTGGGTGGCGCTCGAGGAGCTGCGCCACGAGTGCGGCGTATCGCGCGACGGCAGCAAGGCCAGCAACGTGCTGCGCGCCGCACGCAAGTACGGCCTCGACGCCAAGGGCTACAAATACGAGGAAATCGAGAAGCTCTACACGCTGCCCTTCCCGGTCATCCTGTTCTGGAACTTCAACCACTTCGTGGTGCTGGAAGGCTTCGGCAAGGGCAAGGCCTTCCTGAACGATCCGGCGCAGGGCCCGCGCGAGATCTCGATGGCGGAGCTGGACGGCTCCTACTCGGGCGTCGTCCTGACCTTCGCCAAGGGCGCCGAGTTCAAGAAGGGCGGCCAGGCTCCGAACATGCTGCCGGCGCTGCGCCGGCGCCTCGTCGGGTCGGAAGGGGCGCTCTTCTACGTGATGATCTGCGGCCTGCTGCTGGTCATCCCCGGTCTCGTCATCCCGACCTTCACGCGCATCTTCATCGATGACTTCCTGGTCGGCAGCCAGGAGTGGATCGTCCGGCCGCTGCTGTGGTTCATGGCCGCCACCATCGGCATCCAGGCGATCCTGACGTGGCTGCAGCGCTACTACCTGCTGCGGCTCGAGACCAAGCTGGCGCTCGGCACGTCGAGCCGCTTCTTCAACCACATCCTGCGGTTGCCGGCCGCCTACTTCGGCCAGCGCTTCGCCGGCGAGATCGGGTCGCGCGTCCAGATCAACGACGACGTCGCCAAGATCATCGGCGGCCGGCTGGCGACGACCGTCATCGACAGCGTCCTGACGATCTTCTACGCGACGCTGATGTTCCTCTACGACGCCAAGCTGACCTTCGCGGTGCTGCTGCTGTCGGCGTTCAACATCGCCGCGGTCAAGGCGGCGAGCCGGGCCCGGACCGACGCCAGCCGGCGCCTCAAGCAGGATCTCGGCAAGCTGCAGGGCACGGCGATGAACGGTCTCAAGATGATCGAGACCCTCAAGGCGACCGGATCCGAGGGCGAGTTCTTCGGCCGCTGGGCCGGCTACTACGCCAAGTCGATCAACACCACGCAGCAGCTCGGCGTGCTCGGCCAGATCGGCGGCGCGGTGCCGCCGTTCGTCCAGACCGCGACCACGGCCGCGGTGCTGGTGCTCGGGGGCATGAAGGTGATGCGCGGCGAGTTCACCGTCGGCATGCTGGTCGCCTACCAGACGCTGCTCGGCAGCTTCACCCGCCCGCTCGCCAGCTTCGTCAACTTCAGCTCGTCGCTGCAGGAGCTCCAGGCCGACATGAACCGCCTGGACGACGTGCTGCGCTACCCCGCCGACGCGCAGTACCGGGAAGCAGCAGCGGGCGAGGCTGGCAAGGACGGCGCGGCCGTCGGGGCCGTCGGCGCGGACGGCAAGCCGATCGCCGCCGCACCGGTCGTCACCCGTCCGCCACAGGCCCGCGTCAAGCTGTCTGGCCGGGTCGAGCTGCGCAACATCACCTTCGGCTACAGCCCGCTCGACAAGCCCCTCATCTCCGACTTCAACCTGGTCGTCGAGCCGGGCCGGCGCGTCGCGCTGATCGGCGCCAGCGGCAGCGGCAAGTCGACCGTCGCCAAGATCGTCTCCGGCCTCTACGAGCCGTGGGGTGGCGAGATCCTGTTCGACGACGTGCCGCGGCAGAATCTGCCGCGCGACCTGATCGTCAACTCGATGGCGGTAGTCGACCAGGAAGTGTTCCTGTTCGGCGGCTCGGTCACGGAGAACGTCACGATGTGGGACCCGACGATTTCCGGGCCGCGCGTCGTCCAGGCGGCCCGTGACGCCGCCATCGACGAGGTCGTCGCGGCCCGCGAGGGCGGCTACCAGTCGCGCATCCAGGAAGGCGGCGGCAACTTCAGCGGCGGCCAGTGCCAGCGCCTCGAGATCGCCCGGGCCCTGGTCGGCGAGCCGACCATCGTCGTCATGGACGAAGCGACGAGCGCGCTCGACCCGACCACCGAGATGATGATCGACGAAAGCATGCGCCGCCGTGGCTGCACCACGATCATCATCGCGCACCGGCTCAGCACCATCCGCGACAGCGACGAGATCATCGTCATGGAGCGCGGCGAGATCGTCCAGCGCGGCACGCACGACGAGATGAAAGACATCGAAGGCCCGTACAAGCACCTCGTCGGTCACCAGTAACCCTGTCCGATTCAGATGCCTGCTTCTTCAGTTCGCGCCTTCGTCCTGCGCATCGTCGCCTCGGAATCGCTCAAGCCGGGCGACGAGATCCGCCTCGAGGCGGCCGTTACCGTCGGGCGCGAGCGGACCGCCGGCTTGTGGCTCGACGACCGCAGCGTGTCGCGCCAGCATGCCTCGCTCGAACCGGCCGAGGACGGCGTCCGCGTCCGCGACCTGGGATCCGGCAACGGCGTGTGGATGGGCGCCGAGCGCATCTCCGATCGCCAGGTCACGCCTGGACAGCAGTTCCGCATCGGCGCCACCGTGTTCGAGGTCCGCTCGGGCCCCGGCGAAGTGCCGTCGTTGGCACCCGTCGGCCCGACCGCCCGTGGCACCACGCGGCCGGCGGACGCGCCGGCGCGTCCCGGAGGCCTCGCGCTTCGCGTCGTCGAAGGCAGCGCCAGCGTCCCGGTCGGCCACACCTACACCGTGACCGCCGACCTGGCCACGCTCGGCCGCTCGGAGACGTGCGACATCATCGTCGGCGAGAAGGACGTCTCGCGCCGGCACGCGCGGATCGAGCGGACGCCGGACGGCCTGCGCATCGTCGATCTGGATAGCGCCGGCGGCGTCTGGGTCGGCACCGAGGCGGTGAAGAACCGCGTCCTGCAGCCGGGCGAGCGCGTCCGGCTGGGCCGCGCGATCGTGCTCGAAGTGGTTGTCGACGGTGCGCCGGCGTCGGCGCGCCCGGCCGCTCCGCCTGCGGCCGCCCAGATTCCGGTGGCAGCGCCGCCATCGGCGCGTCCGACGACGCCGCCGCCTGCTCCGCCGGCCCCGCCGCCATTGGCCCGGCCGGTCGCGCCACCGGCGCCACCACCGGTACCGCCGCCACTGGCCAAGGCGCCGGCTGCC
>JBDSLU010000340.1:0-4456 GCA_039916225.1 Vicinamibacteraceae bacterium
GCATCACGGCGGAACCGCGCATCGAGCCGGCCCTGAGCGCCCGGAGCCTGGTCGAGAGCCTGGCGCCGGTCCGGCGCGCCGCGTTCTTACGCGGCGATCGACGGGCCGACCCGCCGGTGCCCAGGGACGTGGCCAGCCGGATCGAGGCGTTGCTGCGGGCCGTCGGCGCACCGCGCGGCCATGCGCGGCTCGTCTACTTCGGCGCGCTGCTCGACGCGGCGTTCCCCGACCCGGACAGACGCGCCGCCGGCATCGCAGCCGAGTACCTGCGGGTGATGGCCTTCGACTACCAGAAAGAGTTCGTCGCCCAGAAGGACGCCTCCCCCGCCGCGGCGGTCGCCGAGCTGTACCGCCGTCGCGGCCTCAGCACCGACACCGCCGTCGAGGCGGGCTACGTCGTCCACCTGGGACTCGGCGTGCTCAAGGCGCTCGATCCCGCGCGCCGGCTCCGGCGGGTGCTCATCATCGGCCCGGGTCTCGACCTGGCGCCTCGCACCGCCCTCGACGAAGCGGCCGCCCCGGAGAGCTATCAGCCGTGGGCTGTCCTCGATGCCGTGCTGTCGCTGGGGCTGGGACGCGCCGACGATCTGGAGGTCGTCGCCGCCGACATCAACCCGCGCGTGGTCGCGCACCTGCGGCGCTCCCGCGAGCATCCGCCGCTGCTCCGCGTCGCGACCAGCCTGCGCCAGGGCCCAACGCTGACGCTGTCACCCGACTACGTCGAGTACGTCGATCGATTCGGGGCGGCGCTGGCCGAGTTGCCGCCGGGCGCGGCCCGTGACCTCGGCAACGGCGAACGCGGCAAGATCGTATCGGTCGCGGCGCGGTCGGCGCGATCGCTTCACGCGGCGGCGCTCGACATCGTCACCGAGCGTCTGCCCGGCGAGCGCTTCGACCTGATCATCGCGACCAACATCCTGCCGTATTTCGACGATCCCCAGCTGGCGCTGGCGCTCGCCAACATCAGCGCGATGCTGTTGCCAGGCGGCGCCTTCCTGCACAACGAACAGCGGCCGGTGCTCGGCGAGTTCAGTGCCGCCCTGGGCCTGCCGTTGCAGCAGGCACGCCACGCCGTGATCGCCACCGTGACGGGCGCCAATGCCCCGCTCTACGACAGCGTGTTCCTGCACGTCCGCACGCTCGGCCCGCGCTGACGGGCTTGCCGCCGGCCGAACCGGACGCCACGCTATTCGGGCGCCGAGCCCTCGCTCAGCGTGAGGATCCGGTCAGCCTCGACGGCGCGCCAGGTCTCCTCGCGGCCGTTCGGCCAGCGCACGACGATCCGATCGGCTTGGCCGGCCGCGGCCAATCCGAAGTGGACGCGCAGATCGTTCTGCGAGAAGTAGCTGCCGCCACCGCGGACCTCGCCGACCTGCGTGACGCCGCCCGCCGTCAGACGGACGCGGGCCCCGATCGCGCTGCGGTTCGACTGGACACCGCGCAGGCGCAGGATCAGCCAGTGTCCGGGCTCGGTGCGATCGAGTCGATACAGCTCGGGCACGTCGTGCATGTTGTTGACGACGACGTCGACGTCGCCATCGTTGTCGAGGTCGGCGAAGGCCGCGCCGCGCGACGCGCGCGGGATCGTCACCGGCGCTCCGAGCGCCGCCGACACGTCGTCGAAGCGGCCGTCGCCGCGATTGCGGTAGACGACCTTCGGCTGCCGGTAGCCGGCCTCGGTCTTCACTTGTTCGACTTCCGGATAGACGTGGCCGTTGACCAGGAACAGGTCGAGCCAGCCGTCGAGATCGAGGTCGACGAAGGCGACGCCCCAGCCCAGCCAGCGCGTGTTGCGTCCGATGCCTCCAGCGTAGGTGCGATCGTCACAGAGACCGGTGCCGGTGTTGGCGTAGAGCGTCGACGTGTCGCCGGCGAAGTTGGTCTTGAAGATGTCGACGCGCCCGTCGCGGTCGTAGTCGCCGACGGCGACGCCCATCCCGGCCTGCGGGCGGCCGTCCTGGCTGTAGGCGCATCCGGCCTGGAGGGCGATGTCCGTGAACGTGCCGTTCCGGTTGTTGCGATAGAGCGCGCTCGGGCTCGAGTCGTTGGCGACGTAGAGGTCGACCCAACCGTCGTCGTCGAAGTCGAGCGTGCTGACGCCGAGACCGTAGGTGCCGCTGGCCGCCGTGATGCCTGACGCGACGGACACGTCGGCGAACCGCCCGGCACCGACATTGCGGTAGAGCACGTTTTTGGCCCCGGGGAGCCCGGGCGGGCCGCAGGCCACGGACAGGCCCTTGTAGCGGCACAGGCCAGACTCCGGGACCGGCGCGGTGGCCATGTCGAAGTCGATGTAGTTGGCGACGAACAGATCGAGCTGGCCGTCGCGGTCGTAATCGAGGAAGGCGCAGCCGGTCCCCCATCGCGTCCGAACCGACTCGATGCCGGCCGCCTGCGACGCCTGCTCGAAGGTGCCGTCACCGCGGTTGCGCATCAGCCGATCGCGGCCCCAGAACGTGACGAACAGGTCCTCGTCGCCGTCGTTGTCGTAGTCGCCGGCGCAGGCGCCTTGGCCCCAGCCGGCGAGAGCCAGCCCCGACGCCTGCGAGACGTCCTCGAACGTACCATCGCGCCGGTTGCGATAGAGATGGCTGGTCGGCGCCGCGCCCTGCGGGAAGCCCGCGATCGTCGACCCGTTGACAAGGAAGATATCCGTCCAGCCGTCGCCGTCGTAGTCGAACGTGGCGGCCCCGGAGCCGGTCGTCTCGAGCAGATAGCGGTTGGCGCGCTCACCGCCGTGGACGTTGCGGGCGGTGACGCCGGCCCGCGCGGCGATGTCGGTGAACGCGAACCGTGGTGGAGCGACGGCTTGGCTGTGCAGGGTCGTGACGGCCGCGGCCAGCGCCGCGAACACGGCGCACCACGCGGCGGTGCCGCCGTCTCGACGGCGTTCCCTCATCCTCGTGGCCCCGTCGCCGATGCGGCCAGGTAGCGCTCGAGTTCCGCGACCAGTGCGCGTCCCCGGTTGGCGCCGATGGCCTCGATCCGCGCGACGCCACGCCGGGCCAGCTCAATATCCTCTGTCGTCAGCACGGCCGCCAGATTTCTGAGGTCAATCTCGTCCTGCAACCGATGATCGGCGCGCGACAACAGCTTCATCGCCACCAGGTGCCCCGCACGCGCAACCGGCACGACGACGCCGGGCACGACCTCCAGTCGCTCGGCCGCCTGACACACATCTGGCTCGAGCCCCGAGGAGGCAAACAGCAGGTCGAGCACGACGCCGGCGGCGCTGGAGCCCGGAGGGACGAGGCGCACAGTCGCCAGCCGGCTGAGCGCGTCCTGTTCCAACGTCGCCTCCAGGCGATACCCCGCAGCCCCCAAGTCGGCGACCAAGGCTTCGGCAGCCGCGTCGTCAGGCACAGCGACGGCCAGGTCGACGTCCCGGGTGAATCGAGGTTCTGCTCGGATCGAAGCGGCGAGGCCACCGACGAGGGCCCACGGCAATTGTCGGCGATCGAGCTCGTCGCCCGCCCGCCGCAAGGCATCGAGCAGAAGCGAAGGCTCTGACGGGCGTGTCACGACAACCGCGGAGGGCCGTCGCCCTCCCTGGCTCCGGGCCGATCGCGCAGCCACTCGGCAACCATTTCGTCGAGCCGGGCTGGAGTGGCGTCTGGATGCGCGCGACGCAACGCTTCGCGGCGCAAGCGGACTCCCGTCTCGAAGAGATCGAGGACAGTGCGAAACCGGTCCGCCGCTTGACGCGTCGCGTCCACGACCGACAGTCTACCGCCGGACACTCCGGGCGGTGCGCGAGAGCGCCCGCTTAAGGCCGGGCGCTGCTCAGGCTCGCGCGGCAGAGGGCGAGCTGACGGCCGGCCGAGCGTCGTTCCGACCGCGCAGGGCGGCGCGCGCGCCGAGGGCGACCGGGACGCCGATGCCGAAGGCGTGCACCACCAGGGACAGACCGTCCCACAGCAGATCGAAGGGCGCCACGCCGCCGCCCCCGGCCGCCGACAGCGGCACCACGATGTAGTGCATGACGCCGAAGACCGCGACGCCGTAGAGCGAGCCGAAGGTCCACGGCCGTCGCCAGAGCGCTTCGGCGTAGCGCGCCCCCGTGTAGTAGACGACCGCGACCGTCAGGGCGATGAAGAAGTGCAGGGCCAAGCCGAGCGACGCCGTCGAGGCGCCGCCGGCAACCGCCGCCGGCCGGCCGAGCAGGCCCGCGGCCACCGACTGGAAGATCCGCGTCGGGCGGACCCCGGCCTTGACCGCCCAGAACGTGCAGGCGTAGGTAATATCGATGACGCCTGCCGCCAGGCCGCCGGCAACGACGGCGAGCGGCGGCCCGACAGTGCGGGTGGTGGAGGCTGGCATGGCGGTCTCAGGCTACGCAGCTCGAGCGCGCTCCTGCCTTCGATTTGACCAACGGTTCCCAGCGACTGACGAACTGCACAGCCGCCTCGGATACGATGGATCCATGACCCGCCAGCGCTGGCGGAAGGCCGCGCTC
>JBDSLU010000341.1:0-7058 GCA_039916225.1 Vicinamibacteraceae bacterium
CGACCTGACCGATGGCGACGCGCTCGGCCGCGCCGTACGGGGCGTCGACGTCGTCTACAACATCGCCGCGCTCTATCGCACGGCGTCGCTCGACGACGCGGTCTACTTCGCGGTGAACGCCACCGCCGTCGGCGCGCTGATCGAGCGGGCCGGCGCGGCCGGGGTGACGCGCGTCGTGCACTGCAGCACGGTCGGCGTCCACGGCGACATCGAGCGGCCACCGGCCGACGAGGATGCGCCGCTGCGGCCCGGCGACGTCTACCAGCAGAGCAAGCTCGAAGGCGAGCGGCTGGCGCGCGGCGCGGCGACCGAGGCCGGCATCGACCTCGTCATCGTCCGGCCAACGGGCATCTACGGGCCTGGTGATCGGCGCCTGCTCAAGCTGTTTCGCGGCGTCGCCCGCCGCCGCTTCGTGGTCCTGGGCCGCGGCGACATCTGGTACCATCTGACCTACATCGACGACCTCGTGGACGGGTTCCGCCTGTGCGGGACGCACCCGGCCGCCGCGGGGCACACCTACATCCTGTCGGGGCCCGAGGTCACCACCCTGAACGAGCTGGTCGCGATCACGGCCGACGTCGCCGGCGTGAAACCGCCGTCGCTGCGCTTGCCGGTGTGGCCGTTCTGGGTGGCCGGCGCGGCGTGCGAGATGCTGTGCCGTCCGCTCGGTATCGAGCCGCCGATCTACCGGCGCCGGGTCGACTTCTTCACCAAGAGCCGGGCCTTCGACTCGTCGCTGGCCGCGGCCGACATCGGCTACGCGCCGCGCGTCGGCCTGCGCGACGGTATCGGCCGGACGCTGGCCTGGTATCGCGAGGCCGGATGGCTGTGAGCGGGACGCGCCAGGTCGAAGCCGCGCAAGCGCAGCTGTTCGACGCCAAGGTCGGCGCGCGCGAGAAGTATCAGCGGCTGGTGGTCGGCCGACCGGGCTGGGGTGCGCTGCTCGCCTACGAGTTGATCAACCTGATCGCCCAGTGGGTGCCCGGCGCGCTCGGCCTCGGCCTGCGCAAGACCATGTATCCGTGGCTGCTCGGCGCCTGCGGCCGCGGCGTCGTCTTCGGCCAGCACGTCACCCTGCGCCATCCGCACCGCATCCGCATCGGCGACGACGTGGTCATCGACGATCACTGCCTGCTCGACGCCAAGGGCGACGGACACGAGGGGATCACCATCGGCAGCGGCGTGTTCGTCGGCCGCAACACGATCCTGTCGTGCAAGAGCGGCGACATCATCCTTGGCGACGGCGCCAACATCGGCTTCAACTGCGAGATCTTCTCGGCCAGCCGGGTCACCCTCGGGCCGCAGACACTGGTCGCCGCCTACTGTTATCTCGGCGCCGGCACCCACGACATGGACGATCCGTCGCGGCCGGTGATCGAGCAGGGGCGTGTCTCGCAGGGCATCACGCTTGGCGAGGGCGTCTGGCTCGGCGCCGGCGCCAAGATCCTGGATGGCGTGACCATCGGCGATCACGCCATCGTCGGATCCGGCGCGGTGGTGCGCGAGGCGGTCCCGCCTGGAGCGATCGCCGCGGGCGTCCCGGCCCGGATCATCGGGACTCGCGGCGAGCGCGCCGCAGCGCGGACCGGAGCCGAGGGATGAGCGACCGGCCCCTCAAGGTCCTGCACGTCTGCGATCACCTCGGCTGGGAGGGCTCGCGCATGCACGGCGTGAAGCGCCTCTTTGCCTGGATGCTGCCGCGCTTCGATCCGGCGCTGGTCAAGCCGGCGCTGATCAGTTTGCGCCGACGCGATCTCTCGGAGGAGACACTCGACGCGCTCGGCGTCGACATCACCTATCTCCAGCGCGGCAAGTTCGATCCGGCGACGCTGACCGATCTGATGAAGGAGATCGATCGCCGGAAGATCGACGTGCTGCACCTGCACGGCTACGGTGCGACGACGTTCGGTCGCGTGGCCGCCAAATTCACCCGGCTCCCCGTCGTGTTGCACGAGCACGCCAACCTGACGACGACGCCGTGGTTCCAGCAGGTGGCCGATCGGGTGCTGGCCGGGACCACCGACATCGCCCTGGCCGTCTCGGAGTCGACCGCCGACTTCGTGAGCGGCCCGCGCAAGGTGGCCCCTGAACGCGTCAAGGTCGTCTACCTCGGCGCGCCGCTCGAGGAGTTCAGCCAGGTCCGCAGCGCCGCCGACATCGCCGCGACGCGGCAGGAGCTCGGCCTGTCGCCGGACGACTTCGCGGTCGGTACCGTGACGCGGCTGCACGACTCCAAGGGCAACGAATTCCTGATCGCCGCCGCCCGCGACGTCGTCGCCGCCCGGCCGCAGGCGCGGTTCGTGCTGGTCGGCGAGGGCCCGCTGCTCGACGACCTAAAGGCCCAGGCGCACGCGCTCGGCCTCGGCGATCGGTTCCGCTTCCACGGCTTCCACAAGGACACCGCGGCGGTGCTGTCGGCGTTCGACCTGAGCGTGTTCCCGTCGCTCTGGGAGGGCACGCCGCTGACCGCGTTCGAGGCGCTGGCGGCGGGCAAGCCGATCGTGTCCACTGATGCCGACGGGCTCCTCGACATCCTCGAGGACGGCGTCACCGCGTGGGTCGTGCCCAAGCACGACCCGTCGGCGCTGGCCCGGGCGATCGTCCACGCCATCGACCATCCGCAGGAGCGCGACGCCAAGGCGCAGGCCGCCCGCGCGGCTGGCCGCGGCTACGACATCGCCGCCTTCGTGCGCAAGATGGAGCGCCTCTACGCGCTGCTCCACGAGACCTCGCGCAAGACGCGGCGGCAAGGAATACTGCAGGCCGACCTCTCGTTCCTCGACGGCGGCCGGGCGCGGCGCCCCGTCGTGGCGAAGCCGCGCCCGTTCGACTCGATGGAAATCCAAATCCCCCGCAAGTAGGTCGGCGCAGGCGGATAGAATGAGCGGCTGTGACTGATTCGCTCATCGAGCGCGTGCGCGCCTACTGGAACACGCACATCCACGATCTCGAGATCACCAGCCACGCGGTGGGTACGCCGGGCTTCTTCGCCGACCTCGACCAATACCACTTCGAGAAGCTACACCATCTGCCGCGTCTCGTGCCCTTCGACGGCATGGCCGGGAAGGACGTCCTCGAGGTCGGCTGCGGCGCCGGCACCGACCTGGTGCGGTTCGCCCGCGGCGGCGCCCGGGTCACCGGCGTCGACCTGGCGGAGTCGGCGATCGCGCTGGCCACCGCCAACTTCGCACAGCAGGGCCTGCCGGCGGACCTGCGCGTCGCCAACGGCGAGGCGTTGCCGTTCGCCGACGCATCGTTCGATCTGGTTTACGCGCACGGCGTCGTGCAGTACACCGCCGACGATCGGAAGCTGGTGGCCGAGACCCGGCGCGTGCTGAAGCCCGGCGGCCTGGCCATCTTCCAGGTCTACAACCGGCGCTCGTGGCTGAACGCGCTGTCGTCGGTCATGAAAGTCGGCCTCGAACATGAGGACGCGCCGGTGCTGAAGAAGTACACGTGGGGCGAGTTCGAGTCGTTGCTCCAGGGCTTCCGCGAGGTCGAGATCGTCGCCGAGCGCTTTCCGGTGAAGTCGCGGTTGCACGGCGGCTGGAAGGGCGTCGCGTTCAACACGTGCTTCGTCGGGACCTTCAACGCCCTGCCGCGCCCGCTGGTGCGCAAGCTGGGATGGCACCTGCTGGCGTTCTGCCGCGCGTGATGAAGGCGCTGAAGGCGCGGCTCGCCGGCCTTGCCCTACCGGCGTGGGCGAGCGGCGGCGGGCACGACCCCGGCGTGGTCGTCGCCGTGCTGCTCGCGTTCCTGCTGAGCGGATTCGCGCTGTCGGTCGACTTCCCGAAGGCCGCCTACGGCTTCCAGAGCGACGAAGCCAGCTACTACACGCTCGGCCACAGCCTGGCCGGTGACGGCGACTTCGCCTTCGAGCGCGCCGACCTGGCCCGCGTCTACCAGGAGTTCCCGACCGGTCCCGAAGGCGTCTTCCTGAAGAAGGGACGAGCACGATGGCTGGAGCGCACCGGCAGCTTCCCGGGGATCCGGCTGGCGTCCGGCCCGGATCCGCGCGCCGATCGCCTCTACTTCGCCAAGTCGTTCGCCTATCCACTGGCGGCGGCGCCGTTCGTCTGGCTGTTCGGCACCGGCGGATTCCTGGTGCTGCACGCCATCCTGCTGTCTCTCAGCCTGCTCGCGGCCTACCGGTTCCTGCGGGCCCGCAGTGAGGCGACACCGGCGCTGGCCTACGCCGCGATCTTTTTCGTCGCCTCGGCGGCGCCGGTCTACTTCGTGTGGATCACGCCCGAGATCTTCAACCTGTCGATGGGCGTGCTCGGGCTCTTCTGCGGCCTCTACCGGCTGGTCAGTCCCGAGCCGCCGGCTGACGCGGGATGGTGGGGCCGCTTCCTCCGCGGCGCCGGCGGACCGCTCCTCGGCGCGGCGATCATCGGCATCGTCGCCTTCTCGAAGCCGCCTTACGCCGCCCTGGCGGTACCGATCGTCGCCGGCGCGGGGCTACGGCGCGACTGGCGGACGACGCTCGGCGCCAGCCTCGTGTTCGTGGTGAGTTGCGGCGGCCTGTTCGCCCTCAATCTCGCCATCAGCGGCGAGGTGAACTACCAGGGCGGCGATCGATCGACCTACTACGAAGCCAAAGGCTTCCCCTTCATGACCGACGTCGCGCCGACGTCGAGCCCGCTCGCCCAAGCCCAAAAAGCGCCGGGCGGCGGCGCCATGGGGCTGACGCGCGGCGTCGACACCGTGCTCGAGGACATCATCCTCTCGCGCAACAGCCTGGTCGAGGTGTTCCCGGCCAACCTCGTCTACTTCATGCTCGGCCGGCACAGCGGGGTGGTGCCGTACTTCTTCCCCGGCGTGCTGAGCGTGCTGCTGTTCCTGGCGTGGCGCGGCGGGAGGCCCGGGTTCCAGTGGATCACGCTGGCCAGCGCGGTCTTCGCCAACGTGGTGCTCCTGCTGTGGATCCCGTACACCTATTCGGGAGGCGGCGGTCCGGTCGGCAACCGCTACTTCATGGGCCTCTATCCGCTGCTGCTGTTCGTGACGCCGCCACTGCGCAGCGCACTGCCGGCGATCGCCGGCCTCGCGATCGGCGGCCTCTTCACCGCCAAGCTGGTGCTGAACCCGTTCTACACGAGCTATCGCCCGGCCGAGCACGTCAAGCACGGGCCGCTCCGCTGGCTGCCGATCGAGAAGAGCCTGCTGAACGATCTGCCGATCAACGTGACGCCCGAGCGGGTCCGCGTCCAGCTCGCCGGCGAGCCGCGCATCTCCGCCTACTTCCTCGACGACAACGCCTTTCCGCCGGAAGGCGAGTGGTTCTGGGTGAAGGGTGGGTCGCGGGCCGACCTGCTCCTGCGGGCGCCGGTTCATGAAGTGCCGGAGGGCACCGCCGGCGCCGATGCGGTGCTCCGGAACGGGCCCGACGGAGCAGCCTTCAAGTTCTACGCGCCGCACCGACTCAAACAGCTCCGGGTCGAGATCCGCACCGGTGACCTGTCGAACGTGGTCACCGTCGCGACCGGCGCCGACAGCCAGACGCTGCGCCTGGACGCCCACAGGGAGACGGTGACGACCGTGCGGGCCGAGGCCGGCCTGCCGTACCGTGCCCACCTGGATCAGCCGACGAGTTACGTCTACGCGGTGTCGGTCACGTCGGCGACGGGCTTCACGCCGAGCCTGACGCAGACGGGGGTCGCCGACGAGCGATACCTCGGCGTCCTCGTCCGCCTCATTCCCCTGTACGACTAATATTGTTCCGGCCGCGCTCTCACGCGCGGCCGCGGGCCGCCCATCTGAGCGGTCGGCTGCTATTCGCGGCGCTGGGCGCGCCGCGGCGCCGCCCGCAGGGCGGCAGGTGAATGATGGCCTACCGGTCCGAGCTCGAGACGCGCGTCGCCAAGGAAACGACCAAGGCCATCGTCGATCACCTGCTGATCGAGGACGGCGACCGCGTCATGGTCGGCCTGTCGGGCGGCAAGGACAGTTGGGCGCTGCTGCAGATCCTCGACGAGCTGCGCGTCCGCGCCCCGATCGATTTCACGTTGGTCGCGGTCAACGTCGACTCCGGCTACAAGGGCTACAAGCACGACGTGATCACGGCGGCCTGCGCCGAGCGCGGGTGGGAGTGCGTGATCGAGCACACCAACATCGGCGAGGTCATCGACGACAAGCTCGACGCCAATGCCACGCCGTGCTCGCTGTGCGCGCGCCTGCGCCGCGGCGTGCTCTACCGGATGGCCGACACCGTTGGCGCGACCAAGATCGCCCTCGGCCATCATGCCGACGACTTCGCCGAGACGCTGCTGCTCAACCTGTTCTTCGCCGGGGCGCTCAAGGCGATGCCAGCGCGTCTCGTCTCGGACGACCAGCGCCACGTCGTCGTCCGGCCGCTCGCCTACGTCGCCGAATCGGACGTCGCGGCCTACACCGCCGAGCGCGGTCTGCCGGTGGTCGGCTGCTGCTGCCCGGTCTGCGGCGATCTCGGCCTGCAGCGGCAGCGGATGAAGAAGCTGCTGTTCGACCTCGAGCGCGAGCACCCCGGCCTGAAGCGTTCGGTGCTGAAGGCGCTCGGCAACGTCCAGCCGCGCCACCTCCTCGACCGCCGCCTCAACCCGCCGGCCGCGTTGCGCGCCCAGGCGCGAGCCGACGCCAGCGCCGCGGCACTCGACGCGCCGGCGATCGTCGCCGGCTGAGCGGCCCCGCGTGCGAGCCGTCCTCCAGCGCGTCACGTCCGCTCGCGTCCGCGTCGACGACGCGATCGTCGGCGAGATTGGCCGCGGCCTGCTGGTGCTCCTGGGCGTCGCCCGTACCGACACGGCCGCCGATGCGGCGGCCATCGCCGCGAAGATCGTCGGCCTCCGCGTCTTCGCCGACGACGCGGGCAAGATGAACCTCGCCGTCGGTGACGTGCAGGGGAGCGTGCTCCTCGTCTCGCAGTTCACGCTGCTCGGCGACTGCCGCGGTGGCCGCCGGCCGTCCTACCTCGAGGCGGCGCCACCCGAGACAGCCAACGCGCTCTACCAGGCCGTGGTCGCCGCCGTGCGCCAGGCCGGCCTGCCGGTCGCGACCGGCGTGTTTCGCGCCGACATGGC
>JBDSLU010000342.1:0-3619 GCA_039916225.1 Vicinamibacteraceae bacterium
GACGCTGCCGCGGTCGGTGAAGGTGATGGCGTTGGCCAGCAGCTTGCGGACGATCAGGCGGACCCGCGCGGCGTCGCCGACGACTGCGGCCGGCAGCGACGGGTCGATGACGGCGGCCAGGTCGAGGCCCTTTTCCTCGGTGCGCGTCGCATCGATCTGGATCGCCGCGTCGATCACACCGGCCAGGTCGAACGGCGCCTCGGCCAGCGTCAGGGTACTGCCCTCGAGCGCGGCGTAGTCGATCGCGTCTTCGACCACCGTCAGCAGGGTCTCGCCGGCGGCGAGCGTCGTCGCGACGTGCTCGCGCTGCTGCGCCGTCAACGTCGTCTCGAGCAGCAGCCGCGCCGATCCGAAGACGGCGTTCATCGGCGTCTTCAGCTCGTGGCTCATCACCGCCAGGAACGCGGTGCGCGTGCGGGTGGCGAGCTCGAGCTCGCGCCGGGTCTCGGCCAGCTCGCGCTGCAGGCGGGCGACGTCGTGTGTCACCGCGACCCTCCCGGCCTGGCGGGCTCGAGGTGCGCGGCGGCGCTTTCGCGCGAGACAGCCGTCCACCGCTCGATGGCCGCCAGGACGATGACGGCCTGGATCGGCTTGACCAGGTAGTCGTCCATCCCGGCCTGCCGGCAGGCGTCACGATCTTCGGTCGAGTCGTTGGCCGTCATCGCCAGGATCGGCATGCGCCGCCGGCCCTGTTCGAGGGCGCGGATCTGCGCGGTGGCGGCGTAGCCGTCCATGACCGGCATGTTGCAGTCCATCAGGACGACGTCGAAGCGCCGCTGCAGCACGGCGTCGACGGCGGCCTGGCCATCGCCGACGGCCTCGACGATGTAGCCGCGCTTCTCGAGGAGGCGCGTCACCAGCCGCTGGTTGGCGAAGTAGTCGTCCGCTACCAGGATGCGCGGGGCCCTGGCCGCCGGCTCCGGTGTGATCACCACAGCGGGTGCGGCCGCCGCCGGCGGCGCGGCGATCGGCGCCTCCGGCAGCCGCTCCGCGGTCACGGCGTCCAGGCATTCGACGAGCCGCGCCCGTCGCAGCGGACGCGTCAGCCGATGCACGGAGCCGAGGCGATCCAGATCCGCCCCGCCGCGGCGTCCTGCCGGCACCATTGCCACGATCGCCGTGGCGGCGCCGGCCGCGTGCTGCTGGACGGCGTCGACGAACGGCGCCGCGTCGATGGCGTCGACGCCGACGAAGGTCACCGCGAAGCCGGCCGGCCGGGCATCGAGGGCGCCGAGGCCGTCCCCGGCCGTGGCCACCCGCGTGGCGCGGACCCCGAGCTCGCTGAGCAGGCGCAGGATCGCCGCGGCGCTCTCGTCGCGTGGCTCCAGCACCAACGCGGTGGCGACGCGGCGGGCGAGTCCCGTCGGCGCGGCGAGCGCGGTGCTGCGCGGCAAGGCGATCTCGAACCAGAAGGTGCTGCCGCGGCCGGGTGTGCTGTCGACGCCGATCGTGCCGCCCATCCGCTCGACGATCTGCTTGGAGATGGTCAGGCCCAGCCCGGTGCCGCCATAGGTGCGCGTCGTCGAGTCCTCGGCCTGGCCGAACGGACGGAACAGCCGCGAGAGCCCCTCCGGGGTCATGCCGATGCCGGTGTCCACGACCTCGACGCGGACGTGATCGCGCGGCGTCGTCGACACCCGGACCACGACGCTGCCTCGGGGCGTGAACTTGACGGCGTTGCCCAGCAGGTTGACCACGACCTGGCGCAGGCGCGACGGATCGCCGCGGAGACGCCCGTCGAAGCCGGGCTCGATGACGGCGGCGAGATCGAGGCCGGCGGTGGCCGCCTTGACGGCGAGCAGCTCCACGGCGTCTTCGAGGACGACGCGGAGATCGAAGTCGAGAACCTCGAGCGAGACGCCCTGCGCCTCGATCTTCGAGAAGTCGAGGATGTCGTTGATGACGCCGAGCAGGGCGTCGGTCGACGACCGGATCGTGTCGCAGTACTCCCGCTGTTCGCCGTCGAGCGGCGTCTCCGCCATCAGCTCGGCCATGCCCACGATGCTGTTCATGGGCGTCCGAATCTCGTGGCTCATCGCGGCCAGGAAGACGCCCTTCAGGCGGGCCTCGCGCTCGGCGCGGTCGCGCGCCTCCGACAGTTCGACCGTCCGCGCCGCGACCTGCTGCTCGAGGCTGGCCCGCATCGTGGTGGCCTTCTCGGCGGTCTCGGCCACCTGCCGTTCCAGCGGACTGGCGAGATGGCGCATCACCAGCGCCAGCACGCCGCCGGCCGAGAGCCAGCCGCCGATGCCCACGGCGATGGTCGTGGACAGGCCGGACGTGCCCGCGGCTGCCTGGAACGCCAGCACGATTCCGACCGGCAGCCCGACGGCGGCGAAACCGGCGAGCACGAGGCGGGTGCGAAGCGTCATCCGAGGCGGGGCGGTGTCCTGCATGGCGAGGGCCGCGGGGCGTCGCCCGGACGCGGCTCCATCACCAGAAATCGACGGCCGCCCGACCGGCCTTGAATCGCCCGGCCAGGCGCTGAATTCAGGGGCTGCCTTGAAACCGGACCGTCGCGGCGGTAGAGTCCCGGTCGTGGGCCTCGACCCGAGTTTCAGCGGCGACGAACTGCTGGCGACCGTCGGCCCGCACGTCGACATGCTCGAGGAGCTGCGCGACACCTTTGCCGAGGAATACCCGGCAGTGCTCGCGGCGATACGCGGCGCCGTCGCGGCCCAGAACGCCAAGCTCCTGGCCGACAAGGCCCACCTGATGAAGAACGTCGCGGCGATGGCCGGGGGTCCGTCGAGCCGGCAGCTCTCGGTCGCCATCGAGGACGCCGCCACGGCGGGCGAGTTCGTCCGGGCCGGGCAGCTCGCCGACCTGCTCGAACAGGAGCTGGCCGCGTTGCAGCAGGCCCTGGTGGCGTTCGTCGCCTCGCAGCCGCCGTCAGTCGACGCCGGCTAGACGGCCGCCATCGCCGGAGTCGGTCGAGGCGTTCTTGAGCGCTTCCGCCTGGTAGTGCGACGTCACGACGTCGATCAGCTCGCCCAGCTCGCCGTCCAGCACCGACATCAGCTGGTGCGTCGTGAAGTTGATGCGGTGATCGGTGATCCGGCTCTCGCGGAAGTTGTAGGTCCGGATCTTTTCCGAGCGATCGCCGGAGCCGACCTGGCTGCGCCGATCCTTGGCGATGGCGTCGTGCTGCTTCTGCATCTCCATGTCGTAGAGACGCGAGCGCAGGACCTTGAGCGCCTTCGCCCGGTTCTTGATCTGCGACTTCTCGTCCTGCTGCGACACGACGAGCCCGGTCGGCAGATGCGTGATGCGGACCGCCGAGTAGGTGGTGTTGACGCTCTGGCCGCCCGGACCGCTCGAGCAGAACGTGTCGATGCGCAGATCCTTGTCCTGGATCTGAATGTCGACCTCTTCCGCCTCGGGCAGCACCGCGACGGTCGCCGTCGACGGGTGGATGCGTCCGCTGGCCTCGGTCGCGGGCACGCGCTGCACACGGTGGACGCCGCTCTCGTACTTCAGGCGACTGTAGACCCGCTTGCCTTCGATCATCGCGACGACATCCTTGATGCCGCCGGCGTCGCCGACGCTCTCGGACATGATCTCCAGCCGCCAGCCCTGCCGCTCGGCGTAGCGCGAGTACATGCGGAACAGGTCGCCG
>JBDSLU010000343.1:0-14199 GCA_039916225.1 Vicinamibacteraceae bacterium
CATCCACCCGTTGATCTCACGTTGGGCGAGTTCGACGTGATCGACGCCAGGCGGCGGCGCGTTGGCCTTGGTCTCGCGCGGTGGCTCGGCGGGCTCGGCTGGACGCGTATCGTTGCGGCCTGTGCCAGGAGCGGGCGTCGTGGGGGCGGGCGTGCCGTTGCTGGGCGGCACGGCGACGATAGGGCCGCCGCTGCGCTCCGACACCGAGGGCTGTCGCCCGGTGGGGTTCGAACCCTGTGTGCCGCCGGGGGTCGGCGGCGTCGTGCGCGGGCCGGGCGTTCCAGGCGACGTCCCGGTCGGCGTGACCGGCGTGATGGGTCCGGACGGTCGCACGGTGGACGGCGGCGGCGTCGAGTTGCCGGGGTCCACGGGTGCGATCGGCTTCTGACCGTTGCCGTCAGGCGGCGACGCGATCGCCGGGTCCACGCCGCCGTTGCCAGTCGGCGGTACGACTTTGTCGCCGCCGGTCGCACCGCCGCCCGGCGGCGTCGGGACGGTCGACGACCCAATCGGAGTGACGGGCGCGGTGCCGGGATTCGCGCCGGGCTCGATCGGTGTCGGCGGGAAGATCGAGCTCCACGACGCGATCACCACGACGAGCACCAGCAACGCCGCCGCGCCGGCCTGGACGGCGCGGTTGCGGACGATGGCGCCTGCCCGCCCGGTCAGCGCCGCGATCTGCGCCTGGCGCCGTTCCTGCTGCTCGCGCCGGAGGCGGTCGCGTTCCCGCGCGGCATGCCGCTCGCGCATCTCGGCGAGCGCGCTGTCGACCAGGCCGTGCGCTGGCGTGAAGCGCTCGAGCACCTCCATCGCCTCGCCGGGCTGGGCGTCGAAGAGCGCGCGGGCGCGCTCGACAGCGGTGGCGGCCTTGGCGCGAAGCTCCACGCCCCGTGCGATGTCGCGCTCCAGGGTCTTGGCCGCCGGATGATTCGGGTGCGCCTGCAGGATCGCCTGGACCACCTTGCTGGCGCCGGCGAAATCCTGACGAACGACCAGCTCGTTCGCCGACGCGACCTGCCGGGCCAGCGCTTCCTGCTCGCGGCGCTCCGCCTCGATCTTCGCGGCCCCGGCCTCCGCCTGCTTCAGCAGCGGAGCGAAGGCGGCATCGCCGGCGGATTCCGCCTGCCATGGCTGGAGCCGCTGGACCGCTTCGAGGAAGCGGCCCGCCGAGACGTCCTTCTGTGCCTGCGCCAGATCGCGCGACCGCTGTTCACGCCGGGCCTCGGCCTGACGCTTGGCGTCCGCCTCGGCCTTCCTCTGCGCCTCCGCGCGATCGTGCTGGGCCTTCTTCTGCGCCTCGGCGCGATCGCTGTCGGCCTGTTCCCGCGCCTGTCGGGCCTCCTCGAGGCGGACCTGTTCGTGCCGCTCCCGCTCGACCCGGGCGCGCTCGGCCTCTTCGGCCCGCGCTTTGTCGAGCCGCTGCTGTTCCTGCCGCGCGTGTGCCTGGCGCGCCTGTTCAGCCCGGGCCTGTTCGGCGCGCGCCTGCTCCGCCTTGACCTGATCGGCCTGCTCGCGGGCCAGGCGAGCCTGCTCGGCCTGGGCGCGTTGCCGCGTCTGCCGCTCCTGCTCGAGACGATCGCGCTCCTGCCGTTCCTGTTCGAGACGTTCGGCGTCGAGACGCGCCTGGTCCTCGGCCTCGCGGTCCAGCTCGAGACGCGCTTCTTCGGAGGCGCGCTGTGCCCGGGCGAGATCGGCGGCCGCTTCGGCGGCGCGGCGGGCGCGATCGGAGGCCGGGGTCGGACCAGCGGAGCGTGCCGACGGAGCCGACCCCGGCGCGGACGGAGCTGACGGCGGGGTCGACGGCGCCGGCGTGCCGGACACCGGCGCGCCCGAGCCCGGCGTGCGATGGGCGCCGCTCGGCCGGCTGGCGTGCGAGCTCGAATCCTTCGGCTGGCGCATCGTCAGCGCGGTGTGACCGTAGCTGTCCTGCTCCTCCATCTCCAGCCGCTGGCGGATCCTGCCGAGATCGCGCCGCAGCACGGCGAGATCCTGGTAGCGGCGCTCGGCCGCCTTCTCCAGGCACTGGTCGATGGCACGGACGATGCCGGGATCGAGACCGGGCGTCAGCACCGCAGCCGATTCCGGCTGGGTGTGCACGATCTTGTAGAGCACGTCCGTCATCTCGCCCGGAAACGCGCGCTGGTAGGTGAAGATTTCGTGCAGGACGGCGCCGACGGCGAACACGTCGCTGCGCAGATCGATGGTGCCCCGACCGGTGATCTGCTCCGGCGACATGTAGTTGATGGTGCCGACCAGCACGCCGTGCGACGTCAGCCCCGAGCCGGCCATGCGGACGATGCCGAAGTCGAGGATCTTCAACGGCGCACCGTCGTTGTCGACCATCAGGTTGGCCGGCTTGATGTCGCGGTGGACCATCCCCGTCTTGTGGGCGTGGGCCAGCCCCGAGCAGAGGCCTTCCATCAGCTCGAGCTTGCGGACCAGCGGCATCGGTTCGCGCCGGCGAATCAGCTTCGAGAGCGGCTCGCCGCGGACGAACTCCATGGCGATGAACGGCCGGCTCTCGAAGATGCCGAACTCGTAGATGGTGACGATGTTGGGATGCGACAGGCGGCCGGCGGCGCGGGCCTCGCGCTCGAAGCGCTCCCGCATTTCCTGATTGTCGAAGCCTTCGCGCAGGAACTTGATCGCCACCGGTCGATCGAGCGCGGGATCGCGGGCGAGATACACGTCGCCCATCCCGCCGCTCTCGATGAAGCGCTCGATCGTGTACTTGCCGATGACCTCAGGCAGTGATGGCGGCAACCGAGGCTCTCCGCGCGCGTCGCGTGGGCCGGCTGGGGCCACGCCCGCGGCTGCCGGCATTGTACAGGAAGGCGCCCTCGCCGCCGCCGGGCAAGTGGTCTGAAATCAGGGTGTTCTGTGCGATAGTGCCTGCATGCTCACGGTCCACGGGGTGACACATCCGGGTCGGGTCCGGAAGATCAACGAGGACGGCTTCTATTACGACGTGCAACTCGGCCTCTATCTCGTGGCCGACGGCCTGGGCGGGCACAACGCCGGGGAAATCGCCTCGCGGCTGGCCCTCGAGAGCGTCCTCGGTTTCATCCAGCGGACGCGCGAGGACGAGGAATTCACCTGGCCGTTCGGGGTCGAGACCGGGCTCTCCTACGACGCCAACCGGATCCGGACCGCGCTGCGGCTGGCCAACCGGCGCGTCTTCCAGATGAGCGAGAGCGGGCCGCAGTACGGCGGCATGGGCACCACCGTGGTCGCGACGCTGGTCTCGGGCGAAACCCTGACCTACGCCTCGGTCGGCGACTCGCGCATGTACCTGGTCAACGACCACGCGATCTCCCAACTGACCGAAGACGATTCGTGGCTCTCGGCCCTCAAGGCGCAAGAGCCCAACATCGACCCGTCGCAGCTCGAAAAGCATCCCCTGCGGCACGTGATCACCAAGGCCATCGGCACCCTGACCGACACCGAGATCACGATTCACGAACGGCCGCTCCGGCACGGCGACACCCTGCTCCTCTGCACTGACGGACTCCACGACCTGGTTCCCGAAGGCAAGATGCTGGAAGTCGTCGACACCGACAAGACGCTCGAAGCGCGAGCGCAGACCCTCGTCGACCTGGCGCTCGAGGCGGGCGGCCGCGACAACGTGACGGCACTGCTCGTGAAATACGAGAAACAGTAGAGGGGCTCGCGCGCCTCAACGACCAATCTCCACTGACCAACTTCCAATCGCGCTGGGTTCGCGCTCAGCCGATCCCTGGGAGTTGGCGGTGGACCGTTCCTTTAGCAGTTGGGCGTTGGGCGTTGGGAGTTGACGCGGCCGAGCGGCCGCGTTCACCCGAGCATCTCGCGGGTGACGCGGCCGGTCGAGACGCCCTGCAGGATCACGAAGGGCTGCATCAACGGATTGCGGAACCGGTAGCGGCGGCCCTGCGGGCGCGCTTCGGCGTGCAGGATGCCCGGGGCGGCGTCCGCGCCGGCTGGCGCGAAGTGCACCAGGTGACGCTCGATCCGGGTGTCCTTGTAGGTGCCGGGCGACAGGCGATCGAGCGCACTGCGGACGTCGGCCGGACCGAAGAAACCGAAGTCGTCGTTGCGGGCCAGGGCGCACGCGAGCAGCACGTCCGGGTAGTAATTGCGCTCGTGGCGGCTGGCGATCGATGCGGCGTAGGCGCTCTTGATCGAGTGCTGCGCCTTGTCCAGCGCCCGCCCGATGGCCTGGACGACGTGCGTCGTGTCGACGCGAGCGAGGCCGGCGTCGATGGCGATCCGCGCCGCGTGCAGCGACAGCAGGTGCGTGTAGTGCGGCAGGCCCTGCGACAGCACGGCGACGTGCGCCAGCGCGTCGGGCTCGACGGTCATCCCGAGCAGCTCGAGGCCGCGGGTGACGATGTGCTCGAGCTCGTCGGCCGACATCCGCGGCATCCGCACCTGGACGAGCGCCCGCTCGACCGAGCCGTGCTGCTCGATCAGGCCGTCGACGGTGTCCGACACGCCGACGAGGATCAGCGTGGCCGGCACGGCGTGGTCGGAGAGCACCTTGATCGTGTCGGCGAAGGTGTCGCGCACCTCGGGATCGCCGATGCGATCGAACTCGTCGACGATGACGACCAGGACGCAGCCTCGCCCCACCGAGGTCAGGGCCCGCTTCACGTCGGCGGACGTGACCGTCTCGGGCACGTTCTCGTCGAGCGAGCCCTGCTCCTCGCGCGGCTTGGCGCCGAAGCCGACCACCGCCCGCTCCCGCGCCACTTTGATGTCGGCGAAGATGCGGCGCCACAGCGACGAGAAGTCGTCGGTGCGCTCGCAGGTGACGCGCGGCGCGACGACCGCTTTCTTCTCCGAGGCGAGCCGCTTCGAGAGGATGTTGGCGAGCGACGTCTTGCCGACGCCGGGCTCACCGAAGATCACGACGTGGACGCCCGGCTGGCCGATCGCGTCGACGACCTGCTGGATCTGCTCGAGACGGCCGGCGAAGACGGCGCTCTGGCTGACCGGGATGGCCGGTGTGAAGACCGACGGCAGCTTGGCGAGCCGCGATTCAGCGTCGGCCGGTGGCGCCGGCTTCGCGGGCTTGTCGGCGGCCGGCTTGTCGGCAACCGATCCTCCAGTGCTGGGCGTGTCGGCCGTGGCCGTGGCCGTGGCGGCAGCCGGCTCTGGGACCGGCTCGGGCGCCGGCGGAGGGGGCACGGATTCGGGCGCGCTCATCGTCGCGGCCCTAGGCGGAACGGAACTCGACTTCGACCAGGCCGAAGCGGATGCGATCGCCCTCTGCGAGACGCACGGTCTGCCCCGGTCCGACCCGGGTACCGTTGACGAAGGTGCCGTTGCGGCCTTCCTCTTCCTTGAGGAAGACGCCGTCGTTCGACCGCAGGATGCGCGCGTGCTTGCGGCTCAGCGTCTTGTCGGGGTCGTGGCCCGACAGGTCGATGTCGGCGGTGTAGCCAGAGGCCTGGCTCGAACGGCCGACCAGCATGTCGGTCTTCTCGAGAAGGTAGCGCGCGTTCGAGGCGGTGATCAGCAGCCCAGTGGTCGGCGCGGCGCCGCCGGCGGGCGCGGCGCTCTGGCCGCCCTCGCGCGGCAGGCTGCGCAGCATCAGCAACGCGATCTCAGGGTGGACCTTGACGATCGCGGTGAACGTCGCGCGATCGATCGACAGCAGGCGGCAGGCGGTCAGCGCCTTGGCGGTCGAGTCGCGCTGGTCGTAGACCAGGGCGCGCTCGCCGAAGAAATCGCCGACCTCCAGGGTGTAGGTGCGTGGCGGCTGTGCCACCGAGAGTTCGACTCGTCCCTCTTCGATGATGAAGAGATCCGAGCCGGCCTCGCCAGCTTTGAACACCACGTCGCCGCTCTTGACGGCTTTCGAGTACGCGTCCTTCGAATCCGGCGTCGGCATTTCCGGGATATTACCGTGGTTTGAGCGGGTCCGGCCGCGGCCGGACCCAGACCAGTTTCAGCCGGCCCCGATTAGAAGGCCAGCGCGAAGCCGCCGACGACCGCCGCTTTCGGCAGCAGGCCATCGCCCGACACCGGCAGCAGGACGTCGAGGCTGAGCAGCAGCGGACGGCCGATGTGCACCCGCATCCCGAGCCCGGCCAGGATCTGGGTGATGTTGGCCTGTCCGACGGCCTGCAGATCGCTGGCCGCGGCGAACGAGGCCGTCGACGGGCTCGGGAACCGCGACGGGAACGTCGCGCCGGCCCCGGCGAACTGCCAGGTGTTGCGCAGCTGGCGGGCGATGATGTCGCCGGAGATGCCGACCCGCGGCGCCACCGCCACTTCGACGCCGCCGACGATGCCGATCTCGTCCGGCAGCTTCAGCTGATCGTCGCCGGCGAGGCCGCGATTGGACAGCGGATCCACCGGCGCGGTCAGCGACGCCGGCAGCGAGCCGCCGGAGGTGGTGTAGCCGCCGTTCAGGTGGGCGCCGACGCGCCCGAACTGCTGCGACCAGATGCCCCGCGCCTCGACCCGCACCACGCCGGTGCCGAGCAGATTTTCCTCGTCGCCGGTCGGGACGGTGACGTTCACCGCGACCGAGACGCCGCCCTCTTCCGTCTTGACCAGCTGGGCCTTGCCGCGGACGACGATGTCACCGATGCCGCGGGCGTGCGCGCTGGCGTAGGTCGTGCGGTCGCTCAGCCCGAGCGGGTCGAAGGCGTGGATCGGGATGGCGTTGCTGTGCTCCTCGGCCTCGGTGGGCGGCGTCGCCGTCCGCAGGATCCGCGAGAACACGCGGGTCCGCATGTCCAGCTTGACGAACGGGACGACCACGCCGAGGTCGACGCGGTCGCTGACGCCGAACTCGAGGACCGTCGCGAAAACGTTGCGGTCGATGTCGATGCCGACCTTCTGCTCGAGCAGATCGCGCTCGAAGTCCGGCGTGAGGTCGGTCGTCGCGCCCGGGTTGGCGTTGGGGCCGCAGCAGTTGTTGTGCTGGAAGACGAACGTCAGGTCGCCGTTCTCGAGGTCGATGCCGTCGATGCGATCGTAGTGGACCGACTGCTGGCCGAAGCCGAACGAGAACACGCCCTTGCCGAGGGTGGCGGCGCGTTCGGCGAACGACGAGCGGGCGATCGGCCCGGTCACTTCCTTCGTGTCATCGAGGTGTCCACCCCACGACGTCGACTGCGGGAAGGTGGTCAGCTGCTGCGCGATGCCGATGTTCAGCAGCGCCGGCACGCCAGAGAGGTCGGCGCCGACGACGAACGCCCGGGAGAGGTCGACCGTCGCCCGGAAATCGCTCAGCCTCGCCCCGTCGGCGATGGCCTGCGGGATCAGGCGCGACGCCGGCACCGTCGGCGGCGTGTCCTTGAAGCCGAACCCAGGCTCGGACGGAAGGGTGATCACCTGGGCAGCCCCCCAGGCGGGAAGGGCGACGACGAGGGCCAGCGACAGGAACGCGGAACGGCGCATGAATGTTGTACTCCTACCCCAGGGGGGATCGCGTGGGCCGCACGCTGGACGGCGGTGCTTCGAAGGCGGCGACCGATGGCAGGCTCGATGGCGAGGCCAGCCGCAGCAGCGTATAGCCGATCCCCGAGACGCCCCGGAAGAAGCCCGGGTCGAAGATACGGTACTCGAACCCGTTGGCGGCCAGGCAGAAGTGGCCGGCCTTGCGGGCCCGGGCGATGACGACCCGCGCCAGCCGGCGCGAGCCCTCGACGGCCTCGCGCCGCATCAGGCGCCGGCCGGTGGTGAAGAGCGATTCGCAGCGGCCCATGTTGCCGCAGCACAGGTGATCGGCCAGGTGCGGCGAGGCGCCGGCGGTGGTCTTGAGCGACGGCTCGAGCTGGTCGAGCAGCTTGGGGTGCACGGTGTCGGCGCTGCCGAGCGAGATGGCCAGGGTCACCCCCGGCGCCCCGTGACACCAGGCGACCATCGACGGGCCGAGACCGGCGACACCCTCGACGGGCTCGCCGAGCACCGGCCAGTTCTGCGCCGCATCCAGGTATCGCGAGGCCACATAGCGATAACCGTCGGAGGAGGCCCGACCGAACCGACGCTCACCCGAAATGTCGAACAGGCGGCCGAGGGCGTAGGCGATGCCGGCCACTCCGTGGGCGAACCCGGTGTAGACGCGGCCATCGGGCGACCGCCACGACAGTCCCTGGTCGCCGGCGATGGCGGTCTGGAGGAGCCGGTCGCCACAGGCGGTCGCCAGATCGAGGATGTCGGGGTCGTGGCTGACCTTGTAGAAGGCGAGCAGACCGAGCGCGGCGCCGGCCGCCCCGCCGATGATGTCGAGCGCCGTGTCCCGCGCGATCCGGTGCGGGGCGATGCTGCGGGCGGCCATCCGCGCCAGGTCGATCGAGGTGCTGTCGCCGAGCAGCGCACCGATCGTCGTCAGCCCGTAGACCACCGAGGCGGCGCCGGATCCGATGCCGATGGCGTCGTCGTCGACGATGCCCTTGGCCACCGCGACGTGGGCGCCGCTGGCGAAGTCGCGCGCCGCCCGGCGCCAGCGATCCTCGCCCGATACGACCGCGGCGGCGGCCAGGAACACCGCCGGCCCGAGCGACCCGTCATACAGGTGGTGCCGCCGCGGCCCGGTCTCGCCCATCAGCGCCCAGCCGGCATAGCCGATGCCGTGCGGCGTGTTGATGGCGCGCTCGACCAGCTCGCGGGCGATCCACAGCGCGTGGTCGACGAGGAAATCGGGCGAGGTGACGTCCAGCTGGGTGCGGGCGGCGTGCTCCGGCTCGGTCGAATACCGCGTGTGGATCGTCTCGGACAGCGCCCGGCCGATCCGCGACACCTGGGTGTCGAGGTCGGTCGTGGACAGGCCGGCGACGCGATCGCGCACCGCGGCAAGACCCGGACGGGCGTAACGGCTCTCGATCAGCACGCGCTTGCCGACGCGGACGGCGGTGCCGTCGGCGTGCACCGTGAAGTGCGGCACGTCCAGCCCCTCGAGGGCCTTGCGCTCGGCGACCAGCACCGGCCACACGTCGGGCGCGTCGTGCGATCCGTTGACGGCGCGGTTCAGCGCGTCGAAGGCGGTGCTCCAGCGACAGCCATCCTTCTGGTAGCGCGGACGGGTCAGCAGGTAGAGCAGCGAGGCGTACTGCGTCGTCGGCCGCGGCAGCACCCGGACCGGTGTCCCGGCGAAGGCCATCAGCGGCCCACCCGGGGCCAGCAGGGCCTCGCGGTGCGCCACGACCAGCCGATAGGTGGCGTCGAAGCCTTCCAGCAGATCGGCGGCGAAGGCGTCCGGCGCCTGGATGGCCCCGTCGAGGCGTACGGCGTTGCGGACGCGGGTCGTGAAGGTGGCGTCGTCGGTGAAGTGGATGGCGTCGCTGTCGAGGTCGTGCCAGATCCGGCCGGCCAGCGCCGCGATGCCGGCGCCGCTGCCGCGCAGGCCGCCGACGTCGAACACCTCGCCGCCGTTCGATTCGACCATGGTCACGAAGCCGGTGGTCAGGCAGCTTTCGCCGTCGCTGCCGGGCGTGGTCGCCGCCGTGCCCGCCGCAGCCCCGACCGGAACCGGCTCGCCGCTGGGCAGCACCGGGGCGGCCGCCGCGGCGACCTTGCCGACCGGCTGGAGCAGCATCTCGAGGTCGATCAGCACCGGGCCGCGCCGGGTGGCGATCACGTTCTCCATGTGGAGATCGCTGCCGCGCAGCATGTGCGTCAGGCAGACCAGGCCGCCGGCCAGCGCGAAGTAGCCGTGCACCTCGGCCAGGTTGGCGCACGCCTCCTGCTCGACGAACTCGACCCACCCGTACTCGCCACGATCGAGGACCCGCAGGGCCAGCGCGGCGAATCGCTCGGTGACGCCGGCGCGGACGCCCTCGGGCGCCGGCTGCGCCGCGACCCAGGCGAGCAGCTGGCCGTAGGCGGCGTCCAGGGCAAGGCTGCGCGGCTTGTAGACGGCCCGCAAGCCGGACGCAAACGTCAGCGCCGCCACCCGGCGGCCGCCGTGGTGGGCGTCCGAGAGCGCCGGCTCGATGTCGACGACCAGGCCGGTATCGGTGCCGTCACCGAACGTCGCGGCCAGCGCCTCGCGGTCGATGACGATCCGCGACGCGAGTTCCGCGGTCGCCGTGATCCAGCGGCCGATGATCACCGCCACCTGGCGCGCAAGCACCGGGTAGTCGCAGAACAGCGGGACCAGGCCGTCGGTGAGCTGGCTGCGGACGAACGCGTCGTAGCCGCCACGGTCGGCGGCCCGGAAGACCTTGAGCTCGTCCAACAGGGCGAGCTCGACGGTCCGCACCAGCGTCCGAAGCAGGTGGCGCTCGAGCCGCGCCAGCGCCTCCGGCGCGAATATCGCAGGCGGGTGCTCGGCGGCGAGGCCGCGCCGCGCCGCCCGCAACATCGGCACCAGCAGATCGAAGAAGGGCGGCAGTTCGGCGTCGCGGCTGGCTTCGGGCGACGCGGACCGGCCCGGCGACCCGGACGGGCCCGACGACGCCGAGGCGTCGAGCGGGTAGAGCTGACGCTCGGTCAGCGGGCCGCTCTCGACGTCGGCGACCGTCTGGCGGGCGGCGCCGGCGATGGCGTCGATGTAGTGGAGCCAGTCGGGCTCGACGATCGCGACCGGCGGCTGCGAGAGCGCCCGGGCGACGTCGGTCATCGACAGATCGTCCCAGTTCAGGCGTCGTTCGAAGGCTTCGGGATCGCCTGGTGAGAAGGCCTGGATCCAGGCGCGGATGACGCCGAGCGCCTGCTCGGTCGGGGCGAAGGCGTCGGTCTTGCTGGCCTTGCCGGCCAGGGCGAAGGCGGTGCGCTCGAAGACGCTGGCGGCCCCGATCGCAATCTGGCGCCGCTCGTCACCGGTCAGGTGGGTGAGCTCGGACAGCGACTCCACAGAGGCCACCCTCGTCACGGCTTCAGGTCGTGATGGCGCAGGAAATCCATGAACCGCTGGTAATCGGTCGCCGGCAGGCGGAACAGTTCGAGCACCTTCCGGTAATTGCCCCCGGCAGCGGTCAAGCCACTGCGGATGACCGCCTTCACCTGCGACCGGTTCAAGTCGCGGTTCATGAAGGCTTCGTAGACGCTGGCCCAGAAGTCCTCACCCAGATCGACGACGCGCTCGTAGGCGGTGGGTCCCTCGGCACCGGTGGTGCCCGGTTCGCCCTCCTGCAGCTGGAAGGTGAAGTCGTCCGGCTCGATGGTCGACGAGTCGGCCATCGCGTAGCCGGTCTTGACGACCCCGATCAGCTGACGGACGTTGCCCGGCCACTGGCTGCGTTCGAGGACTTTCATCGACGCCGCGGACAGGCGCTTGGCGACGCCGTACTGGCGGGCCAGGCGGGCCAGCGAGTACTCGGCGAGCAGGCGCCAATCGTCGCCGCGCTCGCGCAGCGGCGGGATGGCGATGTGGAACTGCCGCAGCCGGAACAGCAGGTCGTAGCGGAACTGGTTCTGCATCACCAGCTGGTTCAGCGGCCGGTTGGTCGCCGACACGACCCGGACGTCGACCGTCCGCGAGCGCGTCGCGCCGACCGGACGGAACTCTCCGGTGGCCAGGGCCCGGAGCAGCATCACCTGGGCACTGGCGTGCAGATCCGCGATTTCGTCGAGGAAGATGACGCCGCCGTCGGCCTCCTCGAAGGCGCCCTTCCGGTCCGCGACCGCGCCGGTGAAGCTGCCGCGGGTGTGCCCGAACAGCTCGCTGACGGTGAGGTTGCCCTCCTGATACTGGGGGCAGTTGACCGGGACGAAGGGAGCCTGGCGGGTGCCGCCGAACAGGTGCACGGCCTGGGCGAAGAATTCCTTGCCGGCGCCGCTTTCGCCGGTGATCAGCACCGGCTCGCGGTATTTGGCGACCTTTTCCAGCTTGGTGAGCGCGTCGCTCAGGCTCGGCGCCAGCCCCACCAGCTCGATCGCCCGATCGGCGCCCAGCCGATCGATCGAGAGCGCGCGCAGACGCATGGCGGTCGGACAGAGCGCGCGCTCGTCAGCCATGACACCGCCGGGCGTGACCGCTGGTGCGGCCGAAAAGGAGGAACGCATGGCGACTGCGGATCAATATCGACGGTTCCCAACCAGACGACGGGGGCGGACGGAAGGCCAGCCACTACCCGGGCTGGAGGGCCCTAGAACGGTGGGTAGGTGATGCCCTTCACCTCGACCTCGGTCTTCACGTTCCGGATCCCTTCCGGGATCTGGTTGCACGGGAAGATGAAGCCGGGTGCTTCGATCTGATGCGTCTGGCCAGGCTGCAGATCCTTGATGAAATACAGGATCGTGGAGAGCGGCTCCGCCGGCGCGTTGGGGCCGGGGGGCGCGTTGAAGGCCGAGAACTTGATGGTGACGTGGACGGCCACGCTGTTGTCGTTCCGGGCCTGGCCGGTGACGTGGCAGCAGCACAGGCCGACGTTGCCCTGTGAGGGCTTGAGTCCGAGATTGGAAACGGGAACCGCACCGAGCGATGGACCCACCGGCGAGTCTTCGCACGCGGCGATCCCGAGGGCGCCGAGGCCAACGAACGCCGACGCCCCGATCAGCCGCGACAACTGACGCATCATAGTCAGACCCACAGAAACGCCCCGGAGCCTAGCACAGGGGGATGCCGCCCGCAATCGCGCGGAACGAGCCACGACGGCGCGACGCATTCTCGCGTCCACCGCCAACGCCCAGTACTAACGGGCCGCGCCCGACATCCGAACACGGCCGATGACCCGCGGTAGTTCTGGTAGAATCCCGCCGCCCAGTGGCCGACTTCGACGTGCGTCACCAGCGCTCTGCGCTGGACGCGTGCGCCGGGCGTCCATGACCGGCGGCGTTCGGGTCGCGCGGCTTTGGCGTTGAGTGTTGCGATGAGCCACCCCGCCGGTCGCGGGTCTGACGGCTCGAACCCTTCGGCGACGTTTCAGTCGGATCGCAGTGAGGAGTCTCGTTATGAGGAGCAGCGTGGCGCGTCGTCCGCGTCGCATCGTTCGTGTCATTGGCCCGGTGTCCGCGCTGATTCTGGCCGGTATGGCTTCAACGGCGCAGGCCCAGGCCGTCCCCCGTCAGCCTCCTCCACCCAATTCACCGGCGCCTACCAGCCAGCCGCCGGCCCCTGGGACCACGTCGGCGCCGGTGACCACCGGCCAGCCGGCGGCGACCGGGGCGGCGCGCCTCAAGCCGGTGACCGACGTCACCCAGATCGAGGCCGCGCCCGTCATCACCTTCACTGCGGACGGCGTCAGCCTCGAAGAGGCGCTCCGCCTGACCCTGCGCCACGACTCGACGATCCAGTTGAGCGCGGCGAGCGCCGACCGCCTGGCCGGCTTCGCCCAGGAACAGGCCGGCATCTTCGATACCGCCATCACCGGCGGCATCGAATACAGCTACCGCGTCCAGGAGCTGACCGAGTCGCGCAAGTCTGACGAGCGGAACAAGCGGCAGAAGCTCCAGGACTTCATCGATCAGGCCGGGCCGGATGTCCGGGACGCCGAGACCACCGTCAACCTGCTGCGCCAGATCCTGTCGCTCCCGCCCGGGAGCGAGTCGCAGCAGATTGGTCAGCTCGAATCGCTGAGCGCGAATCTCGCGGCGCAGGTGAAGGTGCTCAACGCGCTCATTGCGAGCACGCCGTCCCAGGCCGACCAGCTTCGCCAGATTCGCAGCAATTTCCTGAGCGAAGCCTCCAATCAGTTCCAGACCAATCTCAACCAGCAGAAGGAATCGCTCCGTATCGCGCGGAAGAACAAGGACGACCTGGGCGCGGCGCCGGATGACGAGGTCTTCCGGAACACTCGCGCCAAGGTGCAGTTCTCGAAGTTGTTCCGCAACGGCGTCCAGGTCGCCCCGTTCGTCGACTTCACCTCCGAAGGCTCGAACTTCAAGGGCAAGGAGCGGAAGGCCGAGTTCGGCGGCAAGGGCATCAACGACCTGTACACGACCCGCGTCGGCTCCGACTTCCTGCTCCCGCTGCTGCGCGGCCGCGGCGGCGAGGCGATGGCCGCCGGCGAGCGCGCCGCCACCATCGAGGCCCAGGCCGGGACGCTCGAGGTCGAGCACCAGCGCGCTGCCAGCATCCTGCGCACCGCGCAGGCCTACTGGGAGCTGCGCGCCGCGCAGGAATCGCTCGCCATCCTCGAGCGCTCGGTATCGCGGCAGGGCGACCTGCTGAAGGCCACCACCTCGCTGGTCAACGGCGGTGAACTGTCCCGCGTCGAACTCGCCCGCTCGCAGGCCGGCGAAGCCCGGGCCCGCTCGCGCGTCCTCGACGCGCGGCAGCGCCTCTACGACGCCCGCATCGAGCTGGCCGCCGCTCTCGGC
>JBDSLU010000344.1:0-3101 GCA_039916225.1 Vicinamibacteraceae bacterium
CCCGGCTGCCCGCCGCAGGCGGCGCGACCGGCCTGCCACGGTTTTTTCACACCTGCGCCACGGGCGCTTCACGTGTAATCCGTCACACTGAGCACAGTCGACGACGACTGATGAACGGGCCGGTGACCAGCGCCGGGCCCGAGGGAGACGACGATGATGCGCAGACGAATCGCAGGAATGTTCGGTGCGGCCGCGATGGCCGTCCTGGTGACGACGGCCTTCGTGCAGGCCCAAACCCAAGATGCCGGCGCGCCGGCGCCCCGGCACGAGCGCCGCGGGCCTGGTGGTCCCGGTGGGCCGGGCGGTCCGGGTGGGCCGGGTCGATTCTTCGGCGGACCGGGCGGACGCGGCGGCTTCGGCGGGCCATTGGGCATGCTGCGGCAGCTCGACCTCACCGAGGAGCAGCGGGCCCAGGTGAAGCAGGTGATGGACAGCCATCGCGATGAACAGCGGGCCATCGGCGAGCGCGTGATGGCGGCGCACCGTGCCCAGAACGACGCCGTGGCCGCGGCGCAGTTCGACGAACAGCTGATCCGGACCAAGGCTGCCGAACTGGCCGCGGTCGAAGCCGACGCGGCGGTGCTGCAGGCGAAGGTGCACGGCGAGGTGTTCGCGGTGTTGACGCCCGAGCAGCAGGCCAAGGCGGCCGAGCTGAAGGCTCAGCGCGAGACGCGGGTCCAGCAGTTCCGGGAGCGCGCCCGCGAGCGCGTCAAGGATCGCCAGCAGCGCCGGGCGACGCCGCCGGCCCAGTAGTCAGTTCGTCGGCGGCGGTTCCGCGGAATCGCCGCCGAGCACTTGCGGGGTCTGCTCCCGGACCCCGCAGGACGGCACCCGGCCACTTCCTCCCCCTTGAAGGTGGTCGGGTGCCGACGCTCGACGGGTTCCTAGGCCCGTTCGGTTTCGCCGGTACGAATGTTGGTCGAGCGTTCGACCGGAACCACCCAGACGCGGCCGTCGCCGATCTCACCGGTGCGCGCCGCGGTCGTGATGGCGTCCACCGCCGGATCGACCATGTGGCTCGGCACCACCGTCTCGATCTTCACTTTCGGCAACAGGTGCAGGTCGTATTCCTTGCCCCGATACATCGCCGTGTGGCCGCGCTGTCGGCCGTGTCCGCGGACTTCGGTGACGGTGAGTCCCGGCAGATTGAGCTGCTCGAGAGCGGCGGTGACGTCGTCGACCTTGTTCGGGCGGACGATGGCGATGACCAGCTTCATGAAGTCTCCTGCGGGAACCGGCGAACTCGCGCCGAGTCTATGGGCGAGGCCTGTCTGGTGGCAATGCTGGATGGGGTAGCATGCCGCCCATGACGATCCGCCTGCGCCGCGTCGGCCTTCCCGCTCTGCAAGGCACCATCGCCGTCGCGCTCGCCGCAGGCGTGCTGTCGTTGTCGAGCAGTGTCCTGGGTGGCGCGCAGTCGGCGCCTCAGGCCAACCCGCGGGCGGCCGATTGGGCGCAGCGATCGAAGACCTTCGAGGAGACAGGGCTCGCCGAACCGTTCAAGGGCATTACGACCGACGGCACGGTCGTGCCGACGCTCTTCGCGGCGCGCTCGACCGGTGTCTCGACGGCGCCGGTGGTGAAGGCCGCCCAGGCGTTCCTGGCCGCTCTGTCGGAACCGCAGCGCAGCAAGACCCTCTTCGCCGTCGACGACCCCGAGTGGCGCAAGTGGATGAACCAGCACTTCTACATCCGCCAGGGCGTCGGCTTCGACGAAATGAGCGCGCCGCAGCGCGAGGCCGCGTTCGGCCTGCTCGAGGCGTCGCTCAGCGCCAAGGGCCTGACGCTGACGCGCGACATCATGCGCCTCAATCACACCCTCGGTGAGCTGAACGACAACGACTTCGTGCAGTACGGCGAGTGGTTCTACTGGATCACCGTGATGGGCACCCCGTCGGCCACCAAGCCGTGGGGTTGGCAGATCGACGGGCACCACGTGATCATCAACTACTACGTGCAGGGCGATCAGGTCGTGATGACGCCGACGTTCGTCGGTTCCGAGCCGGTGACGGCGACGTCCGGGAAGTACGCCGGGACGTCGGTGCTGCAGGACCAGCAGAACAAAGCCCTGGCCTTCATGCAGTCGCTCGATGCCGGGGCGCGGGCCAAGGCGACGGTGGCCGCGGCCAAGACCCGCAACGACAATCGCACCGAGGCCTTCAAGGACAACGTGGTGATGCCCTATCAGGGCGTCAAGGCGTCGGAGTTGCCGCCCGCCGCACAGGCGGCGCTCGCCGATCTCATCGGCCTCTACGTCGGCATCCAGGACGACGGCCACGCCGGCGTGAAGATGCGCGAAGTGAAGGCCCACCTCGCCGACACCTACTTCTCGTGGGTCGGCGCGACCACGCCGGACGCGGTGTTCTACTACCGCATCCACAGCCCAGTCGTCCTGATCGAGTTCGATCACCAGACGCCGATCGCGATTCGCCTGCCGGATGGATCGCGCGGCCCGACGCGGCAGCACATCCACGCGGTGATGCGCACGCCGAACGGCAACGACTACGGGAAGGACCTGCTGCGGCAGCACCTGCTGGCGCAGCATTGATCGGCGACCCGTTGGCGGCCGCTCAGGGGAGCGGCGGCGACGGGGGAGACGGCGGCGTCTTCAGGATGACGCGCGTCAGCCAGAGCAGCGCGACGATCGAGAAGGCCAGGGCGCTCCACAGCAGCGGGCCGCCCTCGAGGCTCGACAGCACGTCGCGGGCGCCGCGTGCATAGTCGGCGTTCGGCGCGGGCGCCTGCAACGCGGCCGGCTCGATCGGAATCGCCGAGTAGGCGAGCACATCCTGCCGCAGGTCGGCCAGGTCGTAGGTCGGCGGCGCCGCGTCGGCGTTGCCGAACAGCAGCCGATACTCGCCGGCAGCGGCCTTGAACGTCAGCCGCGGCACCCACACCACGGCGTCGGCCCGCTTCAGCGTCAGCGGCGCATTGTCGCCGTCGGCGACCTCGAGGCCCAGCATGCCGGCGCGCACGTCGCCCAGGTCGAACGTCTGCGGCGTCGGTGGGCCGCTGGTCCGCTGCACCGCCCGCAACGTCCCCTCTTGCAGGACGCGCTGGCCGTGCGGGGCGCGACGATCCGGCGTCAGCAGCACCGCCGG
>JBDSLU010000345.1:0-3860 GCA_039916225.1 Vicinamibacteraceae bacterium
GGGCGAGGTGCGGCTGATCCGGCGCTTCGATGCCTCCTTCGATCGCCTGTGGGCGCGCCTGGCGCCGCGCTTCGACCTCGCCGTCCGCCGCGACGCGGCCTACCTGCAGTGGAAATTCGTCTCGCCGCCGCACGTCCGCTACGCGATCGCCGCCCTCTATCGAGACGGTGAGGCGCAGGGCTACGTCGTCTACCGCCACGCCCGCGAGCCGCGCGGCAAGGTGACGCTGCTGGTCGACTTCCTCGTCGATCCGGACGATCCGGAGGCGCTCGTGTCGCTGCTCCGCTGGGTCGATCGCGAGGCGCGGGCCGAGGACTCGGACAAGATTCGCGGCTTCTGTCAGCACGCGCTGTTCCGCAAGGTCCTCAAGAGCGAGGGTTACGCCCAGGCGGCCTCGACGCTGCAGTTCGTCATCAAGCTGAACGCGTTGGCTCCGGGACCGGACTTCTACACGAAGACCGACCAGTGGCACGTCACGCTGGGCGACTCGGACCAGGATCGATGAGCGAGCATCGGCCTGTCGCGCCGGAGCCGCGGAGGGCGAAGGCGGGGCCGAGCCTGCTCGTCGGCATCGACACCGAGAGCGACGACCAATGGTCGCTGGCCGCGCGCGAGCGGCCGACCTTCGAGAACCTCTACGCGCTGCCGGCGCTGCACGAGCGCTTCCGCCGCCACGGCGTGCGGCCGACCTACGTCGTGACCTGGCCGGTGGCCAAGGATCCGCGCTCGGCGGACGTGCTGCGCGCGCTGCACGCCTCGCACACCGCCGAGATCGGCGCGCACCATCACGCGTGGGAAACGCCGCCGTCGACGCCGGACGACTTGAAGCGCCACCTGTATGCGCTCGACCTGACCGCCGATCGCTTCGACGCCCAGCTCGACGCGCTGACCACGGCGATCGAGGATGCCGTCGGGGTGCGCCCGGTGTCCTATCGCTCCGGCCGCTTCGGTTTCTCGGCGGCGCACGTGTCGTCGCTCGAGCGGGCCGGCTATCTCGTCGACTCGAGCGTCAGCCCGCTGTTCTGCGAGTCGCACAAGGGCGGGCCGGACTTCGCCGACGCGCCGTTGACGCCCTACTACCTGGCCTACGACCACGCCACGCGCCCAGGGTCGAGCGGTGTGCTGGAGCTGCCGCTGTCGACGGCCCTGCATCGACGGATGCCGCAGGCGCTGGCGCTGGCCTGGGCCCGCGCACCCAAGCCGTACCAGACCAAGCGGATCCTGCGAAAGCTCGGCGTCGCCCGGCTCCAGTGGCTGCGGCCCTCCTACTCGTCGCTCGAGGACATGTGCGCGCTGGCTCGCCGGCTGGCCGATGACGGCGTGCCGCTGCTCAACCTGATCTTCCATTCGAGCGAGGCCATCGTCGGCGGCAGCCCGTACAACAAGACACAGGGCGAGCTGGACGCCTTCTTCGAGCGGCTCGATCGTTTCCTCGCCTTCGCCACGACCGAGCTCGGCGCGGTGCCGCGCACCTTCCGCGAGTTCCGCGACGCCCACGTCGGCGCTCCGGCGTGACGCCATGATCCTCCACGTCACACCGCACCTCCCCCCGGACCAGGCAGCCAACGCGCTGTTGCCGGCGCACCTCGGGGCGTGGGCCGCCGATGCCGGAATCGAAGTGGCCTACCTCGCGCATCCGCCCCGGGCCGGCGCGCCGGCGCCGGTGGCCGGGCCGGTGACGTGGTCGACGCCTTCGCAGGGCGGCGGCATCCTCAAGGCGCTGCGCTTCACGTCGTTCGCGGCCTCGCGCCGCATCGCCCAGGAGGCCGAGCCGCTGCTGGCCCGCGCCACGCTGGTGCACCTGCACAGCAACGGGCTGCTGACCGAGGTGATGGCCCGGCTGGCCCGCCGGCGCGGCCTGCCGGTGGTGCTGACGCTCTACGGCACCGAGATCTGGCACTACCGGCCGAAGCGCGTCGTCGATCTGTTCACCGCGATGTATCGCAGCGCCTCGGCAGTGACGTTCTACAGCCAGGGTCTGCACGACAAGGCGCTCGAGCTCGGCTTGAAGCGGCCCGGCTTGAGCGTCGCCTACCCGCCAGTCGTCGAACGCTTCGCGCCGGTCGACGAAGCGGCGCGCGCCGCGCTGCGGCAGCGGCTCGGGTTGACGCGCCGCCACCTGCTGGTCAACGTCAAGCGCCTGCATCCGCTCGCCGGCCAGCGGCATCTCCTCGACGCCATGCCCGCCGTGCTCCGCGCCCACCCGGACACCGAGCTGGTGATCTGCGGCACCGGCGCCCTGCGTCCCGAGCTCGAGGCCCAGGCCGCCGCGCTCGGCATCGCGTCGCACGTCCGCTTCGCCGGGCTCGTCGACAACGAAATCGTCGCCGACTACAACCGCGCCGCCGACGTGTTCGTGCTGCCGTCCCTGCTCGAGGCGCTGCCGACGGTGGCCGTCGAAGCGCTCGCCTGCGGCACGCCGGTCATCAGCGCCGATCACCCAGGCGGCGTCGAGCTGCACGGTCTGTTCGGCGAGGACGTCGCGGTGGTGCCGCGCGAAGACAGCGCGCGCCTCGCCGCGGCGCTCGTCGCCCGGCTCGCGGATCCGCGCCGGACATTGCCTGATACCGCCGCCGGCCTGACGCGGCATTTCCGTCCGGCCGCCGTCCGCGCGCAGTACTTCGGACTCTACGCGGGGCTGGCGCCGTCGCTCGGCGGGCGGCTCGCCGGTGGGGCCCGAGCATGACGACCGCCGGCGGTGGCGCGGCGCCTCCGGCACCGTCAGCCTCGGTCACGCCCACCGGGTGGGCGCGTCTCTCGCAACAGCCGCTGATCATCCGCACCATCGTCGCCGCCATCGTCGGTGCACTGGCCGGCATGGCCGGTCTGTATGCCGTGCATGCCTCGTCGCCGGGCTTCGTCACGCTGCTCGACAACACGCCGACAGCCGCGATCGCGCGGGGCCTGCATCCCACCGAGTTCGAGGCCAGCGGCTTGTCGTTCGCCTGGACGCAGGACCGGGTCACGTTGGTCTTCGAAGGCCTCGACCGTTCGCGCACGTGGACGCTGCTGCTGCGCGCCAAGGCCGGCCGTGGCCCCGGCCTGCCGGCACCGACCGCGACGATCGCCGTCGACGGCACGACGCGCGCGACGGCGCTGATCGGGCCGCAGTGGCAGGACGTGAGCGCCACGCTCCCGACCGACACGCGATCGCGTCCGACGCGAATCGCCATCGACGTCGTGCCGACCTTCGTACCTGGGCCGGGCGATGCCCGGACGCTGGGCCTGATCCTCGACGAGGTGCGGCTGGTGCCCGATGGCCTGCCGGCGCCACCGCCCCGCGCCGTCACCGCCGCGGCCATCGCCGGCGCGATCATCGCGGCGGTCCTGGTGGCCATCGGCGTGCCGCTGCCGTGGGCGTGCGGCCTGCTCGCCGCCTTCGCCGTGGCCCAGGCGCTGGCGCTGACCACCGGCGCCGCGCCCTACGTGCGTGGCTACCTCACCGCCGTGCCGCGGATCGCCGGCGGCGCCGGCGCGCTCGCCGCGGCCATCGGACTGGCCGCCGCGCTCTGGCAACGTCGGGCGCTGTCGGCCCCCGCCGCCACCGCCGTCGGCCTCACCGCCATCGCGCTCGCCCTGGGCCTCGAAGGCCTGCTGCATCCGGGCAAGGCGATCGTCGACGCCGTCTTCCACGCGCACAAGCTCGGCACCGTCCTCGCAGGCGAGTATTTCTTCACCCAGCCGATGCCCTCGGGCGTCGAGTTCCCCTATGCGATCGGCCTCTACGTCACGGCCGCGCCGTGGGCCGGCCTGACGCGCGACCACGTGATGCTGCTGCGCGTGGTGGTGGCGGTGGCGCACGTGCTCGCCGCGCTCTCGCTCTACCCGCTGGTGCGACGGCACGCGCCGCAGCCATGGTC
>JBDSLU010000346.1:0-6981 GCA_039916225.1 Vicinamibacteraceae bacterium
TCGCCCCAGGGCTGGCCAGCGAGGCGCCGACGAAACTGATCCCGACCGGCTCGAACGTGGCGGGTGGCAATAGGGAGGCGGCATAGCCGGCCCAAAAGCTGTGACGGTCGCCCGACACGATCGCGAATCCGGTGATCTTCGAATCGCGGACGAGGTCATAGATTTCGCCACGCTCGTGGTAGGCGCTGCCATAGTCGCCGCTGCCGATCTGCGCGAAGGTGTCGGCCGGCCACTTCTGCGTGGTCAGTCCATCCGGAAGGTTCTGCGGGTCGGCCCGCAGATCGAGGGCACCGAGCGAATTGCCCCAGATCTTCCAGGTGGCCGCGGACCGACGGAGCTGGTCCATGAACCATGTCTTCTGACGAGTCCCGAGCAACGTGCGCGGCGGTGAATCCTTCCGCGGATTGGGGATGCGGATGTCGCCAAAGCTGAGTTCGGCAGGCGGTTTGCCGCCGTTGAAGGTGCGGCCGGCATCGAGCGCGATCATCGCCGGTTCCGAGAACATCCCGTTGAACGTCGGATCGTAGATCTTGCCAACGCCCTCCGCATCGGTCGGGTCGTCGCTGCGGAAGCTGTGCTGGTCGGTGAGAATGAGATCGAGGTGCCGGCCGTAGCGCAAAGACCGATAGGCGATCAGGCTGTTGATGGCCTTCAGATTGTTGGGTTCGATCCCCAGGCCACTGTCGTCCCACTCTTCGATTGGCACATTCTTCACCGCCAGCGCGCCGAACGTGTCGAGCGATCCGCTCGGCGCCTTGACGCGGGCGGGAATGAATTCGAACCATGCCTGGTTGGCGGCCACCTTGACCGTCTGGCCCGGTTGCGGATCGCCCCCTGTCTGGACGATGCTCTGCCGGCCCTGCCAGGAGAATTCGTGATTGTCCCAGATGGCGACGAACGGCCAACGCGCTCGGGCGTCTTGCAGGTCGGGATCGGCAAGGTAGCCCTTGTAGACGACGCGATAGCCGTCGACCGTCAGCGGGTAATGGAATTTGCCGGTGTGACCGCCATCGGGAATCCGACAGACGTCGTAGATCGTGCGGTCGTACCGCGTCGCCAGCTCGTCGGGATATTCGACGACCTCATAGATGAAATCACCGAGGTGGAGAACGAAACAGAGTTGCTCGGCGGGCGCCGCGCGCTCATCCTCGAAGATCATCCGACGATAGCCATTGAGCTTGCCTTCATTGAGGCTCTGGCAGCTGACAAAGGCGAAATTGACCGGCCGTGCATCGCTCGGCAGCGGTGCGGTGATCGTCCGGCCGACGCGGCTACCGTTCCCCGCTTCATCGGTGAAGCGGTACCAGTAGACGCGCGCGGCTTTGAGATGACCGACCAGCACGCGCGTCGTCCAATCCGATTCCGCTGAGACCGGCGCGGACGCCATCGCGACGACCTGCCGGAACGCCTGGTCCTCGGCAACCTCCACCGTGAGCACACGTCGGCCGCCCGCCGCGAACGGCCGCCGAGTCCAGAGGATCACGCTGCTCGGATCGGGATCGCCGGACGCGACGCCCTCCGGATACAGGTCGCGCTGCTCATGCCAGCCGGTGGTCGACGCTCGAGCCGAGCCGCCCCACGCCAGCGAGGCCCCCATTGCCGCGGCCAATTGAACGAACTCGCGCCGGGTGAGCGTCATCGTCCATCACCTTCGCCATGTCTCCACATGCCAGCAGCGTAGTCCGCGTTTCGGCAGGCGGCGCAACCTGGAGGCCGTTTTGTGATGGGCAATGCCTTCCGCGTCATTCCGGTGCCGGCGCTATTCACTCCTGAGCACTTCGATCGCATCGACACGGGTCGCGGCGACGGCTGGGGAAAGGCTGGCGAGGCCGACGACCGCGATCATCAGCAGGGCAGCAACGCCGTACGGCATCGGATCCCGGCTCGTGATTCCAAACAGCTGCAACCGGCGGGGCCGGCGCTGCCGCGGCGCCGTGCCTTGTGACAGCATGAGGCATTATCCGAGTCGCTATCCATGACTAGATTTCATCTCAGGCCGGACGGAAATGCAGGGGCGAGCGGCATGTCATCGGAGGAGTTCGACAGCCGACTGGCGGCGTACCACGACGCACTGAGGATGCGAACTGGGCCGATGCTGCGCCACCTGTGGCGATACTTCGCCGAAGACTTCTTCCATGACGGCGAACTGTCGCGCCTGCGGATCCGCCCTGTACGCCGCCAGGTCTCGTTTGATCTTGTCTGCCCGAACGTCAAGCGATTCGATGGCTTCGGCAACTTCGAGTTCGTCAACGTTCCGTATCACGTCGTTATCGACGACGTGTGGCGATCCGACATGCAGATCGACGACGAAGGTGAGACATCAGACTCGGTCCGCTTCCTCGCCGCCGAGATCGAAACCGAGGATGAAGCCATCGCGACCGCATCGACGAGTCGTGACGACGAGTACCACTCGCTGATTCTTCACACCAGCCGTTTCTGGCTCACCCTGGTCTTCGGCTATATCGACGTCCAGCCTCGAGAGCCGGCAGCGACCGATTTGATGCTTGCCGATTCCCGCTACCTCTTGCCGTTCACGTCGATCGATCCCCCGCCGAACATGCCGTGAGAAGATGCTCGTCCCCGTGCGCGAGGTCAGGGGCCGTCACCGAATCGTTCGTTGGTCGCCCTTCTCCGTAGCCGCCAACCTTTAGCCGTGCTTCAGTCGATGGCTGCTCCGGTGGGCGTTCCCGTCGCCATGCCTCCGCGCGATGAATGGATCAGTGTCCGAGCGGCGCGCCCAGTTTCGGCCGACGGCGCAACGCGTCCTGCACGGCCTTGTTGCCCGCCGCCTCGCGGTTGGTGTTGTACGGTTCTTTGCGCGGATCGACGCCGTTGTCGATCAGCAGGTTCACGACGTCAACCCGCCCTGCGCCAATCGCCCGCCGCATGGCCGTGTCGCCGTTCTTGTCGACGCCGTTCAGTGGCACGCCAGCGGCGATGAGCGCACGCAGGATCTCGATCGGGCACGTCACCGCCCCAACGATGAGCGCGGTCTTGTTGTTCTCGTCCAAACCCGTCGGATCCGCCTTGGCGGTGAGGAGCTGGTCCGCCAGCGACTGCAGCAGTGGCGGTTTCCCGCCGCTGCATCGGTCCGCGAGCTCGATCAGTGGCGTCGACTTCGTGCTGCTGAGCGCACGGACGTCCGCGCCGGCCTGCAGCGCCAGCGCGAGGCGTTGCGGCTGCTGGCGGCGAATGCCATCCCAGAAATGCTCTTGAGTACTGGTGTCGGCGCCAGGGCGGGAGAGGAGCTTGGCCGCCTCGGCTTTGCTGCGAGCAGAGTAGGGCCCCGCAGCTTCCCAGTCGATGGTGTCGGCCGAGCGACTCGGCGGCGCTGCCGATGGAGGCGCCGACACCGAAGGCCTGACAGTGCCGCCGAGGAGGGCATCGAGGTTCGGCAAATATTTGAATTCCTTGCTGAGCGACGCGCGCCACCGTTCCACGTCGAACCCGGCGTCACGGACCAGCCGAGTCGCTTGGTCGCGGGTCTCATCGGCGGCCATCGCGTGGTGCATCAGCGTGTACCCTCGACCATCGACTGACGATAGATTGGGCCGCTTCGCCAGCATCGCCGTCAGCACGGCGGGGCACTTCACCGACTCCATCAGCGGTGTTGCCTTGTTGCCGTCAGGGGCTTTCAGCGTCGGATCCGCGCCGGCCGCGATCAGCACCGCCGTGGTCGCTCCCGACATCGGGTTACCGACGCACGATCGGGTCACCAATGTCAGTGGCGATAGCTCGTCTCCCCCAGGGCCATTCAAGGGGAAGCCCAACGCCACATACGCTCGCATGACGTCAGCGCTGGAGGGATCGTCCCCCATCAAGAACGCCAGCATCGAGCCTGCGTTTGCGGTGATGCCCTTGGACGTGAGCCACTCCCGTGCCTCATTGGCGGAGCGAAACTGACGTTCTGATGCACCTTGTGCGACCGACGTCCCAACGCCAACCAGGACGGAGAGCAAGGCCGACAGCAAGATCACAAATGGCTTGGGCATGGCGCGAGTCTACAGCTCCTCAACTGGAAGGGCGGGAGCTGTCCGGACTCGTCCCGGTCGCGTTCGCTTCGGCCCCTTGCATCGTCCCTTGGGGCCGGGGCCACAATCGCCGATCGCGGCGGGCGTCGCCGTCTCTTGCTGGCACATCAAGCCAGGCTCGAAGCGCGTGCCGTCGCCGTCGCCGCCGCGGTCGAGCAGGCCGACCGAGCGGGTCAGAGGCCCGAGCCGAAATTTCCAGGGGCGACAGGGCGCCCCTCGGGGCGTGGGATTCTGCGGACGGTCACCCTCCAGCTACCGTGGCCATGGGCGGGCGAAGACTGGGTGTTGAGCGGCCTCGGATCGCTGAACTACATTACCGGTTCGCTGGGCAGCGGCAAGACTCGACTCGCGAAGTGCCTCGCTCACGCGATTCCGAACGCTTCCTTCGTGGGCCTCGACCGGCTCGTTGATGGCGCATCAGCACCGCGGCAACAAGTGACCGCCGATGCATCGCTGGCGTCCCGAGTCGAGCATGCGATGGCCGCACTGGTTGGGGATGGCGCGACGGCGTCTGCGGCATTGCAAGCGCTGCTGGTGGCGCTCTGTGCCGCCCCGCCACGAGTGACGGTCGTAGACATGGTCGAACAGGATCTCGACGATGCGACGCAGCGCGCGCTCATGCGCCTTCTGCGGGGGCGTGGCGGAGAGCCGCTGCTGGTCTATCCGCGGCAGGGGGGCCCCGGTGTCGAAGCCGTGGACACCTGCTTGGCGTCGCCGGCCGTCCGAGCACGGACAGCCGGCGTCATCGCATGCCAGGAGTGCCCGGCCGCGGCGGGCCATATTGGGTGGCATGACCAGTTCATGGCGGACGATGCGGCGCCGGGGGCCAGCAACCCGGAGAGGCCGGCGTTGGCGACGGCCCCTCTGATCGGTCGCGCGAGTCGTGACCTGGAACGCCGTCACCAGCATCGAGATCGACGCGATATCATGACCGTCGATTTCGAAGCTGAAGTCCGATCTCTGCAGCGTCCGGCGGTGCTGGTCGCGAGCCACCGGCCCTGCTCTCGAAGCACTGTCGCCGCAAGCGCGGCGCGAACGCCACGTACGGACACGTCGGGAAAACACGAGCGACCAGGCAAAGACATTCATATGACACGTCGTCCCTCTCAGATCGCTGCCCTCGCGCTGGTTGGCCTCGGCCTCATCGCCGCCGCCTGCGGCCAAAAGGCGCCGGCTCCCGCCGGCGAGAAACGGCTCAAGCTGGCGTTCGTCACCAACAACGCCTCCAACTTCTGGACCATCGCCCGCCGCGGGACCGAGGAAGCGGAGAAGACGCTTGGCAACGTCGACGTGACGTTCCGCATGCCCGCGGCCGGGAGCGCCGGCGAGCAGCAGCAGCTTCTTGACGACCTGATGGCGTCCGGCGTGGATGGCATTGCGGTCAGCCCGGTGGATCCGCCCAACCAGACGGAAGCACTGAACCGCATCGCCGAGAAGGCCCTGCTGATCACCCAGGACAGCGACGCCCCGGCGAGCAAACGCGTCGCCTACCTCGGCACGGACAACGTGGCGGCCGGTGTCCAGGCCGGCAAGCTGATCAAGGAAGTCCTGCCCAACGGCGGGAAGATCATGTTGTTCGTCGGGAAAGCCGACGCGCAGAACGCCAAGGAGCGGCTGCAGGGCATCAAGCAGGAACTGACCGGCTCGAAGGTCTCGATCATCGACGTGCGCACGGACGATGCGGATCCGGTGCGCGCGCAGAAGAACGCCGAAGATACGCTGGTCAAGTATCCGGACGTCGCCTGCCTCGTCGGCCTCTGGAGCTACAACGGCCCCGCGATCCTCAACGCGGTGAAGGATGGCGGCAAGACCGGCACGGTGAAAATCGTCGCGTTCGACGAGGAAGCCGACGTGCTCGCCGGCATCGCGTCGGGTGTCGTCTACGGCACGGTGGTTCAGCAGCCCTTCGAGTTCGGCAAGCAGGCCATCGTGCGCATGGCGCAGCACCTGCGCGGGGACAAGCAGGCGCTGGCCGGTGGGCGGCTGATCGTGCCGACGCTCAGCGTCAAGAAAGACACCGTGGCTGCGTTCCAGGCCCGCTTGAAGGAGCTCACCGGGAAATGAGCCCCACGCCGCTTCTCGCCATGCGGGGAATCTCCAAGCGATTCCCCGGCGTGGTGGCCCTCGATCGCGTCAACCTGGAGGTCGGCCCGGGCGAGGTAGTGGCCCTCTGCGGGGAGAACGGCGCGGGTAAGTCCACCTTGATGAAGATTCTCGGTGGCGTCTACCAGCCGGACGAGGGCGAGGTGATCCTCGGCGGGCAACCGGTCCGTATCACCAACGTCATCGACGCGATGCGGCTCGGCGTGGCGTTCATCCATCAGGAACTGAACGTCCTCGACAACCTCGATGTCGCGGCCAACGTCTTCCTCGGACGCGAGCCGCGACTCAGATGGCTTCCGCTCATCGACCGCCGGACGATTCACGCCAACACCGCGCCGCTGCTCGCGCGGCTGGGCCTCGACATTCCCACCACGGCACGACTCGATCGCTTGTCGCTGGCCCAGCAACAGATGGTGGAAATCGCCAAGGCGCTGTCGCTCAACGCGCGCCTCATCATCCTGGACGAGCCCACGTCCAGCCTGACGCTGTCGGAAACGGAGCGCCTGCTGGCGCTCATCGGCGAGCTCCGCAGCCAGGGGGTCAGCCTGGTGTATATCTCGCACCGGCTGGGAGAGGTCCATCGCTGTGCCGATCGGGTCGTGGTCCTGCGCGACGGCAAGAATGCGGGTGAACTGGGAGCGGACGAGATCAGCCACGACCGCATCGTCAGGCTGATGGTCGGACGGGACATCAAGAGCCTGTACGTCGAGTCAACGGCGGCGAAGACGCCTGGGTATCTCAAGGTGCGCGACATGCGGTCGAGCCGCTACCCGCGGAAGCGCGTGTCGTTCGACGCCAGCCGCGGCGAGATCCTGGGCTTTGCCGGCTTGGTGGGCGCGGGACGGTC
>JBDSLU010000347.1:0-12313 GCA_039916225.1 Vicinamibacteraceae bacterium
CCGGGTTTCCGACTGGTGCGGACAGGGACGTTCCCGGCCTACTCGCCGGATGGCAAGCGGCTGGTGGCCTCGAACAGCAGCTTCCGCGTCGCCGGGCAAGGCCAGCAGCCCCCGACCGGTCAATGGGGGAAGCCCACGCAGCTGTACGTGATGGACGCGGACGGATCGCACCGCGACGTGCTCTTCGCTGACGACACGACCGGGGCGCTCGGCGCGACGTGGTCGCCGGACGGCACGCGCGTCGCCTTCGGCGTCGGCTTGAACCAGCCGCGGCCCGGGTTCTACGGTCCGGCGTCGATCGTCACGGTCGCCGCCGACGGCTCGGATCGACGGACCGTCGCCGGCGGCATGGACGCGAACTATCACTTCCCGAGCTGGTCGCCCGACGGCGCGCGGATCGTGTTCCGCTCGGCGCGGCCGGAGTCGAAAGGCCTGACCATCCTGGACGTGGCCTCTGGCGCCCTGACCAGTCTCACGTCCGACGCCGGTCCTGAAGCCGACAACCTCCCCAGCTGGTCGCCCGACGGGCAATGGATCGCCTTCACCAGCCGGCGCGATGGCGACTGGGAGATTCACGCCATCCATCCGGACGGAACCGGCCTGACCCGGCTCACGCACAGCGACGGCAACGACGCCCACGCCGCCTGGTCGGCCGACGGGCGGTGGCTGGCGTTCGGCAGCGGCCGCGGCGGGTTCAAGGACGAAGGGGCGCGCGGCCTCGGCGGGCAGAGCGGCACGGACATCTTCGTCATGCGCGCCGACGGCACCGACCTGCGCCGCCTCACCGATGACGCCGCCGAGGAAGGCACCCCCGCCTTCGCGCCGCGCTGATCGGGGCGCCCGCGCCGGGCCGAATTCAAAAACGGTTGCGCTGGCCACGCCGCGGCCGCCGAAGTGTGCGCTTCGACGCCCGCATTCCCCTCAAGGCCGCCTTCGTATTACAATTTGGTAATCAAACGACGATTACGTCGATACCGCCGCGTAGTGGTTTTGTTGGCCAAGTGGTTGAACGCCAATCATTTCGGCCCAAATCTGGTCGGTTGGGCTGGGCACGGGCCTTGCGACAAGACTGTGCGGCCAAGTGCACGTATCGCACGTCGGCCCGACAGGAGTCGGTGGGTACGAGTGCGAGAGTCAGACATCGGGCTTCGGCCCACAGCACGTCGCCAGTCGAATGGACCAACCCTTCGTATGTCCGCCGCCGAACGCACGGCGCAGCGGCCGCCTCTGCCCATCATGGTGAGCCCGACCAGCTCCGACCGTTTCTTCCGGGACATCGTCGGCAGCATGCGCAACGGCGTCCTGGCCATCACCCGCGATGGTCACATCGCGGTGATGAACGACGTCGCCTGCCACGCCCTGCACGTGCCGCTTCGGGCGACCAACATCGGCGGTCACTACGCCGACGTCCTGCACGGCGCCCCTGAAGTCATCCGCATCCTCAACGCCGCCTTCGAGGCGGAGCACCTGCCGAACCGCGCCGAGCTGCGCCTCAAGTCGACCGGCCGCGTCATCGGCTACACGCTGTCCCTGATCCGCGGCGAAGACGGCGAGGTCAGCGGCGCGACCCTGTTCTTCAAGGATCTGACCCGCGTCGAGCAGCTCGAGGAGCGGGAGCGCCTGCGCGATCGCCTCGCCGCGCTCGGCGAGATGGCGGCGGCCATCGCTCACGAAGTGAAGAACCCGCTGGCCGGTATCGAGGTCATGGCCGGGCTGCTGCGACGCCGGCTCGCCGGCCAGACCGAGGCCCAGGCGACGCTGACCGACATCATCAACGAAGCGAAGATGGCCAACGCCATCGTCATCGAAGTGCTCGACTTCGTTCGGCCGATCCGGCTCCAGGTCGAGCCGGTCCCCGTGTCGCGCGCGCTGCACGACGCGGTGCACGGCGCCGAGGCGATGGTGCCCCGCCGCGGCACGCAGCTGCGCATCGACGTCCCCGATTCGCTGCCGTCGATCGAAGGCGACCACGGCCAGCTGCGACAGCTCTTCACCAACCTGGTGTCGAACGCCTTCGAGGCGCTCGACGGGCGCGGCACCGTCACGATCACGGCGCAGTACGTCCCCGGCGACGACGGGCCCGGCGACACGCTGGCGTCGATGCCGACCGTGGTGGTCGACGTCGCCGACGACGGAGCCGGTATCGCCGACGACCTCCAGGATCGGATTTTCAACCCGTTCTTCACGACCAAGCCGCGCGGCTCCGGCCTCGGCCTGGCCATCGTTCGCAAGATCGTGGATGCCCACGACGGACGAATCTCAGTCGCCTCGCCGCCCTCGGGCGGCGCCCGGTTCCGGGTCGTCCTGCCCCTGAACGCCCTGAACGATCGCCATGAAGGCGCGGTGCCGCAGGACGGCGGCGCACCCGGCGGACCGCGCAAGCGCTAGAACCCCGCGCAAACGGTAGAGAGCCCTCGCGAGCGGTAGAGAACCCCGCGAGCGGCAGAGAACGAGGTCAAGGAACGTCATGGGTCGCATCCTCATCGCCGACGATCACGATTCGCTGCGCCGCGGCCTGGCCCGCGGCTTGGCGGAGGCCGGTCACGACGTCGACGAAGCCCCGAACGGCAACGCCGCCATCGAGAAGCTGCACGAAGGCGCCTTCGACGTCGTGCTCAGCGATCTCAAGATGGGCGGCTCGGACGGCCTCGACGTGCTCCGCACGGCCAAGGCGCTGCACCCGAACACCGCGGTCATCCTGATGACGGCGTTCGGCTCGGTCCACACCGCCGTCGAGGCGATGCGCATCGGCGCCTTCGATTACGTGCCGAAGCCGTTCGAGATCGAGGAGATGGAGGTCAAGATCGACAAGGCGCTGGAGCACCGGCGCCTGCGTCACGAGATCGACTACCTCCGTCACACCCAGAGTGACATCTACGACTTCGATCGCATCATCGGCGCCAGCGGTGCGCTGCAGCGCGTCCTCGACGTCGTCAAGAAGGTCGCGCGCAGCAACGCGACGATCCTCATCCGCGGCGAAACGGGCACCGGCAAGGAGCTGATCGCCGGCGCCATCCACCACAACTCGCCGCGTAACAACCGCAACTTCGTCAAGGTGAACTGCGCCGCGCTGCAGGAAAACCTCCTCGAATCGGAGCTGTTCGGGCACGAGAAGGGCGCGTTCACCAGCGCCGACAAGCAGCGCATCGGCCGCTTCGAGCAGGCCGACGGCGGCAGCCTGTTCCTCGACGAAGTCGGCGACATGAGCCAGAACACGCAGGCGAAGATCCTGCGCGTGCTCCAGGAGCACGAGTTCGAGCGCCTCGGCGGGACGCGGACGATCCGCGTCGACGTGCGGCTGATCACCGCCACCAACCGCAACCTGGCGCACATGGTCGCCAACGGCACGTTCCGCGAGGATCTCTACTACCGCCTGAACGTGGTGTCGATCGAGATGCCGCCGCTGCGCGAGCGCAAGGAAGACATCCCGGCGCTGGCCCAGTTCTTCATCAAGAAGTACGCCGCCGAGCTGAAGAAGAAGGTCGAAGGGCTGACGCCCGACGCCCAGAAGGTGATGCTCCGCTACAACTTCCCCGGCAACATCCGTGAGCTCGAGAACACCATCGAGCGCGCCGCGCTGCTCGCCGACAGCCGCTTCATCGAGGCCGACGATCTGCGCCTCGGCGAGGCGTCGTCGACCTCCGACGGGTCGGGCGCGGCGGTGGTCAAGCTGCCGCCGACCGGCATCGCCCTCGAGGAGATCGAGCGGCAGGCGCTGGTCGAGGCGCTGCGGATGTCCAACTGGGTGCAGAAGGACGCCGCCGAGCTGCTGCACATCAGCCCGCGGGTGATGAACTACAAGATCAAGGTCCTGGGGATCGAGCTGCCGCGCTCGCGGCGTGCCGCCGCGGTTGTCGCCGAAGCGGTTCTCTAAGGGCCCGTCGCCTCGGGCTGGTGCGGCAATGGCGCCAGTCTCCGGCTAAGCTGGACCGCATGCCGGACTGGTCGTACCGGACCGTGCTCCGTCCGCTGCTGTTCGCGCTGCCGGCGCGGACGGCGCGCGACCTGTCCCTCGGCACGATGGGCGCCCTCGGATCGGCCTGGCCGGGACGGCTGCTCATCGATCTGCTCGGCCACATGCGGCCATCCGACGACCTCGCCGTCACGGTCGCCGGCCTGACGTTCCCGTCGCGGATGGGGATCGGCTGCGGCCTCGATCCCGCCCTCCGCGCAACGAGCGCGTTCGCCCGCTTCGGCTGCGGCTTCGTCGAGGTGGGGCCGATCCTCGCCGCGACGCGTCGCCCCGGCCTGCTCGCCCGCGACGACGCCGCCGGCGGGTTCGTCCTCGCCGATCCCATCGAAGGCGTCGCCCTCGCCACCGCGGTCGAGCGGCTCGCCCGCGTCGACGCCTCGGGCGCCGTGATCCTGGCCCGGCTCGACGCCACCGATGCCGCCGATCCGGACGCGGCGCTGCGTTTTCTCGCCGCGGCGATCCCCGCGCTGGCGCCGCACGTCGCCGGCGTCACCGTCGCCTGCGATCGGGCGGCGTGGCCGGCCGAGGCGTGGCACGCGGTCGTCGAGGGCGCGCTGTCGGCGGCCCGCGCCTCGTCGCGGCCGCTGTTCCTGGTCGTGCCGCCCACCGCCGCCGCGGCTGACCGTCGGCCATGGATCGCGGCCAGCCGCGGCTGCGACGGCTTCGTCGTCGACGGCGCCTCGCCAATCGGCGACGGCCGCCGGATCATGGGTCGCCGGGTCGGGGTCGACGCGCGCGCCACCGTCCGCGCCATCCGCGAGGCCTGCGGCCCGGCGGTGCCGATCCTGACCAGCGCCGGCATCCACGAGCCGCAGGACGCGCTCGACGCGATCGCCGCCGGCGCCGACCTGGTGTCCATCGACAGCGGCCTGGTCTTCGGCGGCCCGGGCCTCCCCAAGCGCGTCAACGAGGCCTTGGTGGCAGTTTCTGCAAGTTGCTCGGAGCAAGCTCCGAGCACGCTCCGAGCAAACCCTCCCCGGATCCCGGAGATGAGCTGGGTGTGGACGCTGCTGATCGGGTTCGGGATGCTGGCCGGCAGCGTGCTCGCGCTCGCCATCGCGGCGACGCGGGTGGTGCTGCCCTACGACGAGCAGTTCGTCGGGCTGCTGCGGCACGAACTGGCGGCGGTCAATCCGCGGCTGCTGCCGTTCCTGACCCACGATCGCGTGACGCTGGCCGGCGCGATGGCGTCGATCGGCGCGCTCTACATCGGCCTCTCGTGGTACGGCGTCCGACGCGGGCGGCATTGGGCGCAGATCGCGATCCTGGCGTCATCGGCGGCCGGCTTCGTCAGCTTTTTCCTGTTCCTTGGCTTCGGCTACTTCGATCCCTTCCACGCGTTCGTCACGGCCATCCTTTTCCAGCTGCTGCTGTTCGCCGTGCACGGCAAGGTGGCCAGCCCGTCGCGGATGCCGGCGCCGATGCGCGTCGAGGATCGCGCCTGGCGGCTCGGGCTGTGGGGCCAGTTCGGTCTCGTCGTCCAGGGTGTCGGCTTCGTCGGCGCCGGACTCCTGATCTCGGCGATCGGCGCGACCCACGTCTTCGTCCACGAGGACCTCGACTTCCTGCAGACCACCGCGCCGGTCCTCGCCGCCGTGAAGCCGCACCTGGTGCCGCTGGTGGCCCACGATCGCGCGACCCTCGGCGGCATGCTGCTGGCGAACGGCCTGCTCATCCTGCTGACCAGCCTGTGGGGCTTCCGGCCGGGCGAGCGCTGGCTGTGGTGGACGCTGCTCCTTGCCGGCCTGCCCGGCTACGCCGCAGCGATTGGTGTGCACTACGCTGTCGGCTACCACAGCACGTTTCACCTCGCCCCGGCGTTCGTCGGGCTCGGGCTCTTCGCTGCGGCGCTGGCCGCTGCCTATCCGTCGCTGTGCCGGAAGGATCCCTGACGATCGCGCCCAGGTCCGCTCGCGTGCGGCTACGCCTTCGGGTGCGACTTCTTGTAGACCGCCATCAGGTAGGCCATGTCGACGTGGGTGTAGCGCTGCGTCGTGCTCAGGTTCACGTGCCCGAGCAGCTCCTGGATCGCGCGCAGATCGGCGCCGGCTTGCAGGAGGTGCGTCGCGAACGAGTGGCGCAGGGCATGCGGGCTGATGCCGTGACGCAGCGCGCAGCGCGCCACGTAGCGCGTCACCAGCCGGTGAACGCTGCGCGTGGTGAGGCGTCCGCCGCGGTAGTTCAGGAACAGCGCCGCGCTGTCGTCGCGCCGCTGCCGGCGCCCGAGCTGCGGCCCGACGCGGGCGCCGGCGCGTCCACGGACCGCGGGCGCGGGCTCGCGCTCGCGCGCCGCGCCAGCGACCTCGGCGACGTCGCGCGGCCGCGTCCGCCGGGCCTCGCGCATCGCGGCGAAGAACCGGCCGTCGAAGATCGCCTCCCGGTCCCGCAACCAGGCCTGCAGCGCCTCGGCGGCACTCTGGTTGAACGGCACGATGCGCTCCTTGCGCCCCTTGCCGAGGACCCGCACCATCCGTCCGGACAGGTTCACCGAGTCCAGGTCCAGGCCGACCAGCTCGCTGAGACGAAGCCCCGACGCATAGAACACCTCGAGGATGGCGCGGTCCCGCCGGCCGAGCGCGTGCGACGTGTCCGGCGTCTCGAGGAAGCGCGTCATCTCATCGACGCCGAGATGCTTCGGGATGCGCCGCTCGATCCGCGGCGCGGTGACGAGGGTCGTCGGGTCGCCTTCGATGAGTCCCTCGCGCCGCAGGTAGCGCGAGAAGGTGCGGACCGCAGAAATTTTGCGCGCCACCGACGCCCGGGCGATGCCGCGCGCGTGCAGCTCGGCGAGGAAGCCGCGCAGGCTGGCCAGCGTGACGTCCTCCGGCCCGAGATCGGCGCGTTTCCGTCCCGAGCCGGCGGCGACGTGCGCCAGGAACTGCGACAGGTCGCTCTCGTAGGCGCGAACGGTGTGCGGCGAGACCGCCCGATTGAGGGCCAGGAACTCGAGGAAGCCTTTGAGTTGCCCCTTGAGCGACGCCGCGATCGCGTCGTCGTCGGGGCTGGCCGACCGGCCGCGGACGCTGGCGCGACGGGGAGCGGCCATGCCCGGGACTCTATCCGAGCGCAGCGGGATCCAGGGCGTTCGGGCTCGGGCTGACGGAGTCGGCCGTGGCCGGTCCAGTTCCCGCCGGTACCGCGTCGTCGTCGGTCGGGAGCGGCTCGGCGCCGACCTCGCGCAGGAACGGCTCGAGGTCGGCGAGCGCCCGTGCCGACAGCGCGTTCTTGCGGTCCGCCTTGGCGCGCGGCGGACGATCGAGCGGCGGCATGATGCCGAAGGTGATGTTGGTCGGATCGTAGTGCGCCGGATCGGCGTGCGAGGCGTAGTGGGCCAGCGCACCGATCGCGGTCGTCCGCGGAGCGACGACCGGCGTCTCGCCGAGGGCGAGGCGCGCCGCGTTGATGCCGGCGAGCAGCCCCGAGGCCGCTGATTCCACGTAGCCTTCGACGCCGGACACCTGGCCGGCCAGGAACAGATCGGGACGCGCCCGCACCTGCCACGTCGGGGCGAGCACCGTCGGGCCGTTCACGTAGGTGTTGCGGTGGACCATGCCGAAGCGCACGAACTCGGCCTGCTCGAGGCCGGGAACCAGCCGCAGCACGCGCGCCTGCTCGCTCCATTTCAGCTGCGTCTGGAAGCCGACCAGGCTGAAGTGGTCGCCGGCCAGCGTGTCCTGGCGCAACTGCACGACGGCGTAGGCCCAGCGTCCGGTCCGCGGATCGTCGAGCCCGGCCGGCTTCATCGGCCCAAAGCGCAGCGTGTCGCGGCCGCGGTGCGCCATCACCTCGATCGGCAGGCAGCCTTCGAAGAACTTGGTGTTGTCGAAGTCGTGGACGGTCGCCGATTCCGCCGAGACGAGCGCGTCGTAGAAGCGGTCGTACTCGTCGCGCGTGAACGGACAGTTGAGGTAGTCGCCCTCTCCATCGTCGACGCCGCAGATTTTGCCAACGTTGCGTCCTGGCTCTGAGCTGGGCTCCGAGCCGGGCTCCGAACTGGGCTCTGAGCTGGGCTCTGAGCCGGGCCCGCGGAGCGAGCGATTCCAGCGCGAGGCGCGGAACACCTTGCTCCGATCGATCGACTCGGCAAGGACGATCGGGCTGATCGCGTCGTAGAAATAAAGGTGCTCGGCGCCGACCATGCGCGCCAGATCGGCGGACAGCGTCTCCGACGTCAGGGGCCCCGTGGCGAGGATCACCGGCCCGCCGTCGGCGCGCGGCGGCGGGATCGCCGGCACTTCGCCGCGGACGATCGTGATCAGCGGGTGCACCGCAAGCGCGGTGGTCACTTCCGTCGAGAAGCGCTCGCGATCGACGGCCAGCGCCGCCCCGGCCGGGACGCGCGCGACCTCAGCGGCCCGCATGATCAGCGAGCCGAGCCGGCGCATTTCCTCTTTCAGCAGGCCGACGGCGTTATCGAGCTTGTCGCCGCGAAACGAGTTGCTGCAGACCAGCTCGGCGCAGCCGTCGGTCTTGTGGACGGCGGTCGGGCGGAGCGGCCGCATCTCGTGCAGCACGACCCGCACGCCGCGCGAGGCGATCTGCCATGCGGCCTCACTGCCGGCCAGCCCCGCGCCGACGATCTGGACGACGGGTTCGCTAGACACAGGCGGAACTCGGTGTGTCAGGCACCCTTGCGGGGTGCCGCTTTCCTGGCCGGCGGCCGGCGGGCGCCGCCGCTCTTGCGGGCGCCCTTCTTCTGCGGCGGGCCGAGCGCCTCGCGCGCCTTGAGCAGCTCCTCGGCCTCGGCGATCGTGATCGTCGCCGGGTCGGCGCCCTTGGGCAGCGAGGCGTGGGTCGTGCCGTCGGTGACGTAGGGGCCGTAGCGGCCCGACAGCACCTGCATCGCCTTCTCGGTGCCGGGCCGGGCGCCGAGCGCGTTCAGCACGGTGCGCGAGACGCTCTGGCGGCGGCTCTGCTTCGGCTGCCGGAACAGCTCGACAGCCTGGTCCAGCGTCACCTCGAACACCGCCGCTTCCGAGTCGAGCGAGCGGAAGTCGGTGTTGTGCTTCACGTACGGCGAGTAGGGCCCGAAGTTGGCGACGATCGGCTTGCCGTCGTCGGGGTGGGTGCCCACTTCGCGCGGCAGGGTCAGGAGCTGGAGTGCCTGGTCGAGCGTCAGCGTCGACTCGCTGAACAGCGACTTGGGCAGCGAGGCGCGCTTCGGCTTGGGCGCCGCCTTGGCCTTGGCGCCTTTGGCCGCCTTCTCTGGCATCTCGCCCAGCTGGACGTAGGGGCCATACCGACCGGTCAGGAGATAGACCTTCTCGGCGGTCGTCGGGTGGACGCCCAGCGCGCGCGGCCCTTCGGCCTTGGCGTTGAGGAGATCGACCGCCTCCTCGACGGTGAAGTCGGCCGGCGCGACCTCGTCGGGCAGCGACGCCGTGTGCCCTTCGCCACCTTCGCCGCGGGCCAGGAACGGGCCGAAGCGCCCGATGCGGACCCGGATCGGCAGGTTCAGCTCAGGGTCGATGCCGACGTCGATGGCGGGATACGGGATCTGATCGTCCAACTGGGCCCGCTGCTCGAGACCCGGGCGGCCGTCCGTGCCACGGTAGAAGTCGCGGACGAAATCGAACGACGTCCGTTCGCCGCTGGCAATCTGATCGAGGTCTTCTTCCATCTCGGCGGTGAAACCGAGGTCGACGTAGTCGCCGAAGTGCGAGCGCAGCAGGCTGGTCACGGCGAAGGCGGTGAAGCTGGGGATCAGCGCCTTGCCTTGCCGGAAGACGTAGCCGCGGCCGAGGATCGTCTTGATGATCGAGGCGTAGGTCGACGGCCGGCCGATGCCTTCGTCTTCGAGGCGCTTCACGAGCGACGCGTCGGTGTAGCGGGCTGGCGGCGTGGTTTCGTGGCCCTTCGACTCGAGCCGCGCCAGCGTCGCGCCGGCCGTGCCTTCGGCGCTGATCGGCTGACCGCGCGTCAGCTTCGGCAGGATCGTCTCCTGGTCGTCGAGCGCCGCCGCCGGATCGTCACTGCCTTCGACGTAGGCGCGCAGGAAGCCGGCGAACTGGATCGCCTTGCCGGACGCGGTGAACACGGCGTCGCCCTGGCCGGAGGGCGCGGTGATCTCGATCGACGTGCGCAGCAATCTGGCGTCGGCCATCTGCGAGGCGATCGCGCGCTTCCAGATCAGCTCGTAGATGCGGGCCTCGTCGACGTCGAGGCCGGACATCTGCTGCGGCCGGCGATCGAAGTCGGTCGGGCGGATCGCCTCGTGCGCTTCCTGGGCGTTGCGGACCTTGGTCTGGTACTGCCGCGGGCCGGTATGGAACTCCGCGCCGTAGATGTCCGTGACCGCCTTGGCGGCCTCGCCGAGCGCCTTCTGGCTGAGCGTCGTCGAGTCGGTGCGGTGATACGAGATCAGGCCTTCGTCGTGCAGGCCCTGCGCCGCCTTCATGGTCCGGTCGGCCGAGAACCCCAGCTTGCGGTTCGCTTCCTGCTGCAGGGTCGAGGTCGTGAACGGCGGCGACGGACGTTGTGTCTGCGGCCGTTCCTCGACGGCGGTCACCGCCCACGGCAGCCGTCCGCGCAGGTCCGTAGCCAGCGCCCCGGCATCCGCCTCGGTGAGGAGGCGCGCGGCCGATTCCTTCAGCTTGCCGGTCGCGGCGTCGAAGTCCTTGCCGCTGGCGATGCGCCGGTCGGCGAGGCGCACCATCGTGGCGGTGAACTCGCGGCCTTCGGCGCCGATGCGGGCTTCGAGATCCCAGAACGACGCCTTGTGGAAGGCTCGCCGTTCTTCCTCGCGCTCGACGATCAGCCGAACGGCGACGCTCTGGACGCGGCCGGCACTCAGGCCGGTACCGACCTTCTTCCAGAGGACCGGCGACAGCGTGTAGCCGAACAGCCGGTCGAGGATGCGACGCCCCTCCTGAGCCTTGACCAGGTTGGCGTCGATGTCGCGGGCGTGCTCGATCACCTCGCGGACGGCTTCCTCGGTGATCTCGTGGAAGACGATGCGCCGGGTCGGGACTTTCGGCTGCAGCACTTCCTGGAGGTGCGCGCTGATCGACTCGCCTTCGCGGTCCGGGTCGGTTGCCAGCAGCACTTCCGAGGCGTCCTTGAGGGCGGCCCTCAGCTCGGCGATCCGCTTCCGCTTGGCCAGCGGGATCACGTAATAAGGGGTGAAGTCGCCGTCGACGTCGACGGCCATCCGCCCCCACGGCTTGTCCTTGATCTCTTTGGGGACCTCGCTCGCGCGCTCGGGCAGGTCGCGGATGTGCCCGACGCTCGCCTCGACCCGGAATTTGCCGCCGAGGAACCGAGACAGGGTCTTGGCTTTTGCCGGCGACTCGACGATGACTAAGGGTTTCGCCATAAGCCGCCCCTACCTTACACCACTGCTTACACCACTGCTGTCGGAGGTGTCCGGAACGCTCCGCCGGGCATCCGCGTGATGCGGCCGGCGATTTCGTGCACGGTCAAACGGGCCAGCAGCTCGGCGGTCGCGAGGCCCGTCGCCGCCTCCAGGCGGCCCAGCGACAGGGCTTCGCCACCATCGAGCGCCGCCAGGATCGGGTCGACCGGGGTCGCCGAACCGGACTCGACATCCGCCGCAGGCCCGCCGGCCGGACCCGGGCCAGCCGGCCGCAGCGTCAGGCCAAGCGCGGCGAGGACATCCTCGGCGCTCTCGACCAGCGCCGCGCCGTCGCGGATGAGGCTGTGGCTCCCCTTATGTCGCAGACCGAGGGCTGTCCCGGGCACGGCCATGACCTCCCGCCCCTGGTCGGCGGCGCACCGCGCGGTGATCAGGGAGCCGCTCTTGAACGACGCCTCGACGACGACCACGCCGAGCGCCAGGCCGCTGATGATCCGGTTGCGACGCGGGAAGTGCTCCGGCTTCGGCTCGGCCGACGGCGGCAGTTCGGAAACGATCGCGCCGCTGGCGACAATCACCTGAGCGAGCGGTCCGTGTTCGGGCGGGTAGACCCGGTCCAGGCCGCAGCCGAGGACGGCGACGGTCGTCCCGGTCTCGAGCGCGCCGCGGTGGGCGGCCTCGTCGACGCCCCGGGCCAGGCCGCTGGCGACCACGAAGCCGTAGCCCGCGAGGTCGCGGGCCAGCGTCCGGGCGACGTCGAGCGACGACGGCGAGGCGTAGCGCGAACCGACGATGGCGATGACCGGCTGTGCGAGTGCGGCCTCGTCGCCGTTGATCCAGAGGAGAGGCGGTGGATCGGGAATCGCGGCCAGCCGCGGTGGATAGGCCGGCGCACCGAAGACGATCACCCTGCGGCGGCCGCTGGCGACCGCCTCGACGAGCGGCGCGGCCGCCTCGGTGGCGCGGATGAGGGTCGACCGAGCCTTGCCGCGACACGCCTGGTCGAGCGCGGCGTCCAAGCGGAA
>JBDSLU010000348.1:0-7688 GCA_039916225.1 Vicinamibacteraceae bacterium
TCATGCTGCTGCCCGTCGAGGACATCGAGGCGCTGTGCGCGTCCAGCCCCGGCCTCGACGCCTGGATCCTCGCCGACAGCGGCTCGGGCGCCGCCGACCTGATCCACGTGACCGCCGCCGCTCCGGACCGGGCGGCCGGCCATTCCGACTGAGGGCGCGGGTATACTCGCGCCTGCCCACAACATCAGAGAGGGATTGATGGCGGACGAGAACGACAAGGGGAAGCTCAAAACCCCGGTGGCCGGAGGGCCGCCCAGGCTGGATCGGCGCGATCTGCTGAAGGGGCTGTCGACGGTCCCGGCGCTCGGCCTGTTCGGCTACGCCTGGAGCCGGCAGCAGGCCCATCGCGCCGGCGTGGAAGCCGCGGCGGCGGCGCCGGCGGCAGCCGCGGGCGTCCAGGAAATCAACATCGCGCTGCTCGGCGCCGGCGCCCAGGGCCAGGTGCTGATGGAGGCGATGCTCCGGATCCCCGGCCTGCGCTTCCGCGCCGTCTGCGACATCTGGACCGACTACAACCAGAAGCGCGTGGTGAACACCCTCAAGCGGTTCAAGCACGAACCGAACGGCTATGAGGACTACCGCGAGATGCTGGACAAGGAAAAGCAGCTCGACGCGGTCATCATCGCGACGCCCGACTTCTGGCATGCGGAGCACACGGTCGCCTGCCTGAAAGCCGGCAAGCACGTCTACTGCGAGAAGGAGATGTCGAACACGCTCGAGGGCGCCCGCAGCATGGTGATGGCGCAGCGTGAGACCGGCAAGCTCCTGCAGATCGGCCACCAGCGCCGCTCCAATCCGCGCTACCTGCACGCGTACCACAAGCTGCTCGGCGAGGCCAAGCTGCTTGGCCGGATCGTCACCGTCAACGGTCAATGGAACCGGGGCGTGACACAGGACCTCGGGGCGCCCGACCGCTACGTGATTCCGGCCGATCGGCTGAAGCGGTATGGCTTCAAGGACATGGCCCAGTTCCGCAACTGGCGCTGGTACAAGGGCAAGGGCGGCGGCCCCATCGTCGACCTCGGCTCGCACCAGATCGACATCTACACCTGGTTCCTCGGCGCCAACCCCTCGGGCGTGATGGCCACCGGCGGCCGCCTCTACTATCCGGCCGAGACGCACGAGTGGTACGACACGGTCATGGTGGTCTTCGACTACCAGACGGCGGCCGGCCCGGCCCAGGCCTACTACCAGACGCAGACCACCAACGGCAGCAACGGCTACTTCGAGACGTTCATGGGCGATCAGGGGACGCTGCTCATCTCGGAGTCGGAGCTGAACTATCCCGGCCAGCTCTATCGCGACCCGAACGCGCCGGCCTGGGACGAGTGGATCAACAAGGGCTACATCAGCGCGCCCAAGGAAGTGGAAGTGAAAGAGAAGGTCGAGGGCGCGGTCGCCGACGTCCGCGAGTCGGCCCCTCCCGATCAGCACACGGTGCCCGTGTCGCTGCGCGATCCCTATCACCAGCCGCACCTGCAGAACTTCTTCAACGCCGTCCGTGGCAAGGGCACGCTCAACTGCCCGGCCGAGATCGGCTACGAGAGTGCGGTGAGCGTGCTGAAGGTCAACGAAGCGATCGAAGCGAAGGCGCGGCTGGCGTTCACGCCGGACGACTTCAAGATCTAAGGAGCGGACGATGGAATCGACGACATTCGCCCGCGGACCGATGATCGCGATCACGGTGCTGCGGGTCCTGGTCGGCTGGCACTTCCTCTACGAAGGCCTGACCAAGCTGACGGCGCCCTCGTTTTCGGCCGCCGGCTACCTCAAACAGGCCAAGGGGCCGCTGGCCGGGGCGTTCCACTCGCTGGCGGCTTCGCCCGACATGCTGGCCAACGCCAACATGATCACGATGTGGGGCCTGGCGATCGTCGGCGCCTGCCTGATCCTGGGCCTCTTCACCCGTTTGGCCAGCCTGGCCGGGATCGCCTTCGTGCTGATGTTCTATCTGGCGGCTCCGCCCTGGATCGGCCTCTCGTACGCCATCCCCAGCGAAGGCAGCTACCTGATCATCAACAAGAACCTGGTCGAGGCCGGGGCCCTCGCCGTCATCTTCTTCACTGGCAGCGGCCGCTTCGCCGGGCTCGATCGCATCATCTCGGGCGTGTTCCGGCGCCGACCGCGCCTCGCCGCCGCGGCCTGAACGCCGCGAGGCGACGCGCGGACAGCGGCTTTCACCGACAAAGGACACTTCTCATGACCACGACCTGGCGAGTGCTTTCGAGTGGAGCCTTCGTGCTGACCGCGGCCGTCGGAGCGGCGGCGCAGCAGCCGGCCGCGCCGCCGGCGCCGGCGCAACCCCTGACCACGGCAAAGCTCGTCGGCCACGACGCCGTGGCCGGCTGCAGCAAGAGCTCGTCGCTGGTCAACACGACGGAATACGTCGTGTCGTGCAGCAATCGCACCGGGCCGGGGTTCGTCGAGATCCACGCCAAGGAAACCGACGTCTTCTACGTCCTCGACGGCGCCGCCACCTTCGTCACCGGCGGCACGGCGGTGAACGTCAAGGCCGACACGCCGGTCCAGTCGCGCGCCAGCGACATCACGGGCGGCGTCGCGCACCACCTGGTCAAGGGTGACGTCATCCTCGTCCCGGCCGGTCAGCCGCACTGGTTCAAGGAAGTCCCGACGTCGGTGAGCTACTTCGTCGTGAAGGTCGTGAAGCCGTAGATGGCGCCGCGAGAGCTGACGCTTCGCGGGCTGGTCCTCGGCGTCCTCATCACGACGGCCTTCACGGCCGCCAACGTCTATCTGGGGCTGAAGGTCGGCCTCACCGTCGCGTCCTCGATCCCGGCCGCCGTCATCTCGATGGCGATCCTCAGCGCCGTCAAGGACTCGTCGATCCTCGAGAACAACATCGTCCAGACCGTGGCCTCGGCCGCGGGCACGCTGGCCTCGATCATCTTCGTCCTGCCCGGCCTGGTGATCGTCGGCTGGTGGACCGGCTTCCCGTTCTGGCAGAACTTCCTGATCTGCCTGAGCGGCGGCGTCCTGGGCGTCATGTTCACGATTCCGCTGCGCCGCGCGCTGGTGACGACGTCGGACCTGCCCTATCCAGAAGGCGTCGCCGCCGCCGAGGTCCTGAAGGTCGGCTCCGAGACCCGCGGCGAATCGAACGCCTCGGCCGGTGAAGCCCGCGAAGGCCTGACCGCGGTCATCCTCGGGACGGTCGCCTCGGCCGGCCTGGCCATCGTCGCCTCGACACGCGTGCTCGCCGCGGAAGTGGCCGGCTTCTTCAGTCTGGGCACCTTCGGCTCCAGCGGCTACAACATCGCCTGGTCGCTGGCCCTCTTCGGGGCCGGCCACCTGGTCGGGCTGTCGGTCGGGATGGCGATGTTCGTCGGCCTGGTGATCGCCTGGGCGATCAGCGTGCCGATCCTCACCCACCTGCAGCCGATCCCCGACGGCGTGACGATGGCCGCGCACACGCTCGCCGTCTGGCGGACGCAGGTTCGCTTCATCGGGGCCGGCGCGATCGGCGTCTCGGCGATCTGGACGCTGGCCACCCTGGCCAAGCCGGTGGTGGGCGGCCTGGTCAGCACGCTCGCCGCGTCGAGGGCGAGCGCCACCGGCGACGAGCGCGATCGCGATCTGGGCACCGGCTGGATCCTGGCGCTCACCGCCGCCTGCCTGGCGATCACCGGCTGGCTCGCCTATGCCTTCGTCGCGCCGACGGTGCTGGCCGAGCACGCCGTGCTGCTCACCCTCATCGCCGTGCCGTTCGTCTTCGTCGTCGGGTTCATCATCGCCGGCGTCGCCGGCTACATGGCCGGCCTGATCGGGGCGTCGAACAGCCCGGTGTCGGGCATCGGCATCCTCGCCGTCGTCGTCTGCGCCTCGATCCTGGGCCTGGTGATTTCGCCGACCCCCGACAACCGGCCGGCGCTGGTCGCCTTCGCCATCCTGGTCACCGGGATCATCATGGCCTGCGCCACCATCTCGAACGACAACCTGCAGGACCTGAAGACCGGGCAGCTGGTCGGCGCCTCGCCGATGCGCCAGCAGATCGCCCTCATCGTCGGCACCGCGGCCGGCGCGGCCGTCATCCCGCCGGTGCTCAACCTGCTGGCCAAGGCCTACGGCTTCGCCGGCGCCGCCAACATCGGCGTGGTCACGCAGAATCCGCTGCCGGCGCCGCAGGCGACGCTGATCGCGGCGCTCGCCCAGGGCGTCATCGGCGGCAGCCTCGACTGGAACACGATCGGCATCGGAGCGCTCGTCGGCGTCGGCCTGATCCTGATCGACGCCACCCTCGGGGCGATGGGCAAGCTTCGGGTGCCGCCGCTCGCCGTCGGCATCGGCATCTATCTGCCGATGTCGGCGACGTTCGCCGTGGTCATCGGGGCCCTGGTGGCGACGTGGTACGGGCGGGTCGTCCGCGCGTCGAAGACGCCAGCCCGGGCCGAGCGGCTGGGCACGCTGGTCGCATCCGGCCTGATCGTCGGCGAGAGCCTGTTCGGTGTCCTCACCGCCGGGCTGATCGTCGGGTTCAACAACGAGGCGCCGCTGGCCCTCGTCCCGGAAGACTTCCCGCTGAACTGGCTGTGGGCGATGGCCGGGTTCGGCGGCCTGATCGTGGCCCTGTATTCGTGGCTGGCCCGAAAGGCCCGAGCCACCGCCTCAACCGCGTCATAGGCCGCGTTCGAACGGCTCGACGATCCAGTCGCCGGCCGCCAGCGGGATGCCGGCGATCAGCTCCGAGCCCAGCCGCACCCGCTCGGTTCCGGCGCGCCCGCCTGCGGCAGGCCGGACACGGTACAGCGTGTTCTCGTCGACCACGAACCACTCCGGGAACTCGTTCAGCCGGACGTAGTTGCGATCGAGGTTGAGGACGCGCCGGTGGCGCGCGTAGTCGAAGCGCACCGTCGTCTCCGGGAGCGTGGCCGGCAGCGCCAGGTTCAGGTGCAGGCGCGCACCGTCCTGGACGGCGCCGACGCGGATGCCCGGCTGCCAGCGGGCCGGGCGCACGCCGCGGCTCTGCATCAGCGCGTAGAGCATCGCCGTGCGGTTGAAGTTCCCTTCGCCGTACCAGTATTCGAAGTGCCCGTCGGGCCGCTGCATGTCGAGCAGCACCTGCATCTCTGATTCGATCCAGTCGAGGGCTTCGGGGACCGGCTCGCGCGCCACCAGGTAGATCGCGCTCTCGATCGTGTCGGCATAGCCGTCGAACGATCCCAGGGGGAGCTGTGCCTCCTTCGGACGCGGCTCCCAGACGTAGCGGCGATGCTTCGGCAGGTTGCCCAGCACCTTCAGCACGGCGTCGCGATACTTCGTCTCGCCGGTGCACTGGTAGAACGTGTAGACGGCGCCGTAGATGTAGCCCCAGTTGTCGGAGAGCTGCGTCCGGAACGGCTTCAGCGTCGCGGTGTCGACCTCGTCGTAGAGCATCCCGTCGGCGTTGGCCGACTCGAGGATGCGATCGAGCATGCGCGCGATCGCCGGGCGCCACTTCTCGGCGCGCGGCGTGTTCCAGCGCTGCTCGTTGGCGTACTGCAGGACCAGGCCCACTACCAGCTCGTTGCCGTGATCGCGCAGCCGCAGGTGCTGATCGCCGGTGTGGGCGGTGAAATCCCACTGGCCGCTCGGCACCCCGTGGCTGCCGGGAATGACCTCGTCGAGATAGGCGTCGGCAATGCGACGGGCCCAGTCGACGAAGCGCTGATCGCCGGTCATGTTGGCGAGTCGGGCGAGCACTTGCAGGTAGTCGCCGTTCGTCTCCGCATCGTTGGCGGGCAGCTTGCCGAACCGCGACTCGATCGACGCATGATCCATGGCGTCCGCGGTCATGTCCACCATGCGCGTGAACCACGGTGTCCGGCCCAGATACTCGGTGACCGTCAGCAAGCCGTCCTTGGCATACTCGGCGGCGCCGAACATGCTGGCCGGTCCCAGCTCGCCGGTTTTCAGCGCGAGGTTGCCGGGGATCGACGCCGTCGTGCTCGTGTAGCGGATCTCGTTGCGCAGCATCTCCATCATCCGGCCGTGATAGAGCTCGGGATCGGTCAGCTCCGCGGTGAGGATCAGATACGGATAGAGGTCGGCGCCGGAGTTGTGCGGCGTGTAGAGGCGCGCGTCGACGCCCGGCTCCAGCCCGCTGCCCGGTCCGGGAATGCGATCCGGCAGCAGCAGCGTCCGCGTGTCGGCATGGGTGAGCCAGACGCGCAGCACCCGCTGCATCGCCGACACGGCACGATCGAAACGCTCGCCGCGAACGCGGGCATCGACACTGGCGGCGGCGGCCCGCGGCGGCGGCTGTTGCTGCGCGCCGCCAGGCGCAATGGACGCGAGCGTGCCGGCCATCGCCAGCGCCACGATCGGGAAACGACGAATCATCGGACCTCCGTCACGTACCGCAGAAGGTGCGGTACGGCCGCCCGGGTGCGGGCGGCTCGCTGAACTGCGGCCTGTCGCTGTCGTGATCGTACGGTGTCGACAGTACCTCGAGCAGTCGCTGCGTCACCGTCAGATCGCCGGCGCCGGTCGCCGCCTCGAGCGCCTGCTCGACCAGGTGATTGCGGGGGATGAAGGCCGGATTGGTCCGCCGCATCAGGGCTTCGGCCTCGGTGCGAGACTGCGGCTGGCGCGCCCGGCGCGCTTCGTAGCGTCGGTGCCAGGCCGCCAGTTCTGGATCGGGGTCGATGGTCGTCGCGATGGGGCGACCCACGGTGAGCGACCGGAAGGTGTTGGTGAAGTCGGCCGACCGGGCGTGCATCCAGGCGAGCAGGTCGTCGGCCAGCCTTTCGTCGTCGGGCTCGGTCGTGAACAGTCCGAGCTTGGCCCGCAGGCCATCCAGCCAGTGCCGGGCGAACAGTTCCGGGAAGCGGTCGAGCGCCGCCGTGGCCCGCTCGACGCCGCGATCGGCGTCCGCATCGAACAGCGGCAGCATCGCCTCGGCCAGCCGCGCCAGGTTCCATTGCGCGATCGGTGGCTGGTTGCCGTAGGCGTAGCGTCCACCGGAATCGATCGAGCTGAACACCGTCGCCGGATCGCAGGTATCCATGAACGCGCACGGCCCGTAGTCGATCGTCTCGCCGGACAGCGCCATGTTGTCGGTGTTCATGACGCCGTGGACGAAGCCGACCAGCTGCCACCGGGCGATCAGGGACGCCTGCCGGGCGAGGATCGCCTCGAACAACGCGACGTGCGGCTCGGCGGCGTCGCCGAGCTCGGGATAGTGCCGGGCCAGCGTGTAATCGGCCAGCGCCCGCAGGGCCGCCTGATCGCCGTGTGCCGCCGCCCACTGCATGGTGCCGACCCGGATGTGGCTGGCCGCGACCCGCGTCAGCACCGCGCCGGGCAGCGCGCCATCACGGTAGACGCGCTCACCCGTCGTCGCCACGGCCAGGCTCCGGGTGGTAGGAATGCCGAGCGCGTGCATCGCCTCGCTGATGATGTATTCCCGCAGCATCGGCCCGAGGGCGGCACGGCCATCGCCCCCGCGCGAAAACGGCGTTCGTCCCGGCCCTTTGAGCTGGATGTCGCGGCGGACGCCGGCCGGGTCGACCTGTTCGCCGAGCAGGATGGCGCGGCCATCGCCGAGCCTGGTGAAGTGGCCGAACTGGTGCCCGGCGTAAGCCTGGGCGATCGGCTGGGCGCCCTCGGGCAGCGCATTGCCGGCGAAGATCGCCGCGCCCTCCGGGCTGTCGAGAGCCGCCGGATCGAGCCCGAGGGAAACCGCCAGCGGC
>JBDSLU010000349.1:0-11256 GCA_039916225.1 Vicinamibacteraceae bacterium
GGGAATGCTCTCCGCGCCAGCTCGTGCGTTGAGCACGAGCGAAACCCGGTCGTAGAAAGGTCAAGGACGTCGCCAGGGTGCGAAGCGTAAGACGCTTGGGGCGTCCCCGAACGAGGCGCAGTCGAGCGACGGGCAGAGGCAGAGAAGCCGACTGCCCTCCTCGCCGTGGGTCAGCGCATGACCAGTCGTCCGTCGAACAGCCCCTCGTCATCGACATGATATACGTGGGCCACTCATGGGTGACCCAAGACAGCTCCCTGAACGTCGTGCAGGCACTCGAGGCGAATTCCTCGATCTGCCTCGACTCCAGGTCGCGGCACGCCAATTGGCGACGACGATCTTTCAGCTCGAGCCAACGGGCTCCCGATGGCAGGGCAGCCGTCACTTGCATCGTCTCGATCGCCAGGCGAGCTCGCTGGCTGCAGTCTATCGGACGGTGGCCAACGACGTGCACCGCGGCGAGACGATCTCACCTGCGGCCGAATGGCTGCTCGACAACTTCCATTTGATCATCAACGAGGTTCGCACGGTCCACCACGACCTGCCGCCAGGCTACTATCGCCGGCTGCCTCATGCGACGGGCAGCGCGTCGAGCCGGTTGGAGGCCATGGCCGACGACCTGATTCGGCACAGTGACGGTCGCCTCGACGCCGATCGGCTCCGCGGCTACGTCCAGGCATTTCAGTCAGTGTCGCCGTTGACGATCGGCGAACTCTGGGCTTGGCCGAGCGTGCTCAAAGCCGCGCTCATCGCGCATGTGGCGGGACTCGCCGGGGGCATCCGGCGCAGCCGCGACGAGAATGTCCGCGCCGACGCGTACATTGCGACGCTGGACGAGGGTTCGTCCTCACGGCTGGGCAGCCCCGTCGCGGATGCGACCAGCCTGTCCTTCATCGTTCGCCTGCTCCAGCGCATCCGCGAGTACGGGCCGCATGTCGACGCGCTGCGAACGGACATCGATCAGTGGCTCGCCCTTCGGCAGATGACGCCGGAAGACGCCATTCGTATCGAAGGCCAGCACGAGGCCGCGGATCAGGTCTCGATGGCCAATACGATCACCAGCTTGCGGTTCACCGGCGCGCTCGACTGGAGTCGGTTCTTCGAAAGCGTGAGCCAGGTCGAGCATATTCTCCGACGCGATCCGTCTGGAACATACGGGCGGATGGACTTCGTCAGTCGCGATCAGTATCGCCGCGTTGTCGAGCTGCTCGGTGGCACTGCCGCAGGAAATCAGGTCAGGGTCGCGCTCGATTGCGTCGATGCCGCCCGGCAGAGCGGGAACCGTGGCGGCGACCCGCGACAGTCGCACATCGGCTACTACCTGGCCGGCGCAGGCCGCCAGGAGTTCGAGAGGCTGATCGCCTACAGGCCTCGCCTCGGCGAGCGCGCGCGGCGCGCGCTGTTCGCCCACGCGACCGGCTTGTATCTCGGCGCCATCGCACTGCTCACCCTGCTCGTCCTCGCCGTCGGCATCGCGTATGCCGTCGGCCTGGGACATGGCACGGCGGGCACAATCACGCTGATTGCACTCTTCGGGCTCATCCCCGCCAGCGAGTTGGCCACCAGCGCGGTGCAGCGCCTGCTACCGCGGCTGGTCGCGCCGAAGGTGCTCCCGCGTCTCGAGCTCGACAGCGGCGTGCCCGAGGATGGTCGCACGATGGTGATCGTACCGACCCTGTTCGGCAGCGTGCGCGCGGTCGAGGATTTGCTCGCGCACCTCGAGATCCAGGCGCTCGGCAACCTCGATCCGCGCATTCACTTCGCGCTCCTCAGCGACTTCACCGATGCCGTCACCGAGCACCGGCCGGACGACGCCGACATTCTGACCGCCGCCCGGGCGGGCATCGATGCCTTGAACCATCGCTACTCCAGCCACCGCGGCAGCCGCTTCTACCTGTTCCATCGCGATCGCCAGTGGAACCAGAAGGAAGGGATGTGGATGGGATGGGAGCGCAAGCGGGGGAAGATCGAGGAGTTCAACCGCCTGCTTCGCGGCGCCAGCGACACCGGGTTTCGACACACCGCCGGCGAGCTGTCGATTCTGGCCGACGTGCGCTACTGCATCACGCTCGACACCGACACGCAGCTGCCGCGCGACGCCGCCAAGACTCTGATCGGCATCGCGCTTCACCCGCTCAATCAACCGCAGGTCGACCTCACGTCGCGTCGGGTGACGGAGGGCTACGGCATCCTGCAGCCGCGGGTCAGCGTCACGATGTCGAGCGCCGCGGGCTCGGTCTTTGCGCGAGTCTACGCCGGTCATACCGGCGTCGATCCGTATACCACCGCGGTTTCAGACACGTATCAGGATCTGTTCGAGGAAGGTGTGTTCGCCGGCAAGGGCCTCTATCACGTCGACGCTTTCAAAGCGACGCTCGACGGCCGCGTACCCGAAAACGCTCTCCTTTCCCACGATCTGTTCGAAGGTCTGCACGCGAGAGTCGCGTTGGTCACCGACCTGGAAGTCGTGGACGATTTTCCCGCGACGGTGCTGGCGCACGCTCGTCGGCAACGCCGATGGGTGCGCGGCGACTGGCAGATCCTCTGGTGGCTGTTCCCGTGGGTGCCGGCGACCGGCGGGGTCGAGCGCAACCATCTGCCTCTGATCAGCCGCTGGAAGATTCTCGACAATCTGCGCCGGAGTCTGCTCGCACCTTCGCTCCTCGGTCTGCTCGTCGTCGGCTGGACGACCCTTCCGGGCCGGCCGCTGTTCTGGACGACGCTGACCCTGGTGGTGCTTGGGACCCCGGTCCTGCTGACCCTCGCTCGCCTGGTCACGTTTCCGTGGCTGCGGCAACCACTGACGGTCCTGCTCCGTCGCCTCGCCGAGGATCTCGAAACCTCGTTCGCGCAGGCCATCGTGACGCTGATGCTGCTGCCGTACCACGCGTGGGAGATGGGGCACGCCATCATCCTCACGCTGATTCGCCTGGTCATCACGCAGCGGCGCCTGCTGGAGTGGGAGACGGCGGCCAGCGTCACCGTCCGGCTCTCGACCGTTGAAGGCCGCACGGCCTTGCGCACCTTCATCCTCGAAATGGCGTCGAGCCCGCTCACCGCGATCGGCATCCTCGCCGCGGTCGCCATCGCCGCGCCGGCCTCCCTCACGGTGGCGTTGCCGTTCATCACCCTGTGGGTTGCGGCGCCAGCGGCCGCGTATCTCCTCAGCCGCCCGGTGGCGCCGCCGGTCTGGGTCCTCAGCGCCCACGACCGGCGCCGCCTCCGCCAGATTGCGAGAAGGACGTGGCACTACTTCGAGCTGTTCGTCGGCCCGGAGAGCCATTGGCTGCCGCCTGACAACTTCCAGGAGACGCCGGACGGCGGCCTCGCGCGCCGGACGTCGCCGACGAACATCGGCATGGGGTTGTTGTCGACCCTGGCGGCGCATGACTTCGGGTTCATCGGCACCAGCGAGCTCGTCGAGCGACTCGAAGCCGCCCTGGACAGCATCGAACGACTGGAGCGCCACGAAGGACATCTGCTGAATTGGTACGAAACGCACACGCTGGCGGCCATGTGGCCACGCTATGTCTCGACGGTCGATAGCGGCAACCTCGTCGCATCGTTGATGACGCTCGACGTGGGTCTGCACGAGGTCGCGTCGGACACGACCGGACGCGACGCTCTGCAGGCCGGCCTCGACGACGCCGCAGAGTTGGTGCGCGCATCGCTTCCCGCGATTGCCAAGGCGTTTGCCGCAACGCCGACGCTGCCCTCCGCCCTTGCGGTCGTCGTCGACTCCGTGCAGCAGCGGCTGGCCCTCGCCGGCGACCGTGACGTCGAGACCGGGTTCGTCGCGGAGCAGGGCGACGCGCTCGATCGGCTGCTGGCCGAGTTCGACGACGAGTCGGTCCCGAAGCACGAGCTGAGGACGCCACCGCCGTTGTCGACGGTCAGGGCATTGCGCGCGGCGCTGCGTCGGCTCCTGGGCCGACCGGCCGCGGTGCCGCGGGAGACCCTCGCCCAACTGGGCGTCCGGTGTCGCGCCCTGGCTGACAGCATGCGGTTCGGCTCGCTCTACGATCGCAACCGCCACCTCTTCGCCATCGGCTATCGGCTGCCCGATGCCGACGGTCCAGGACGGCTCGATGCCTCGTACTATGATCTGCTGGCATCGGAGGCCCGACTCGCCAGTTTCGTGGCCATCGCGGCCGGCGACGTACCGCAGGCACACTGGTTTCGCCTCGGCCGGCTGGCGGTGAGCGTCGACGGCGTCCCGACGTTGCTGTCGTGGAGCGCGACGATGTTCGAGTACCTGATGCCGTCGCTGCTGATGCGATCGTTTCCGGAGACGTTGCTCGACCAGACCGGCCGCCGCGTCGTGCAGCGTCAGATTCAATATGGGCGGCGATACGGTATCCCCTGGGGGATGTCGGAATCGGCATACGGCGTGGTGGACCGTCAAGGGACGTATCAGTACAAGGCGTTTGGCATCCCGGGGCTGGGGCTGAAGCGCGGTCTGGCCGACGATCTCGTGGTCGCTCCGTACGCGACCGCCCTGGCGCTTCACGTGAACCCCACTGCCGCGGTGGCAAACCTCGACCGCCTCGCCCGCGCTGGCGGCGAGGGTCCCCTCGGCTTTTACGACGCCATCGACTACACCCCTCGCAAGACCTACGAGTCCGACGAATCGACGCGACCCTCTGCCCCCCCGCAGGGCGTGGTGGTGCGCAACTACAAGGCGCACCACCACGGCATGACCCTGGTGGCCCTGGCCAACGCATTGCTGGCCGATGTCATGGTGGCGCGGTTCCACGGCGAACCACGGGTCAAGGCCACCGAGTTGCTCCTGCAGGAACGGGTACCACGTGAGGCGGCGGCGGAACCGCCGCGGCCCGCGGAGGAGAGTCGACGGGCGCTGGTCGCGCCGATGTCGCGCCTGCGGCGCTTCCGATCGCCGCATACCTTCTATCCGCACGCCCAGTTCCTCTCCAACGGCTCCTACGTGACGGTGATCACCAACGCCGGCGGCGGCGCCAGCCAGTGGCGCGGACTCTCGGTCACGCGCTGGCGGGAGGATCGAACCACCGATCCCGGCAGCAATTTCATCTACCTGCGCGACGTCCGTTCGGGCCGGCTCTGGTCGGCGACGTACCAGCCGATCGCACAGGAGCCAGACGAGTACCTGGTGACGTTCTCGAACGAGCGCGCGGTGTTTCGTCGCACCGATGACGGTATCGAGTCCCAGCTCGAGGTGGTCGTCTCCGCGGAAGAGGACGTCGAAGTTCGACGCCTGTCGCTCACCAACAAGAGTGAACATACGCGAGAGATCGAGGTCACGAGCTACGTCGAGATTGTGCTCGGGCGGCAGGAAGACGACGTGGCGCACCCGGCCTTCGGCAAGCTGTTCATCGAGACCGAGTACCTGCCGGACAGTTCCGCTTTGCTCTGCGGTCGCCGGCCACGCTCAGCCTCCGAGGCGAGCGCCTGGGCCTTCCACACCCTCAGCGTCGATGGACGGGCGCAGTCGCCGACGGAATGGGAGAGCAGCCGCGCGCGATTTCTTGGCCGGGGCCGCGGCCACGACCGTCCCGTCTCGCTAGACGGTCGCGCGCTCTCGAGTACCACCGGCGCGGTGCTCGATCCGGTCGTCAGCCTGCGCCAGCGGGTGCGGCTGCAGCCCGGTGGGTTCGCGCGCCTCTCGTTCGCGACTGGAGCCTCGTCCGATCGTGCGACGGCGCAGACTCTGGCGCAGAAGTACCACGACCCCGGGGCGGCGGCGCGCGCGTTCTCGATGGCCTATACGCACAGTCAGATGCTGATTCGCCATTTGGGCATCACCAGCGAGCTCGCCCGCCAATACGACCGGCTCGCGTCGCGTGTGCTCTATCTGGACGAATCGCTGCGAGCCGAACCGGCGACGTTGGCAAAGAACCGTCGTGCCCAGGAGAGCCTTTGGGGTCATGGTGTGTCTGGCGATCTCCCGATCTTGCTCGTCAAGGTCGTTGAGGACGATGACCTGTCGCTCGTGCGCCAGGTGCTGCAGGCGCAGGAGTATTGGCGTCTGCAGGGCCTGAAGGCCGACGTCGTCATTCTCAACCAGCATCCGATCAGCTATCTCGATGAGATGCAGGAGCATCTCACGGCGCTGATCGACAGCGGGCCGTGGAGCCCGTGGAGGGACCGTCCGGGCGGCATCTTCCTGATTCGCGGCGACGGCCTGGCGGACGCCGACCGCGTGCTGTTCGAGGCCGTCGCCCGTGCCGTCCTTGTCGGCGATCGTGGCGATCTCGCCCAGCAGCTCGATCGACCCGCGCCGGCGCCGACGACGCTCGACCTGCCAATCCCGCAGGGAAGCGTCGGACACGAGGACTTACCCGCGATCGAGGTCCCGACGCTGACGATGGCGAATGGGGTCGGCGGGTTCGCCGACGGGGGCCGCGAGTACGCCGTCGTGTTGGCCGGGGACGTCGACACGCCTGCGCCGTGGACCAACGTGCTGGCCAATCGCGAGTTCGGAACCATCGTCACGACGTCTGGCGCTGCGTTCACCTGGTCGGGTAACAGTCGCCAGAACCGGCTGACGCCCTTTGCGAACGACCCGGTTTCTGATTCGACGGCGGAGGCGATCTTTCTCCGGGACGAGGAAAGCGGCGAGGTGTGGGGCGCCACGCCGGGCCCGCTGGCGCGATCGCCAGAGACCACGTGGGTCGTCCGACATCGCGCCGGCGCCACGAGCTTCCAGCGGACCGCACGGGGGCTGCGCCAGCAGCTCGAGGTCCTCGTGTTCCCATCCGAGCCGGTCAAGGCGTCGAGGTTGACGCTTACCAACACGTCCCGGCGAGCCCGGACGTTCAGCGTTTACAGCTACAACGAATGGCTGCTCGGCCCGCCTCGGATGGGGCACCAGCGGCATGTGGTAACTAGTCGCGACGCCCCCACCGGCGCGCTCATCGCGCACAATCCCTACAACGCGGGGTTTGCCGACCGCGTCGCGTTCTCGTGGGCCAATGAACCCGTGCGGTCGATGTCCGGCGACCGGACCGAGTTCATCGGCCGCAACCGCACCCTCACGCGCCCCGCTGCGTTGACCTCGCGCGTGTTGTCGAATCGCCTCGGCGCGGGTCTCGATCCGTGCGGCGCCCTGCAGGTGAACGTGACCTTGGCGCCAGGTGAGACGCGGGAGTTCGTCTTCCTGCTCGGTGAGGGCAACTCGATCGAGGAGGTCCGAGCGCTGGTCGGCCGCTGCGGCGATGTGTCGTCCGTCGACTCGGCGCGGCAGGAAGTCGACGCGCTCTGGCAGCGCACACTCGGGGCGATTCAGGTGCAGACGCCGGACGATTCGTTCGACCTGATGATGAACGGCTGGCTGCTGCATCAGACACTCAGCTCACGGCTCTGGGCCCGGACGGGCTTCTACCAGCCGGGCGGCGCGTTCGGCTTTCGAGACCAACTGCAGGATGTGATGGCCCTCGCGTTCAGTCGACCGGAGTTGCTGCGAGAGCATCTGCTGGTCGCGGCCAGCCGGCAGTTCGTCGAAGGCGATGTGCAGCACTGGTGGCATCCCCCCGATGGCCGCGGCACCCGCACGCGATGCTCGGACGACCTGCTGTGGCTGCCCTACGCGATGGCTCACTACATCACGGTGACGGCCGACGTCTCGCTATTGGATGAAGTGGCGCCCTTCCTCGAGATGCGCCCGCTCGAGCCGACGGAGCATGAAATCTACGATCTACCCTCGACGTCCAGTCAATCGGCGTCGTTGTTCGAGCATTGCGCCCGCGCGATCGATCGCAGCCTGACTGCGGGCGCGCACGGACTGCCGCTCATGGGGAACGGCGATTGGAACGACGGCATGAACCGCGTCGGACACGAAGGACGCGGCGAGAGCGTGTGGCTGGGATGGTTCCTGTATACCGTCCTGAACGAATTCGCTGCGATCGCCGCGCGTCGCACAGATGTTTCGCATGCATCACGTTGGCGGGCCGAGGCCGAGCGTTTGAAAGGGGCTCTGGAACTGGCCTGGGATGGCGATTGGTATCGAAGGGCCTACTTCGACGACGGTACACCTCTGGGTTCGGCCGAGAACGACGAGTGCCGCATCGACTCGATCAGTCAGTCATGGGCCGTACTGTCGGGCGCCGCAAGGTCGGACCGCGCAGAACGCGCGATGGATGCGGTGCGAAGCCAGCTGGTCCGACGGGAGGCGCAGTTGGTCTTGCTGCTGTCCCCGGCGTTCGATCGCGGCGTGAAGGACCCTGGATACATCAAAGGGTACCTGCCGGGAGTTCGCGAGAATGGCGGCCAATACACGCACGCCGCCGTCTGGACGATCATGGCCCTCGCCAAACTGGGTTACGGCGATGAAGCGGTCGAAGTGTTCCACATGATCAACCCAATCAACCATACGCGGGATGCGGCCGGGGTGGCCCGATATGCGGCGGAACCGTACGTGGTGGCGGGCGATGTCTACGCGCATCCTGAGCACATGGGCCGCGGCGGATGGTCGTGGTACACCGGATCCGCCGGTTGGCTCTATCGGGCCGGCCTGGAGTCGATCCTCGGCCTGACGCGTCGGGGCGCATCGTTCTCGATAGACCCCCGTGTACCTGCCGCGTGGTCACGCTTCCGCATCGACTGGCGTTTCGGCCGCAGCACGTATCACATCAGCGTCGACACGTCGGACCGGAAACTGGGAGGCTCGCCGCTCGCCACGCTTGACGGCGCGGCGATCGACCACACAGCCATTCCGCTGGTCGACGACGGCCAGGTTCACGAAGTGACTCTCCGCTATGGCCGGCCGCCGCTCGAGACCAAGTGGCCAACGAGTGGGCGCGTCCGTACCAAGGCGTCCGATCGGTAGCCAATCGCCTGTTACCCGGAATGAAGTTTCATCGGCGGTATCGGCCGCGTTCACAAAAGTGGAGAATCGCGTATGCACCATCGCCGCATCGGTACCACACTGGGTTCGCTCATCATGTCCGGCGCCATGCTGTTGCTGGCCGCTGCTGGAGCGTTGGCCGGGCAGGATGTTCCCATCGTTCAGCCGGGGGCGCCCGGGCAGAGGTCCACGACGCTGACGGCGCCGCAAGCGGTGAAGGTCGCCGACTCGCGCCATACCGCGGACGATGTCACGTTCCTGCGAGACATGATCCAGCACCATGACCAGGCCGTGCAGATGGCCGAAACGGTGAAGGCCCGCACCAACCTGCCCGAACTGGTGGCGGTGGCCGGCCGCATCAACGCGTCGCAGGCTGACGAAATCGCCTTCATGCAGAACTGGCTGCGTCAGCGCGGCGAGAGCGTGCCGGATGCGTCGATGCATCGCGGGATGGACATGAAGGGCACCATGGTCGGCATGGCCTCGCCCGCCGACATGGCCAGGCTTGCGACCTTGAAGGGCGTCGACTTCGACCGTCTCTTCCTGACCCTGATGATCGCCCATCACGACGGCGCGCTGAAGATGGTCGACGCCCTCGTGAAGAAGCCCGGCAGCGCCTACGATCCGGTATTGTTCCAATTCACCAGCGACGTGAAGAGCGGACAGAAAGCCGAGATCAACCGCATGAGCGTGCTCTTGGGCACACTCGCGACCGACCCCCGCGTGGCACTTGCGGCCGGGTACACGGACGCCGGACAGGCGGCGAGCAATCTTGCGCTGGTCGCGACGCTGGCCAGACCGACCGGCTTCTTCGATCCCGCCAACGTCTCAGACTCGCCGCTCCCCAAGCCAACGAAAACGGGAAATGAGGCCCGGCCCGCCGCGGGCAACGGCCGCACTGATGGCGGCCCCGAATGGAGCGACCGTCCCCGCCTGCTCTCGTTCGCGCAGACCGACATGGCGTTCAAGGGCGACGTGCTGGTCACCGGCAATTACCACGGGTTCAATATCTACCGTCTTACCGACGCGAAGGCGCCCACCCTGCTCAGCTCGGTGGTCTGCCCGGGCGGGCAGGGCGATGTCTCCATCGTGGGAAATCTTCTGATCATGTCGGTGGAAGAGACGCGCGGCCGCGTCGACTGCGGGCGTCAGGGCGTGAACACGGATGTCAGCAATGAACGCTTCCGCGGCTTGCGGATCTTCGATATTTCGGACCTGACGAGCCCTCAGCAGGTCGGCCAGGTGCAGACCTGCCGCGGCTCGCACACCCATTCAGTGGTGTTCGACGACAAGGACCGTATCGTCGTCTACAACTCGGGCACGGCTGGGGTCCGCAAGGGAGAGGAGCTGGCCGGCTGCGTCGGCCGGGTGCCAGGCGACACCCGCACGGCCCTTTTCCGCATCGATGTCGTCGAAATCCCCAAAGCCGATCCGTCGAAGTCGCGCATCGTCGACAGCCCGGCCGTCTTCGCGGACGAAGCCACCGGACGGATCGCCGGATTGTGGCTGGGCGGCGGTCATGGTGAGGGCACCCAGGAAACGAGCGAAACCGACCAGTGCCACGACATCACGGTGTTCCCCGCTCGCAAGCTGGCCGCCGGCGCCTGCTCGGGCAACGGGATCATCTTCGACATCTCGGACCCGCTGAAGCCGAAGCGGCTCGACGTGGTCACTGACAAGGGTTTCGCCTATTGGCATTCGGCGACCTTCAACAACGACGGCACCAAGGTGATCTTCACCGATGAATGGGGCGGTGGTGCGCGCCCACGCTGCCGGTCCTACGATCCTCGCAACTGGGGCGCCGATGCGATCTACGACATCGTTGCGAACAAGCTGATCTATCGTGGCACCTACAAACTGCCCGCTGCGCAGACCGAGAATGAAAACTGCGTCGCGCACAACGGCTCGATCGTGCCGGTACCGGGTCGCGACATCTTCGTGCAGGCGTGGTATCAGGGCGGCCTGTCGGTGATCGATTTCACCGACAGCACGAAGCCAACCGAGATCGCCTTCTTCGACCGCGGTCCGATCAGCGACAAGGCCGAGGTCCTCGGCGGCTACTGGTCCACGTACTGGTACAGGGGCCGGATCTACGGCACTGAAATCGCCCGCGGCCTGGACGTGCTGGAACTCTCGCCCAGCGAACATCTGACAGCGAGCGAAATCGCGGCGGCTAAGCTGGCGATTCAGGGAGCCACCTTCAACCCGCAGCAGCAGTATCCGCTCAGTTGGCCCGATACGCCTGTCGTGGCGCGCGCCTATCTCGACCAACTGCAGCGTGACGGCGGCTTCACTGCGGAGATCGTCAAGAGGCTTTCGGCCGCCCTGGACAGGGCCCAGGCGACACTCGACGCCGGACGCAAAGACGCGGGCGTGGCCGCCGAGTTGCGGAAGCAGGCCGCGCTCCTGGCCGGCGCGCCGGCCGGCACACGCAA
>JBDSLU010000350.1:0-6027 GCA_039916225.1 Vicinamibacteraceae bacterium
GCCTATACTTCCGCTGTGCTGGATCGCCTGAGGTCGCTCGGCAAGAGCTTCACCGTCTACGGCCTCGGCGACGTCGCGACCAGCATCATCAGCTTCGTGCTGCTGCCCGTCTACGCGCGCTTCCTGAGCCCGGCGGACTACGGCGCGATCGGCCTGCTGACCACCATCGAGCTGGTCACCAAGATCATCTACCGCTTCGGCCTCGACGCGTCGTTCATGCGGCTCTACGTCGATTGCGTCGACGAGCGGGCCCGGCAACGGCTGGCCAGCACGCTGTTCTGGTTCCTGGTCGTCGTCGACGGAGCGGTGCTCATCCCGTGCCTGTTCGCCGCGCCGCTGATCACCCAGGCGATCGGCGTGCCCGGCTACGAGTGGGCGCTCCGCATCCTGCTCCTCAACACGTTCGTCATCGGCTTCTACTTCATTCCCTTCCACGTCCTGCGGCTGACCGATCGTCCGGCCACGTTCGTGGCGCTGACGACCAGTCGCTCGGCGGCGACGCTGCTGATCCGCTTCGCGCTGATCATCGTCATCGATATGGGGGTGACCGGCTTCTTCCTCTCCGACCTGATCGTCTCGTCGCTGTTCACGGTCGTGATGCTGCGATGGTTCCAGCCGCTGATCCGATCGGTGTTCTCGCGCGACGTCCTGCGCGATGCCCTGCGCTTCGGCCTGCCGCGAGTGCCGCACGGCTTGCTGCAGCAGGCGATGTTCGTCGTCGACCGCTACGCCATCCGCATCTTCTCGGCGCTGAGCGAGGTCGGCCTCTACCAGATGGGCGCCAGCTTCGGCATGGCGCTGAAGCTGGTGCTGAACGCCTTCGAGTACGCCTGGGCGCCGTTCTACTTCCAAACCATGAAGCAGCCGGACGCCAAGGCGACGTTCCGGCTCGTCACCACCTATGCCACGACCGGTTTGATCCTGCTGGTCGCCGGCCTGGCCGCGGTCGGGCCCGAGATCGTCCGCTACGTGATGCCGCCGGCGTTCCATGGCGCCGCCCGGATCGTGCCGTGGATCGCCGTCGGCGTCGGCTTCCACGGCATCTACCTGCTGACGTCGATCGGCCTGAACATCACCAAGAGCACCCGGCTCTATCCGGTGGCGACGGGCGCGGCGGCGGCGACCAGCCTGGTCGCCAACGTGCTGCTGGTCCCTCGCTATGGCAGCGTCGGAGCCGCCTGGTCGAATGCCGCGGCCTATGGCGTCATGGCCGGCACCGCCTTGCTGCTGTCGCAGCGCGTCTACCCGATTCCGCTCGAATGGGGCCGGCTGGCGCGCATCGGGATCGCCGGCGCGATCGCGTATGTGGCGGCCTGGGCCCTGCCGGCGATGTCGCCGCTCGTCGCCGTCTTCGCTCGAGGGGCGGTCGTCACGGCCGTCTTCCCCGCCTGCCTCGCCGCGCTCGGCTTCCTCGACGCGCGCGAGCTGCGGACCCTGGGCCGGATGCTCGAACGCGTGCGCGCCGGTCGCGTCGGATCGGCGCCGGCGGCCGCGGCCACCGACGTCGCCCTCGCCGACGAACAGCAGATCCCATGAGCCGGACCTGGACGCCGACGCGGCTCGCCCTCCTGCTCGCCATCCTCGCCCTCGCCGAATGGCTGCGCGCGACCGGCCTGTCGTTCGGCCTGCCGGCGGTCTACAACCCCGACGAAGTGGCGATCATGTCGCGCGCCCTGGGCTTCGCCAAGGGCGACCTCAACCCGCACAACTTCCTCTATCCGACCTTTTACTTCTACGTGCTCTTCACCTGGGTCGGCGGCTGGTTCGCCTTCAGCTGGCTGACCGGCGCGGTGACGTCGATCGGCGCCTTCCAGACGCAGTTCTTCCTCGATCCCTCCGGCGTCTATCACGCCGGGCGGACGCTGGGCGTCGCCTGCGGCGTGGCCACGGTGTGGCTGACGTGGCTGCTGGGCGCGCGTGTCGCCGGATGGCGCGCCGGCGCCGTCGCGGCGCTGCTGCTGGCGGTGGCGCCGACGGCCGTCCGTGACGCGCACTACGTCAAGCACGACGTGCCGGTGACGCTGGCCATCGTCGCGGCCATGGTGGTGCTGGCGCGCCTGGCCCGAATCGGCGAAGCCGCCAACGCCACAGTGGTGCCGCCGTCGCGGCTCATGCTCGTTGGCGCCGGCGCCGCCTGCGGGGTGGCCTTCTCGACGCACTACTACGCGATCTTCCTGGCGCTGCCGCTGGCGCTGGCGGTCGCGGCACGCCTGGGCGCCTTCGGCCGCCCGCCCGGGTCACCGCGGCCGTCGGCGGGCGCGCTGGCGACGGCCTGGGCCTGGGCCGGGCTGGGCGCGGCCGTGACGTTCGTGGCGCTGTCGCCGTTCCTGCTGGTCGAGCCGCGGACGGCGTGGAACGACATCATCGCCAACCGCCAGATCGTCGTCGATCGGGCCGCGGCGCTCGGCAGCGGGCCCTTTCCGAGTGCCGGCGCCTACGCTCGCCTGTTGTGGTCGGAAGGCCTGAGCTGGCCAGGGCTGGGCGCGGCCATCGTCGGCCTCGTTCTGCTCAGCCGCCGCCGGCCGTGGCAGGCGATTCTGCTGGCCTCGTTCCCGGTGGCCTTCCTGCTCTTCCTCAGCCACACGGTCGCGGCCAGTCGATACCTGAACCCGGCTCTGCCTTTCCTGGCCGTGCTCGCCGGCGCCGGGTTGGCCATGCTGGCCCGTCCCGGTCGCCTTGCCGCCATCCTGGCACTGATGCTGGCCCTGCCGGCGGCCTGGCACAGCCACCAGATTGGCCGGTTCTTCAGCCAGGCCGACACGCGGACGCTGGCCCAGGCGTGGATCGAGACCCACGTGCCACCCGGCTCGACGGTCCTCGTCCAGCCCTATTCGGTGGTGCTGACGCAATCGCGCGAGAGCCTGACCGAGGCTCTGACGGCGACGATGGGCGACCCGCGCCGCGCTTCGACCAAGTTCGCCATCCGGCTCGGCCTGGAGCCCTACCCGGCGCCGGCCTACCGCACGATTTACCTGGGGGACGGCGGCCTGGACGCCGACAAGATCTATGTCAGTCCGCGCGCCTTCACGGACGGGCCCGCCCCGACCGGAAGCGGGCTCGAGCCGCTGACCCGGCTCGGTGTGCAGTACGTCGTGCTGAAACGCTACAATGCTGAAGATCTGGCGGCGGTGCCGCTCCGGGCCCGGCTGATGGCCGTCGCGACGCGCGTAGCCGTCGTGACGCCGTACCGGGCGGAGGCCTCCGACGCGGATCGCGCGCGGGTGGCGCCGTTCCTGCACAATACGGACACCCCCTGGCATCCCGCGCTCGAGCGCCCGGGCCCAGGCCTCGAAATCTGGAAGCTGCCTCGTTGACGCTCCTCGCCACGCTGAAACGCGCCGTCGTCGACCAGGCACGCGCCCTGCCGCTGGCCCGGCGCGCCCATGCCCTGCTGCGCAAGCGCAAGCATGAGCACACGGTCAGCCGTTACCTCAAGGACGGCAGCGGTCGCGCCGACCCGCTGCCCATGGGCCTCGTCTACGAGGCCACCATGCGCTGCAACCTGACGTGCGAGTTCTGCTACGTCGGCGACCTCCTGAACGTCGAAGGCGAGTGGCGCGAGGAACTGCCGCTCGACGCCCTGCGCCGCGCCTTCCCGGACGGCAGCCTCCAGGTCAACCTGACCGGCGGCGAGATCTTCATGCGCAAGGACATCCTGAGCGTGCTCGATGTCTTCCGCGAGAAGGGCTACACCTGCGGCTACCTGACGACCAACGGGACCATCATCAGCGACGAGCGCGCCGAGGCCCTGGCCGAGCTCGCCCGGCTCGGGTTCCTGACCCACGTCTCGGTGTCGATCGACGGGCCCGGTGAGTTGCACGACAAGGCGCGCGGCGTGAAGGGCACGTTCCAGCGGACGTCGGAAGGCCTCCGCCGGCTGCAGGCCGCGGCCAAGAAGAAGGGCGCGCCGCTGCGGGTCAGCATCAACACGACCGTCGCCGAGCAGAGCCTCGACACGCTCGAGCAGATGGTCGACGTCGCCGAGGAGCTGGGCGTCGACGCCATCGGCCTCAACCACCTGATGTTCGCCACCGCCGCCGAGCGCGACGAAACGCTGCAGATGATCGGCGAGACCGACCCCAAGATCATCTCGACCTACATCACCGAGGATCCGGGCGTCGATCCGACGCGGGTCCGCGAGAAGGTCCAACGGCTGCAACAGGCCTGCGCCCGCAAGGGCGTGCTCTTCGACTACCGCCCCAAGGTCCACCCGCCGCTCATCGATCCCTATTACACGCCGGGCACTCCCCTGGCTGGCCGCTGCCTCTACCCGTTCATGCACGCGCGGGTGTCGTTCAGCGGCAAGGTGTTCTTCTGTCCGTTCATCCGCGTCGAGGTCGGCGACCTGACCACCCAGACGCTCGGCGAAGTGTGGAACGGCGAGAAGTACGTCGAGCTGCGCAAGAAGCTGCTCGATCACGAGCTGTTCCCAGTCTGCCGGCGCTGCTGCAAGGTCGAACTGAGCGCGCCGCCGACGCTGCCGGCGACCAAGCCGGCCAAGGTGCTGCCGGCACTGGCCCCGGTCGTCGCCCCGGCCGAACCATAGGACCTATGCGCACGCTGCTGATCAATCCGCCGCCGGTGAACGGCATCGCGTTCACGCGGCAGGGCCGCTGCCAGGAACGCGAGGAAGTGCTCGGCACGACCAAGCCGCCCTACTCGCTGCTGGTGTGCGCGGCGCTCTTCCGCGAGCGCAACATCCCGTTCCGCCTGATCGATCAGACGGCGTCGAAGCTGTCGACCGCCGCGGCCATCGCGCAGCTCGATGCCGAGGGGTTCCGGCCCGAGCTGATCGTCTTCCCGAGCACGACGCCGACGCTCGATCCCGACGTCGAGGAGATGGCCCGCCTCAAGGTCCACTTTGGCGCGGCGCTGGTGTCGTTCGGCCCGCATGCCTCGACGGTGCCGGCGGAATCCATGGTCCGGGTGCCGGAAGTCGACGCCATGCTCGTCGGCGAGCCCGAGGACGCCATCGTGGCGCTGGCGTCGGGCGCGGCGTTCACGCCGGAGCTGCTGGCCTCGGTGCCGGGCGCGACGTGGCGCCGTGGCGAGGCGATCGTCCCGCACACGGCCAAGGGTTCGTTCGCCGGCTTCCTGACCATGCCGTTCCCGGCCTGGGACCTGGTGCCGCTCTCGCACTACACGCTGCCGCTCGAGGGCAAGCCGTACATCATCGTCGAGACCAGCCGCGGCTGCCCCTATTCGTGCGACTTCTGCGTCGCTCCGATCCATCAGGGCCACAAGTTCCGCGAGCGCGACCCCAAGGTCATCGTCGACGAAATCGAGCGCGCCAAGCGCGAGCTCGGCGTGTCGCACTTCTATCTCTGGGGCGACACCGTCACCCTCAACGCCAAGTCGTTCTCGCGTTTCTGCGACGAACTGATCGCGCGCAATCTCGGCATCCACTGGTTCGGCAACGCCCGCGCCGACAACCTGACGGATCCGGAGTTCGTCGCCCGCCTCCGCAAGTCGGGCTGCTGGATGCTGGCGATGGGCATCGAGTCGGCGTCGCCGGAGACGCGCAAGGACATGGTCAAGAAGCTCGAGGAGGTGAAGGTCCGCGCCGCCTTCACCAACCTCCGCGCCTCCGGGATCAAGTCGTTCGCGTTCTTCATCTACGGGTATCCCGGCGAGACCGCGCAGACGATGACCCAGACGACGCGCTACGCGATCGATCTGGATCCCGACTTCGCCAACTTCTATCCGGCGGTGCCGTATCCGGGCACGGCGCTCTACGACAAGTGCATACGCGAGGGTCTGCTCCAGCCGGAGGATGCGGACTGGTCGAAGATGGAGTATTCGTACTACCTGCTGCGCGGCCAGGAACTGAACGACCGGCTCGTGATGGCCGCGATCAACACCGCCAAGCGGCGCTTCTTCCTGCGCCCCGGCTACATCGCCCGCCACGCCGGCGACGTCATCAAGCTGGCGCTGAGCAAGCAGGCGATCGTGTGGCAGGTGCTGTCGCGCACGGTGTTCGGGGCCAGGGTCGTGGACACCAACCCCGGTGCGGCGCCGCTCCGCCCA
>JBDSLU010000351.1:0-4104 GCA_039916225.1 Vicinamibacteraceae bacterium
CCAGACCGTGAGGTGCGAGTGATGAAGCCCGCCGCCACGCTCGCCCTGGTGGCCATTTTTGCCACGTCCGACCTGCTGGCTCAGAGCCGGGCTCCGAGCCGGGCTCTGAGCCGGGCTCTGAACCTGGCTGCGAGCCCAGCTCCGAACGCGGCTCCGAGCCCGGCTCAGAGCCAGACGCCGCGGACGTTTCCGACCTCGGATGCGCCGTTCAGGACGCGCATCGAGGTGAACCGCTGGCACGGCTACGACGAACTGGTCGCCGACATGGAGCGCCTGCAGCGCGCCTTCCCCAAGTTCCTCACGCTGTCGTCGATCGGCAAGAGCGTCGAAGGCCGCGACATCAAGGTGATGACGATCGTCAATCCCGACACCGGCGCCGAGGCGTCGAAGGCCGGGATGTACATCGAGGCCAACGTCCACGGCAACGAGATCCAGGGCGCGGAGGTGTGCCTCTACACCATCTGGTATTTGATGGAGCATTACGATCGGCTGCCGCGCATCAAGCAGCTGGTCGACGAGCGCGTCTTCTACATCGTGCCGACGGTGAACCCGGACGGGCGCGAGCATTTCCTGCAGGTGCACTCGGGCGGCCGCTCCGGCCATCAGCCGGTCGACAGCGACAACGACGGCGTTGCCGACGAGGATGACGTCGACGACCTGAACGGCAACGGCGTCATCGAGCAGATGCGCCGCCACGTGCCGGGGCAAGGCACGCATCGCATCAGCGGGCTCGATCGCCGGCTGCTCGAACCGGCGCCGCCCGGCACCAAGGGCGATTACGTGATCCTCGGCTTCGAGGGCCTCGACAACGACGGCGACGGCCTGGTCAACGAGGACGGCCCCGGCGGCTACGATCCGAACCGCAACTGGCCGGCCGACTGGCAGCCCAGCTACGTGCAGAACGGATCGATGGACTATCCGTTCCAACTGCCCGAGGCGCGGGCGGTCGCGCGCTTCCTGCTCGGCAAGCCGAACATCGCCGGCGTGCAGTCGTACCACAACGCCGGCGGCATGATCCTGCGCGGCCCGGGCGCGGAAGCGCAGGGCGAGTATCCGGTGTCCGACGCCCGCGTCTACGACGAGCTCGGCAAGACGGGTGAGCGGATGCTGCCGTATTACCGCTACCTGGTGATCTGGAGCGGCCTATACACCGTGCACGGCGGCTTCATCGATTGGACCAACGACGATCTCGGCATCCTGTCGTTCTCGAACGAGCTGTGGAACAGCGGCCAGTACTTCAACAGTCAGGCGCTCAAGGACGAACAGCGTCAGCCGGACAGCCCGATCACGCCGCGCGCGTCCGGACTGTTCTTCGACGACAAGCTGGAGCTCGGCTCGGAGTTCGTCGACTGGGCGCCATTCGAGCACCCGACGTTCGGCACCGTCGAGATCGGCGGGTGGCGCCACACGTTCGGCCGGTTGCCGCCGCGCTTCATGAACGAGGAGCTGTGCCACCGGAACATGGCCTTCTCGCTCTACCAGGCCGGAGAGATGCCGCAGGTCAGGCTGGGCGAGCCGTCGGTCGAGTCGCTCGGCGACGACATGTGGCGGGTGCGCGTGCCGGTCATGAACGATCGACTGATCCCGACGATCCTGGCCAAGGCGCAGCGCAACAACGTGGTCCGTCCCGACGTGCTGCGGCTCGAAGGCGCCGGCACGACGATCGTCGCGGCCGGGTGGGTGCGTGACCGGTTCCGGACCGGCCAGACCGACCTGATCGATCAGCAGGACCTGTCACGCATCCTCGTCCGCAACGGCCAGCCGGGGCGCACGACGCGCGTCATCGAGTACCTGGTCCGCGGTGGGGGGCGCTCGGTAACGCTGACCTACGACAGCGCCAAGGGCGGACAGCCGTCGATCGCGATCCCGTTGCGCGAGACGCCGCGGCCGGCGCCGGCAGGCGCGGCGGCGCGCTGAGCGCATTGGGTCAATCGAGCCGGTAGACCACGGTCAGCGCGTCCTCGTAGAACGGCGCCGTGCCGGCGAAGGCGCCGCGGAAGATCGGATGCTGACCGAGCGGCGTCGGCGGACCGTGCGGCTGCGCCAGCATGCCGGTCGAGACGCGACCGCCGACGAACATGCCCGAGAACTTGTGCCAGACCACGTAGCGGAACCCGAGCGCCTTCAGGCGGGCCCGCAGCGTGGCGTCGGCCGGCAGGCCGAGGTTCCAGAGCGGATCGAGCCCTTCGTTGGGGAAGCGCGTGTGGTAGCGCGACAGGTACGACCAGGCGATCGGCTGGTGGTGCACGGTCTGGTAGTACATGTAGGCCGAGGCGCGGTCGCTGCGGTTGTACCAGCCGTGCGGCAGGTCGAGGATCGGCCCCGGCGCCTGCGTTCCGGCGCCGACCTGCCGGTAGAACTCCGGCACGTGGGGCAGCGCAGTCTGCGCGAAGGTCCGCGGCCAGCACTCGGCGGCGATGAGCACGCCAGCGGCGATGAGGATGCCCGTGGCCGCTGACGGACGCCGGCGCATCAGCGCGGTCAACCCGACGCCAGCGGCCAGCGCGAAGCCGACACTGCCGAGCATCATGAAGCGCCCCGGCGTCCGCATGACGTCGAGGCCGGGGATGTGCTGCAGCGCGTCGTACGGCATCGCGATCGGCAGCATCGTGCCGCCGATCCGCAGGCGCGGGCCGAGGCACAGCACGGCGAAGACGAGGCCGAAGATCACCCACGGCCGGCCGGTCCGCTCGCGCCAGGCCAGCACGCACAACGCGATCGCCGTCAGCGGGATGGCGACGGCGGTCTCGAGTCCGGTGCCGTACCAGTCCTCGGTCGGGGCGAGCGCCGACAGCGTCGGGGCCCAGACGTAGTTCTTCAGGTGCATGTCGCTCGGGAAGAGCCACGTTGCCCACCGCTGGAACGGGCCCGGCAGCACCAGGCTCAGGGCATCCGGCGAGTAGTAGCGCGTCTGCTCGCCGAGGGCGACGTGCAGCGTCGCGTCGCGCATCACGTGGACGATCGCCAGCAGCAGCGGCGCGCAGATGACCAGGGACAGCCCGCCGGCGATCAGCATCCGGCGCAGGCGTGGCCCGCGCTGCCCGACCGGTGCCGCCAGCCACGACTGCACGCCGACCACGGCCACGCCGAGTGCCGCGAAGATGAACTGGTTGCCGTTCTGGAGGAGCGCGCCAAGCAACGCGACACCGGGGACGGCCAGCCAGGCGCGTCCGCGATTGGGGTCGAAGGCGCGCAGACCGGCCAGCAGCGTCAGCGGCAGCATCCCGACGAACAGCTTTTCGAGGTGGCCGGTGAGCGCGAGCAGGTGGATCGGCCAGAGCAGGAACAGCGCCCCGGCGACGAACGCCGGTCCACGGGCCAGGCCGATGCCGCGGGCCAGCGCATAGCAGCACCAGCCGCTGAGCGCGACGCCCAGGAGCGCCGTGCCGTTGAAGGCGGCCGCGGCGCCCCACGGCCAGAACGGCAGCGCGAACAGCGCGTTGAGCGGACCGACCCCGTCGACCAGCACCGAGATGCCGTGCGGGTAGAGCAGGTGCGTCGTGTCCGGCCAGCTGACGTGACCGGCGAACGCCTGGGCGGTGTACCACAGCACCCAGATGGCGTGGCGCTCGTCGTAGTGGACGTCCCCGACCGTGTAGGTCGCGAAGTCGCGAGCCAGCGGCCAGCTCGCGGCGATGGCGAGCGCGAGGTAGGCGAGAGGGACGAGGACGCGGGCAGCCGCGCGGCGGAGGGGGTGGGTCACCGGACGCGTGGTGAGTATAGCCGGGCCCCCGTCGCCGATGGAGGCCGGGCGCCGGCCGGTGGAGCTGTGGCCCCAACCGCCCAACGCGTCAGGGCTGCCGTGCGCCGCGATCGGCCCGATTTCATTGACTTTTCTGGATCCGGAGTCCTTGGCATCGCGGTTGCTCTAAGAGGGACCGTGACCGACCGATGGGCGGTTGGAAACCAAACCGACTGATTTCAGTCACCAGAGAGAGAGACACACCATGGCGGAAAAAATGACGCGCGGCCAAATCCAGGACCTCGTTGGCAAGTTCGCGGCCGAGAACCCGAAGTACCGCGCCGCCCTCCTGAGCAACCCCAAGGGCACGATCGAGAAGCAGCTGAACACCCAGCTGGGTGCGATGACGGTCAAGGCCGTGG
>JBDSLU010000352.1:0-12342 GCA_039916225.1 Vicinamibacteraceae bacterium
TGGTCGCCGGGCTCGAGGACGTCGCCCGCGCTGAGGGACGCGACGAGATCATGGGCGTCTACATGACCGGCAAGCCGTCCATCCCGGTCATCGAGCACATCTTCGCCAAGCGCGCCTTCGAGCCGCCGGTGCTGCGCAAGGCGGCGGTGCGGATCACGCCCGAACAAGCGATCAACTGTCCGTGGTGGGGCCGGGGACGCCTGCCCGAGGGCGGCGAGATGTTCATGTGGACCGAGCTGACCGCCGCCGAGCGGGCCCACATGCAGCAGACCAACGCCGAGAAGCAGTGGATCGATCCGCTGCTCGAACCGTGGATCTGCGACGCGCGCGCCGATCCGATCTCGAGCGTCGGCATGCGCGTCAACGGCGAGGTCCTCGGCTGGGTCATCAACCATCGCGCCCCGCCGAACTTCGTGGTCTTCACGACCGCGTTCGTGCGCAAGGATTTTCAGCGCATCGGCGCGCTGTTCAAGCTGCTCGTGCACTCGATCGTGAACATCCAGAACCAGGGGCTCTGCATCACCTTCGTCACCTCGTCGATGTACCCGCGGATGCTGCCGTTCACGCTGACGCGCATCGGTCCCTACGGCGATTTCTGTGGCGAGACGCGCGGCGTCAGCAAGCGCCTGACCGCGGCACAGCACGCGTGATGCGCGAGCCGCTGACCCTCGCCCCCGGGGCCGATCACGAGTCCTGGAACGCCTTCGTCGAAGCCTCGCCGCACGGCCACTTCTTCCAGACCTGGGAATGGGGCGACCTGCAGGCCGACCTGCAGGCGCCGCCGACCCGCATCCTGGCGATGCGCGGCGATCAGATCGTCGGCGCCCTGCAGATGCTGATGTTCGAGACCGGCCCCGATCGCCGCTTCGGCTTCGTGCCGCGCGGCCCGGCCGCCGATCCGGCCGACGTCGAAGTAGTCGACGCGCTGGTCGGCGCGGCGATCGAATTGGCCGCGGCCGCCGGGGCGTTCCTGCTGCGCTTCGAGCCGCAATGGGAGCGGACGCCCGAGCACGTCGCGCTGCTCGAGCGGCACGGCCTCGGTGTCGCCAAGCAGCGCATCATGCCGCTGCGTACGGCACTGGTCGACATCTCCAAGACTGCCGACGAGGTCTTCGCCGGCTTCCACTCGAACACGCGCAACCGCATCCGCCTGGCCAGCAAGCAAGGCGTCGAGGTGCGCATTGCGAAGGCCGAGGAGATGGAAACCTTTCTCGGCCTGTTCGACGAGACGACGACGCGGCACGGCATGCGCAAGGCCGACACCGACGCGATGCGGCTCTCCGCCAAGCACTTCGGCCATCGCGATGCGATGCGGCTCTACCTGGCGCGCCACGAGGGCATCGACATCTCCGGCATCGTCGTGTTCATCGGCAGCGGCTGGGCCACCTACCTGTGGGGCGCGTCGTCGGCCGCGGAAGCGGCGCGCAAGGCGAACCCGAATCAGCTGCTCCACTGGACGGCCATGCAGTGGGGCAAGGAACGCGGCTGCCACACCTACGACCTCTACGGCATCCCCGACTACGACGTCGAAGTGCTCGAGGCGGAGTATCACCGCCAGACCGGCGGAATGTGGAACCTCTACAAGTTCAAGCGCGGCTTCGGCGTCACCGTGCACCGGCACGTCGGCACGTTCGACTGCGTGTTCGCCAAGCGCCAAGCGCCATAATGGAACATGCCTACCAAGGCCTCTCCCCAAGGTAGTCCGCACTCCCACCCGCGCGCCGGCTGGGCCGCCGCAGCCAAGGCCATGCGCGCGTCCGGCGAGGATCGCCTCCTGGATCCGCCGAGGATTTCCGCTCGCCGGACCGCGGGGCTGACGCCCGACGCGTCCCTCGCGGCCGTCGATCTGAGCGTTCGATCACGGCGATCGCTGAAGTCTCTCCGGGCGGCTTGGCCCGCTGCACAAGCCCCGACGCCTGGGTTCCTGCATGTCTGCGGCGGGGATGGCGGAACCAGTTCACGCTCGCCTGGCACGGCCGATCGAGCCATTTCTCAGTTAGTCAAAATGATCGAAGCGTTGCCCCGCCCGGCTCGCCGCTGCTGGAACGAAGCGAGGTCGCGGACCTTCGACATCGGAGTGCAAGCCGGGCCTGGTCCATCCTGTTTCGAAGACGTCGTAATCAGCGACGCGACCGTCGAGGCCGTGGCAGGCGTTGGCGGACGGATCCAGATCACGCTCTACGCGCCGAGGCGGGACTCGTGAAGACGTTTCGATTCGGCATCGTCGCGGTCGTCGCCTTCGCGCTTCTCGGCGCCTGGGTGCTGCACAGCCAGTCCACCGTGGGTGAGTCCGGCTTGACCGACGCGCTGCGCGACCACGTCCGGGCCGAGTCGTTCGGCCCGATCGCCAAGGTCGCCGACCTGCCCGCCGGCGTCCGCGCGGCCTTGAGCGAACTGTTCGTTGGCGGCACGACGCTCGAGATGGCCGATCCGGGCATGCCATTCCAGGCGACCGACGTCATGGTCATGCCGCGGCTGCCGGCCCGCCGGCTCGTCTCCGCCGGCTGCTCCGCCGACCATTGCCTCGTCTACTACGAGCGGGGCGGGTTCGCGCACGTCCACCAGATCGTGCTCCTGAGCAAGACCGACACGTCGGCCCGACTCGTTCACGGCGGCGTCGCCGCGGGCGGGCTGACCGATCTCGGACAGATCAAGGACGCCCTGCTGGCCGGCAAGGTCATGGGCGGATCGAAATACTGGTAGCCGCCCGGAACCCCGGGCCGGGACGCTGCGTCTGGTGCGATCGATGACGCCACACACTGCCCACCTGCCGCTCCGGCTGCTGCGCCGGACGATTCCGCTCGTCTGTCTGACCGGCCTGCTGCTGCCGGCCCTGGCTGGCGCCCAGGCGGCGCCGGCCGCCGCGCCCGCGTCGACCGACACGGCGGCCGTCGATGCGATGGTCGGAAAGTCCATGCAGGCGCGCCAGTTCCCGGGCGTCTCGGTGGCGGTGGTCAAGGACGGCAAAGTCGTCCTCGCCAAGGGCTACGGCTTCTCGGACGTCGAGAAGTCGATCAAAGCGACCGAGCAGACCGTCTACCAGCTCGCTTCGGTGACCAAGCAGTTCACCTCGGCGGCGGTGCTGCTGCTGGTCGAGGACGGCAAGCTGTCCCTCGACGGCAAGATCACCGAGATCCTGCCCGGCCTGCCGGCGGCCTGGGCCCCGGTCACGGTGCGCCATCTGCTGACGCATACGTCCGGAATCAAGAGCTACACCGACGTCTTCCGCGAGAAGAAGATCGCCGACAGCCAGGTGTTCACGCCCGATCAGATCCTGGCGCTGGTCAAGGACGCGCCGCTGGCCTCCGCCCCCGGCGAGAAGTACGCCTACTGCAACACCGGCTACTACCTGCTCGGCATGATCGTCGAGAAGGCTTCCGGCCAGCCCTACGCGACGTTTCTCGCCGATCGCATCTTCAAGCCGCTCGGCATGACGGCGACGGCGCTCGACGACTACGCCGACGCCCGGCCGATTCGCGCCAAGGGCTACGCCACGTCGAACGGACAGACCAAGCCGGCCGAGCACACCCATCCGACGCAGCCGTTCGCGGCGGGCGCCCTCGTGTCGACGATCGTCGATCTGGTGAAGTGGGATGCGGCGCTGACCGCGCGCAAGCTGCTCAAGCCGGCCAGCTACGAGGCGCTGTGGACGCCGATGCGCCTGGCCGACGGCAAGCCGTCGCCCTACGCGATGGGCTGGGAGGTCGACCCGTATCGCGGCCACGTCCGCCACGCCCACGGCGGCGGCATCAGCGGCTTCTCGACCTTCATCGCCCGCTTCCCCGACGACAAGCTGACGGTCATCGCGCTGGTGAACCAGGGGGGCGGCGCCGCCAGCGCGCTCGTCAACGGCATCGCCGAGATCTACGTCCCCGCCCTCAAGCAGGGCGCACCGACGCCCATCGCCGACGCCGACCCGAAAACGACGGCCTTCCTCAAGGAGGTCCTGGCGTCCGCGGCCAGCGGCGAGGCCAAGCCGGAGTGGCTGACGACGGAGTTCCAGGCCTTCCTGCTGCCGGATCGCGTCAAGCAGGGGCCGCAGATGATGGGCCGGCACGGCGCGCTCGGGGCCTTCGAGCTGATGGAAGACAGCACGCGCGACGACCGTCGCATCCGCGTCTACCGCGCGACGTTCGGCACCACGCCGTTGCGCGTCCAGTTCGCGATCGCGCCCGATGGCAAGATCGCCGGCCTCGGCATCTCGCCGATCGACTGAGCTGCGAGTTACGATGGACGATGGTTGAGTCGGCCGCGTCCGATCCTCTGGCGTCGTCGGACGGGCACGCGACGGGAATCGACGCGGCGATTCGGGCGTTCGAAGCCGGCGACCCGCCCGACGACCGGGCGCTCGCGGTGTTCATCACCGAGCATGCGTCGCGGTTCAGCGCGCCGCAGCGACAGGCCGTCCAGCGGCTGGTCACCTGGCCGGTGCGCGGCCCCGGCGACGGCGGCGCCGACCTCGGCATGACGGCGCTCGTCCACTTCGCCGACAGCGAAGAAGTGGCGGCGATGTGGAGCCGCTGGATCCGCGGCGGCGCGTTCGACGGGACGCCGTGCTCGCCCGCCGAGCTCGCCCACTACCTGGTCGAGGCGCTGCGCCAGCACGTCGCCGGCACCGAGCGGCTCGACGAGGCGCTGCGGACACACGTCCGCGCGGCGCTGCGCTCGGGCGACGTCGGCCGCATCAACACCGCGCTGACCCACGTCGAGGTGACCGCCCGGGCCGGTGCCCCGATCGCGCTGGCGCTCGTTCGCGAGGCGCACACGGCCACCGGCTCCACCGAGTGGCGGACGTGGACTGCGCGCGAGCCCGACGCCGCGGAGCGGTTGCGAATCGAAGTGGAGGAGGTCGCCGACGCCACCGCGCGCCGCATCGCCTCCGCGACCTGCGGCGCGGGGTAAGCCGGCCGCGCGCCAGCCCAGAGCGGGCGTCAGCGGGCGCGGACCACGAACGCCGCCGCCTGTCCGCCGCCCGAGGTGACGTTGGCCAGCCCGGAGCCGCTGAGACGTGTCAGGCAGCCGACCTGGCGACCGCGGAACAGGTAGGGCGCGAAGTCGACCAGCATGTCGCGCTGGGCGACGGCGTGCGGCGGGCCTGTCACCGCCAGGAACGATTCCCGGCGGATCGGGATGCGGTGCTGCAGCACCCAGCTCCGATCGGCGGCCTCTGCCGCTGCGGCACCGGCGACGGCCTTCTGCAGCGCGGCGTCCCAGTCGCCGACGCTGGTCTCCCAGCCGAGCGTGACGCCAGTGCCGCCGTACTCGTCGTTGGGCTTCAGCACGAGCGAGTCGCGGTACTCACAGGCGTAGTCGAGCAGGTCGATGGTCCCGTGATGCGGCGACGTCGTGCGCACGTCCTCGACGACGCGTGTCCACGGGATGGCCGGACCGATTACCGCGCGTTCGGCATCGGAGAGCCGGCAGAGGCCGCCCTGTCCGATCACGTCGTCGTCGGTGAGCAGCGCGAAGAAGGCCTTCTTGTGCGGGATCTTGCAGCGCAGGGCGTTGGCCATGCACAGCTTCCCGCTGGCAATGGCCTCGACCAGCACGCGGCAGTCGTCGGCCCGCGCGATCACGTCGTTGACCAGCACCCGCCGGTAGACCATGTCGATACGCTGGCCGTCCGCCACCAGCGTCGTGCCGTCGAAGGTGAGGTCACGCGGATCGGCGACGACGGTCGGCACGCCGCGCGCCTCGAAGCGATCCTTCAAGATCAGGAACTCGCTCCAGGTCGGGACCTCGCGGAAGTCCGTGATCAGGATCGTCGGTGGGCTGGCGCGGCCGCCCCACTCCGCGTAGCTCGCCAGCAGCGCGTCGAGCAGGTGCATCGAGAGCGTGAAGTAGGACGCGTCGAAGCGCTCGCGGAAGCGAGCCATCACCTCGAGGCCGTCGAACACCTCGCCGAGGTTCTCGGCGTAGGCCAGGCCGGCCGGTGATTCGGCGTTGTACTCGGCGAAGGTCAGCGAGCCGGGCAGCAGAAACGCGTCGAGCCGCGAGGTCGTGCTGGCCCGCCCGTAGCCCGGATCGATACGCGCCAGGCGCGTCTCGGCCTCGGTGAGCCGCACGCGCTGCAACAGCTCGGGCTGCGCCATCGCGGCGGCGACGACGCGCTCGCCGATGGCGGCGATCGTCTCGGCGACGGCGCGCACCCGCACCTCATCGGCGGCGTCGATGAAGAAGGGCCGCAGGAACGGGCACAGCGGCCGGCCGCCGAAGGTGAGCCGGGCGTCGCGCATGCGCTCCGACAGATCGGCCCAGTAGTCCGCCGTGCCTTCGACCTCGGGACGGATCAGCGCGTCCCAGGTCTCGGCCGGCGACGGCGGGGTACCGGCGCGGCTCGCGGCAGGCTCGCTCATCGCGTCACCGGCCCGTTACCGCGGCTGGCCAACGAATCCGGAGGTCTTGCCCCAGCCGAGCATCTGCTCCCACTGCGGCCAGGGATTGGTGGGCGGGCCGTTCAGCGCGCGATCGACCACCAGCTTCGACATCTTGTCGAGCACCAGCTCGAAGTAGTGCGGCGTGATGCGGTCGCGCTCGAAGTCGGGCGCGCAATTGAGGAAGTCGATGGCGTAGGGCACCCCGTCCTGGACGCCGAACTCGATCGTGTTCATCTCGTAGCCGAGCGCCTGGTTGATGGTCTGCGCGTCCTTGACGATACGGTCGCCGAGCGCCGGCGACAGGTAGCTGTGGTCGACGATGTACTTGCGCTGGTGCGGATCGTAGGCCACCGGGGTGATGTCGGTCTTGCCGAAGGTGAAGCAGCGGACGTACTTGTCGAAGCGCACGAACTCCTGCAGCGTCATCGCATAGGGCGCGGTGCCGTCGTAGGCGGCGATCAGCTCGGCGCGGTTCTCGACCTTGTAGCCGTGCTTCCAGCCGCCGCCGGAGTACGGCTTCAGGATCGCCGGCAGGCCGACGTAGTGCAGCAGGCCGTCCCAGTCGATCGGGAAATCGAGGTTGCGCAGCGACGCCGGCAGGATGTCGACATCGGCCGGGTAGGCCTTCTGCGGCAGCAGTACCGTCTTGGGGATGGCCACGCCGAGCCGCGACATCAGCGCGTAGTTGAAGAACTTGTCGTCGGCGGTCCACCAGAACGGATTGTTGATGACGTAGGTGCCGTTCATCGCCGCGTACTTCAAGTAGCCGCGGTAGTACTCGACCTCGTGCGAGATGCGGTCGACGATCACCTTGTAGACAGGCGGCTCGTCGAACTTCGTCCCCGCCAGCCTGACGAACTCGGCGGTGATGCCGTGCGGCTTGCCGATCTCGTCGACGCGCTCGATGAACGCGTGCGGGAAGCTGTGTTCGCGGCCGACCATCAAGCCGATCTTCATGCGTGTCTCCCTGTGGCGGCGGGCGCGTGGCCCAGGCCGGCTTCGCGATCGAGCACCTCGAGCGTGCGTCGATAGAGGTCGTTGACCTCGTCCTGGCTGTTGGCGATGACCGTGACACCGAGCTTGCCCCACTCCGACAGCGCCCCGATCAGGTGGAACAGGACCCCCGACTCGGTGCGATAGCTGTAGTGCAGCCCGTTGTTGGTGACGATGTCGATCAGGTCTTCCGGCAGCACGCCGCGCAACCCGTGCGCGCGCAGGTTGTCGGTGGCCATGTAGTACTTGGCGCGGCCGCTGAGCGAGAGGAACAGGCCGGAGTCGGGATCGAGCCGGCCGCCGGTGAGGAACTGCAGCGCCAGGAAGGGGTGCGTGGTGCCCAGCACCCGAAGGTTGATCTCGAGCGCGTGCATCGTCCACGGCTGCGTCGTGTCCTGGCGCGACACCAGGAAGTCGACGCCGAAGCGGCTCACCGCGCCGTGCGCCGCGAGCACCTGGCCGACCGCGGTGCCGGCGTCCAGAATGGCGCGGCGGTAGTCGCCGTGCGCCGGGAAGGTGCAGCCCTGATAGATCTGCCCGGACGGACCGCCGAGGATCTGATCGTGCGTCGACGTCGCCACCACTTCGCCGCGCGGCGTGGTCCGCAGCTGCGCCGACGGCGACAGCTTGTGCGGCGCGTCGATGAACGCCTCGACGATGCCGCCCATCCGCGCGAACTTGCGGAAGTAGTGCTCGTGCGATTCGCTCGCCACCGCCAGCTCGAGGCCGGCCATCGCCTCGTGCACCGACTCGCGCGTCACCGTCTCCGGGTAGCGGAACACGGCGTTGCCTTCGCCGGAGAAGCTGTCGTTCAGCTTGACGACGGCCCGGCGCAGCCCCGGCCACTCGCGTCCGAGCTCGACGAGCGCCCGCTCGACGTCGTCCTTGTCCTTCAGGTCCTCGTAGCCGGGCGGATAGGGCACGCCCGCCTCCTTGAACACCTTGCGGCTGCCCGATTTGGTGCCGAGGTAATTCAACTCGGGGTCGAGGCCGTTCAGCGGCACGTCGAGCAGCACCGAGAGCTTGCGCTCGAGCGGCGTCGAGTTGAAGACCGTGAGGTAGGCCGCATCCGAATCGGGGATCGACTTGCGGATCCGCTCGATCAGGCGCGGCCGTTCGAGGATCTTCTGCGTCAGCGGCCGCGGCGAGCTGTCGTAGGCGCACAGCATCGTCAACCGCGCCCGGGCGTGGCTGGCCGGCACCCCCGCCAGCAGGTGCAGGTAGTAGTCGAGGATCAACGGATGGACCGGCTGCGACGTGACGTAGGTCACGTGCGCGCGCGGGTTGCGCAGCCGGATCAAGAGGAACAGCAGCCGCTCTTCGTAGAAGGCGGCGCCATCGAGCTTGGTCAGCTCCTCCTGATCGAGGGTGAAGGACGGGACGACGATCGACGTCGCCGGCAGGTCCTCCTGGGCGCTGATGACGTCCCAGACCTCGTTGAGCCTGGGCTTGAGGCGATGGAAGGCGGCCAGCTCCTGCTCACGGGTGAGCTCGTCGGCGAACGGCGGTCTCGGAATCACGACGAAGCCCTCCCGGACGATGGCGCCACGCGGCGCAGCGCAATCTGCCGTTCCAGGTGATACCGCAACGGTCCGAAGAGCGTGTAACGGGACGTGACGTCGAGCCCGCGATCGGCGGCGTCGTCTCGCAGCGTCTCGGCCATCGCGTCGGCGCGCTCACGGTACCACTCGTGCGAGACCTCGCCGCGCGAGCGCTTGTCCCACAGGATCCGCATCGCGCGAGCCCGGTTGACGATCTCGGGGTGGTGGTTGACACCGAACACGCGCGGTATCGTGCCGGTCCGATCGCGCGCCGCCTCCCACATCGTGACGGCTTCGCCGGCGCCGCCGCCGGGGCCGACTTCGAAGGCGAGCGGCGTGACGGTGCCGGCCATCGACGGGCGCGGCACGAGGTCGTAGAGCCGGCTGTCGAGGACGCGGATGCGGCCGGCGTGCCCGGGCTCGTCGGCGGCGGACTGGGCCAGGGCGCCGAACCAGGGATGCTTCGCGGTGGCCGGCGTCAGCACGGTGTCGACGATGCCGGCGCTCTTGCCGCCCTTCTCCGATCCGCGCCGCACGGGATCGGCGACGCCGAGCCAGCGGCTCATGACGCCGAAGGTGTGGCAGATGCCGATCAGCGCCGCGTCCGGATGCGCGTGCACCGCGTCGAACAGCGCGAACAGCGGCGATTCCCACGCCGTCGACTCGACGATGCCCTGGCTGCCCTCACTGCCGTCGTTGTGCGCCGGATCGATGTGCCCCGGCCCACCCGTCCCCAGGTAGAGCCCGCCGCGGCCGTCGGGCGGGCGCGGGACGACGAAGCCGCGCCGCACGTCGCACGACACGACGCGGATGCGCAGGCCGGCCTCGGCGAGCGAGTCGGCCAGGTCGCAGGCGGCGGTCCGCACGGCCATGACGATGGCGTCGTGGCCGATGTTCGGCCAGCCGTGGTTCATGTCCAGGACGTAGACGTCGACCGTGCCGGACTCCGATGGCGGGAGGTCCCCCGCCTTGTCCGCCCTCCGGTAGGCGAACGCCCCCCGCTCGACCGCCCGGCAGGCGGCCGGGCAGACGTCGGGCCCGAGGGTGCGCCGGTGGTCGCAGTCGAAGGGCATGGCCAGCGTGTGCCGCACAGACGGAGCGGCCATTCTAGTGTGTCCGGCAAGACCCCGGGGGCCCGGGCACCTTCCTTGCAAAACTGCCCCTCCCGGAGAGCAGGTTCCACCACCTGCCGCGAAAACCCATGATCCCACGCGCATTTCTGTCGCGGGCGCTGACGATTTTCGTCGGCGCGGTGTCGCTGCTGGCTCTGCCGTCCGCCGTCCGCGGTCAGGGCGTCGTGCTCGACGGGAACATGCCGCAGCCGCTGCCGCTCTTTCCCGCCGACAACTGGTGGAACGTCGACATCAGCCAGGCGCCGCTCGACGGCAACAACGCCAACTTCATCACGCTGCTGGGCGGCGTCAACCGGCGGATCCACGCCGACTGGGGCGGCTCGGCCGGCGATCCGGACGACCCGGACGCGATCTACGGGATGCCCTACATCGTGGTGCCCGGCTCGCAGCCGCTGGTGCCGGTGACCTTCGTCGATTACCCGGCCGAGAGCGACATCGGCGCGCCAGGTCGTCCAGCCGGCTACCCCATCCCCGACCAGGCCAAGACCCTGGCCGGCTGGATCGAGGGCGGCGCGCCGGGGAATGTCGAACCGAGCGGCGATCGGCACATGCTGATCGTCGACCGCGACAACCGGATCGTCTACGAGCTCTACCGCGCCCACTGGAACGCCGGAATGAACCGCTGGGAGGCCGGCTCGGGTGCCGTGTTCCCGTTGACCAGCAACCTGCGCCGGCCGGACGGCTGGACCAGCGCCGATGCGTCGGGGATGGCCATCCTGCCCGGCCTGGTGCGCTACGACGAAGCGTTCGGCACCGACCCCATCCGCCACGCCTTCCGCGTGACCGTGCAGTCCACCAACGGCTACGTCTTCCCGGCCTCGCATCAGGCCGGCAGCACGGCCGGGTCGCTGCCGATGGGCGCCCGCCTGCGGCTGCGGGCCGACGTCAACCTGTCCGGCTTCACCCCCGCCGTGCAGCGGGTGCTCCAGGCGATGAAGACCTACGGCCTGATCGTCGCCGACAACGGGTCGAACATGTTCATCACCGGCAGCTCGGATCCGCGGTGGGAAGCGCCGTTCGACACCGGCGACTTCCTCGACGACTTCCAGAGCATCCGCGCCAGCCAGTTCGAAGTCGTCCAGCTCGGCTGGACGCCGCCGGTCGTCGTCGATGGCGACAGCGACGGCCTGCCGGACAACTGGGAGACCACCTTCGGCCTCGATCCGAACAGCGCCACCGGCGACAACGGCGCCGCCGGCGACCCCGATGGTGACGGCGTGTCCAACGCCGCCGAACGCACCGCCGGCACCCATCCGCGTGGGTTCGAGAAACGGCTGTTCGCCGAAGGCGTCTCGAACGCGTTTTTCACGACCCGTTTGGCGGCGCTGAACCTCGGCTCGACGCCGTCGCACGTCCAGTTCCGCTTCCTGCGCGCGACCGGCGCACCGGTCACCCACAACGTCACGATTCCGGCGCAGTCACGCATCAGCGTCGACCCGGGGTCGGTGAGCGGCGTCTACGGCAACTCGTTCTCGACGGTCGTCGAGTCGGACAGCGCGGTGGTCGTCGATCGGACGGTGAGCTGGGACCAGTCCGGCTACGGCAGTCACGCCGAGACGTCGATCGCCGCGGCCTCGACGACGTGGTTCCTGGCCGAGGGGGCGACCCACGGCAGCTTCGACCTCTTCTACCTGATTCAGAACCCGGGCGCGACGACGGCCACCGTGACCGTGCGCTACCTGCGGCCGGCTCCGCAGGCGCCCCTGACCAAGACCTACAACGTGACGCCGAACAGCCGCTTCACCATCGCCGTCGACAATGAAGTGGTCAGTGGCCAGTCGCTCGCCGCCACGGATATTTCCGCGGCAATCACCTCGACGGTTCCGGTCGTCGTCGAGCGGGCGATGTACATGACGACGGGCGGCCAGGCCTACAGCGCCGGGCACGAGAGCGCTGGCGTCACCGCTCCCGCCCTGAACTGGTTCCTCGCCGAAGGCGCCACCGGGGCGTTCTTCGACATGTTCATCCTCGTGGCCAACCCCGATCCGACGACCGCCGCGACGGTGGACGCCACCTATCTGCTCGACAACGGCACCACGCTGACCAAGACCTACAGCGTCGCCGCGTCGAGCCGTCGCACGATCAACGTCGACTCCGAGCAGTTCCCGGGCGGACAGCTGCTGGCCAACGCCGCGATGTCGACCATCCTGACCTCGACCAACGGCGTGCCAATCGTCGTCGAGCGGGCGATGTGGTGGCCGGGCGGCGCGCAGGGCCCGTGGTACGAAGGCCACAACTCCGCCGGCGCCACGCAGACGGGCACGGCCTGGGCGCTGGCCGAGGGCGAAGTCGGCGGCA
>JBDSLU010000353.1:0-4277 GCA_039916225.1 Vicinamibacteraceae bacterium
GTAGGCACTGCCGACGTGATAGCCGGCGCGCTCGAGACGGGCGAAGGCTTCGTCGACCCAGCGCCGCTTGGTATCCCAGCCGGCCACCGTCTCTTCGAACTGGCCGAGGTGCTTCAACTTGTCGCGGCTGATGGTCGTGTTGAAGGGCAGCTCCATCTGATAGATGGTGATGCTGTCCGGCTCGAGCTCCAGCACCCGATCGATCGCCGCCGTCCACTTGGCGTCGGTCTCGCCGAGCATGCCGGCGATCAGGTCGATGTTGATCTGCGGGAAGCCGAGGCCGCGGGCGAAGGCGTAGGCGCGGACGATTTCAGCCGAGCGGTGGGCGCGGCCGTTCAGCTCGAGGACCTGATCGTCGAAGTGCTCGACGCCGAGGCTGAGGCGCGTGACGCCGATGTCGCGGATCACCGAGAGCTTGGCCTCGGTCAGCGTGCCCGGCTCGCATTCGAACGTCACTTCCTCGGCCCGATCCCATGGCGTCGCCGCCTTCAGCCGCGACACCAGGCCGCCCAACTGGGTGGTCGAGAGGAAGGACGGCGTGCCGCCGCCGAAGTAGACGAAGTCGAGCGACCGGCCGGCGATGGCCGGCAGCGAGGCGTAGATTTCCCACTCGCGGGCGATCAGATCGAGGTAGCTGTTGACCTCTTCGGCGTTCTTGCCGGTGTAGACCCGGAAGTAGCAGAAGTGGCAGCGCTTCCGGCAGAAGGGAATGTGCAGGTAGAGGCCGAGTGGCGTGCCGGCCACCGGCGGGCGGTGCAGGGCAGGCAGCCCCTCGGTCGCCACCGCCTCCGGCGTCCAGACGGAGAACGGCGGGTAGTTGGCGACGAAGTAGCTGCCGACTTCAGTTTCTGGGGTGGTGACGTCGCTCATGACAGGGGGCCAACCCCCTCCCAAGACTACGCTACCGAACCCCGAAATGCTTCATGATCGCGTCGCGCATCAGGTCCGGCGGCAGCAGCCCCTGGGCCAGGATCGCGTCGTGGAAGGCCTTCTGGTCGAACTTGGGGCCGAGCGCCTTTTCGACCGCCGCACGCAGTTCGAGCAGCCGCGTGTAGCCGTAGAAATAGGAGGTCGCCTGGCCCGGACCACGGAAGGTGTAGCGGTCGACTTCCTGGCGGACCATCGCTGGCGACAGCACGACCTGCTCGCTCAGCACCTTGCCGGCCTGCTCCGGGGTGATCGTCCCGGCCTGCAGTTCCGGATCGAGGAAGGCGCGGGCGGCGCGCATCAGGCGATGCTGCAATGAGATCAGCCGGCCGTCGGCCGGCATGAACGGCTGCACGATCTTCTCCGAGTAGAGGCCCCAGCCCTCGACGTTGGTGCTGTTGAACGAGAACAGGACGCGGGCCGTCGACACGCCGGCTTCGACGATGCCGGCGAACTGCATCTCGTGGCCGGGCCGCGCTTCGTGCGCGGTCAGCGTCCACGAGGCCGCCTCGAAGGTGAAGTCGTCGGACTTGAGCGTGGTGCCGTCGGTCGACGGCACGTTCAGCGGCAGCACGAATTCGCCCTGCTCGCCGGTGTTGCCGACGAGGCGCGGCGGCCGCATGTTCGGGGCCGGCGAGGCCGCGGTCTCGGCCGCCGAGGCCAGCCGGATGCGGGCCGGACGCGACGGCAGTGTCACCAGCTTCTCGCGCGTGATGATCGTTTCGAGATCCTTCAGCCGCGACTGGTAGTGCGGCAGGATCGCATCGCCGACCAGCTGCTGCTTCTTCAGCTCGCGGATCACGTCGCGGTAGTCGGTGACGGTCCAGCCCTTGGCCTTGGCGATCTCCGGCGCGAGCGCGTTCATGTCCTTCTGGATGGCGTCGAAGGCCTGGTGCGCCATCTTCGCCAGTTGCGCCGGCGGGATGTCGACGCCGTACTGACGCAGGTTGCGGGCGTAGACCTCGGCGGGCAGCCGGAAGTCGGTCCGCGCCTTGGGCAGTACCGTCTCCTTGACGAAGGCGTCGTAGGCGGCGAGCTGCGTCTTGAGCAGGGCGAAATCCTGTTCGTAGCCCGTGATGCCGTATTTGTCGAAGAGCGCCGGGATGCCGTCGATGAACGCGGCGCTGTCGGCCAGGCTGCGCTCGACCGCGGCCTTGGCCGGGAAGAGCAGGCCCGGCTGGTTCAGGCGCGATCGGGTCTCGGCCTCGGCGAGCGTGGTGTAGGGCCCGGCCGGGTAGCCGACGCCGACGTACTTCTTGAGCCGGGCCAGGGCCGCCGGACGGCGGGCCGGCGCCATCTGATCGTCGAGCAGGCCGCGCAGACCGCCGAAGACGCCTCCGGCGACGTTGAAGTAGGGCACGAAGTGCTTCTGCTCGATGGCGAAGCCATCCAGGGTGTCCACGGCGTCCTTGACCATGATCGCCAGGTCCTGCTTGACCTGCGGATCGGTCTCGGCGGCCAGCTTCGTCTTGAGCGTGGCGACCGCACCCTCGACGATGGTCCGGGCTCGATCCTGGTAGCCCGGCGAGAGATCGGTGATCAGCTCGTCGTAGCCGTCGAGGCCCATCTGGCCGGCGCCTTCCGGCGAGAGCCTGGCCTGCGCGTCGAGCCAGATCTTCGCCAGCTCGTTGCTCTTGATGACCCAGGCCGGGAGGGCGCGGGGCGCGGCCGCAGCCGGCGCGGGCGGCGCCTGCGCGAGGAGAGACGCGTGGCCGCCGGCGATCGCGGCGGCGGCGAAGAGGGCCGCGGCACGGCGGCGCGGCTGACGGGAGATGGCCATGCCCGTCAGCATAACGCGGCGCCTTGCCGCGGCGGCCCGTCCGGGGACGAACGGCGCCCCGGACGCCGTCAGCGGGCGGCGCCAACGACCAACGACCAACCGCCAACCGCCAACCGCCAACGACCAAAGCACCTGCAACTTCCAACGTTCGCAAGGTTGGAGGTGGTTCTTGGAAGTTGGAATTTGGAAGTTGCGGTTTCGGCCGCCGCGTCTCAGCGGATCGTAATGGTGTCGAAGACCCTCTTTTCCATCTCGTCGGTCTTCTTCTCGTCGAAGGCGTGTTTCTTCAGGAAGTCGTCGCTGATGGTGATGCCGAGACCGGCGCCCTCGATGGGTGGGATCGAGCCGCGGTCGCCGCGCAGGCCACCCGGGATGATCTCGTTGAAGACGGCTTCGTCCGGCTCGAAGAACTCGAGGATCAGGAAGTTCGGGATCGAGACGCAGGCGTGGATCGACGCCACCGTGCAGATCGGCCCGTTCGGGTTGTGCGGCGCGACCGGGATGTAATACGAGTCGGCCATCGCCGCGATCTTCTTGAACTCGGTGATGCCGCCGGTCCGGGCGATGTCCGGCTGGATGATACGGACGGCCTGTTTCTCGAGCAGCTCGCGGAAGCCGTGCCGGCCGAAGATGCGCTCGCCGGTGGCGAGGGGGGCGTCGACGCTGCGCTGCACCTCGACCATCGCGTCGATGTTCTCCGGCGGCACCGCCTCTTCGTAGAAGAAAAGACGGAAACCCTGGATGGCGCGGATGATTTCTATCGTCGACTTGGTGTTCCAGCGGCCGTGGACGTCGATGGCGATGTCGTAGTCGGGCCCGCCGGCCTCTCGGATCGCCTTTACCAGCGCCACCGCGTCACGCAGCTGCGGCTGCGTCACCTCGCGGTTCATCGGCCCGCCGGAGAACGGATCGAACTTGCAGCCGGTGTAGCCCTTGGCGACCAGCTCCTTGGTCCGCTTGGCGTAGGAGGCCGGGCTCTTCTCGACGCCCTCGGTCCAGCCGTTGGCGTAGACGCGCAGTCGTTCTTGCACCTTGCCGCCGAGCAGCTGGTAGACCGGCACGCCGAGCTTCTTGCCGACGATGTCGTAGAGTGCGATGTCGATGGCGCTGATGGCGGCGAGCACGACGCCGCCCATGCCGTTGTAGTAGAGGAACCGATACATCCGGTTCCACAGCTGCTCGATGTTCCAGGCGCTCGCGCCGACGACGATCGTGCTCAGGTTGCGAATCGCGGCGGCGATCGGCTGGACGCCGGGGAAGTTGGTGCCTTCACCCCAGCCGACCACGCCGTCCTCGGTCTCGATCCGACAGAACAGCCACGGTCCGTAACCGCGGACGCCGGTGAGGAGCACCGCCTCGCACGTCTTGATCTTCAGGCCCTTCGGCTCGGCGGAGCCTTGGGCCCAGAGCGGATGGGTGCCGGCGGCCAGCAGGCCGCCGGTCAGTCCGAGCGTGGTGTGTCGCAGGAACGAGCGGCGGCCGGAGCCGCCGGGAAGCGTGTGCATGATGATGACTCCGGGGGTGGCGGCATCTTACCCGGAGTTGTCGCGCGCGTGCGGACGCCGCGGCG
>JBDSLU010000354.1:0-4156 GCA_039916225.1 Vicinamibacteraceae bacterium
TCGTCGAAGGCCAGGTCGACGCCGTCGAAGACGATGACCGGCGCGTCCACCTCAGGGGCCGCCGTGCCGGCAGCGCCGTTGCCGGCTGAAGCGTTTCGCGACGGCGGAGGGTTGGTCGGAGTCGCCATCAGTAGAGCACCGAGATGAGGATCTTGGTGACGAAGAAGTCGACGACGAGCACGGCCACCGAGCCGGCCACGACGGCGTTGGTGGTGGCGCGACCGACGCCCTGCGTGCCGCCCGATGTCCGCAGCCCGACATGACAGCCGATCGTGACGATGGCGAAGCCGAGGAAGAACGGCTTGATCAGCCCCATCCAGACGTCGGCCATGTAGAGCCCGTCGACGACCGAGTTCCAGTACACGCTGGAGGCGACGCGCAGCTGCGAGACGGTGATGAACCAGGCGCCGATCATGCCAACGAAGTTGGAGATGATGGTCAGGACCGGGACCATGAAGACGCCGGCCAGCACCCGCGGCACCGCCAGCTTGCGGATCGGATCGGTGCCCAGGGCGCGCAGCGCGTTGATCTGATCGGTCACCATCATCGAGCCGAGCTCGGCGGCGATGCCCGAGCCGACGCGGCCGCAGACCATCAGCGCGGTCAGCACCGGGCCGAGCTCCTTGACCATCGAGGCGCTGACCAGGCGGCCGACCGCCGACCGCGCGCCGAACTGATCGAGGGTGAAGCCGGACTGCAGCGCCAGCACGGCTCCAGTGAACATCCCGGTGAGGATGACGACGGTGAGCGAGCCGATGCCGATGGCGTCGAACTGCTCGATGACGTCGCGGAAGTAGAACGGGCGCGACACCGATGCGCGGGCGACGGCAATGCAGAGACGGGCGTAGTCCTGCACCTCCTGGATGGCGGTCTTGAGCCACTCGCGGATCACGCGCCGGCCACTCCCACCGAGCCGGCCGCGCCGGGCAGGAGGTTCCGTAGCCGGCGGACCTTGTCGCGCAGCGCCGCGGCGCGCTCGAAGTCGAGATCGGCGGCAGCCGCCTTCATCGCCGCTTCCTCGCGGATCACCGCCGCGCGCAGTTCGCCCTCGGTGCGGAAGGTCTCGCGCGGGTCCTGCTCCACCGGCACCGTCAGGTAGTCGCGGTCATAGACGCTGCGGTGCACCTCGTCGATCGCCTTGACGATCGAAGCCGGGGTGATGCCGTGCTCGACGTTGTAGGCCTGCTGGATGGCGCGGCGCCGATCGGTCTCGCCGATGGCGCGCTTCATCGAGTCGGTCATGACGTCGGCGTAGAGAATCGCCGTCCCGCGGACATGCCGGGCGGCGCGGCCGATCGTCTGGATGAGCGCGCCCGCCGATCGCAGGAAGCCCTCCTTGTCGGCGTCGAGAATGGCCACGAGCGAGACTTCCGGCAAATCGAGTCCTTCCCGGAGGAGGTTGATGCCCACCAGCACGTCGAAGACGCCCTTGCGCAGGTCGCGCAGGATCTCGATGCGCTCGAGCGTGTCGATGTCCGAGTGCAGGTAACGGACGCGCACACCCAGCTCGTGATAATACCCGGTCAGGTCCTCGGCCATGCGCTTGGTCAGGGTGGTTACGAGGACGCGCTCGCGCCGCGCGGCGCGGTCGCGGATCTCGGCCAGCAGGTCGTCGACCTGGCCCTGCACCGGCCGGACGTCGATGGTCGGATCGACGAGCCCGGTCGGCCGGATGACCTGCTCGACGAACACGCCGCCGGCCTTCTCGAGCTCCCACGGTCCCGGGGTCGCCGAGACGTGGACGACCTGGCCGATGCGTGCCTGCCATTCCTTGAAGTCGAGCGGGCGATTGTCGAGCGCCGACGGGAGGCGGAAGCCGTAGGCGACCAGCACTTCCTTGCGGGCCCGATCGCCGGCCCACATACCGCGGATCTGCGGGACGGTCTGGTGGCTCTCGTCGACCACGGTCAGGGCGTCGGCTGGCAGGTAGTCGAGCAGGGTGGGGGGCGGGTCGCCCGGCCGGCGGCCGGACAGGTGGCGCGAGTAGTTCTCGATGCCGTGGCAGTAGCCGATCTCGCGCATCATCTCGAGGTCGAACATGGTCCGCTGGTGCAGCCGCTGCGACTCGGCCAGCTTGCCTTCCTCTTCCAGGATGCGTGTCCGCTCGTGCAGCTCCGTCTTGATCGTCTCCACCGCCGTCCGGCGTCGCGACTCGGGCGTCACGAAATGCGACTTCGGGTAGATGGCCAGCCGGTCGTGCCGCTTGACCACCTTGCCGGTGATCGGGTCGAAGGACGACAGCCCGTCGATCTCGTCACCGAACAGCTCGATGCGCAGCCCGATGTCCTCGTACGACGGGTAGACCTCGATGACGTCGCCGCGGGCCCGGAACGTACCGCGGGTGAAATCGTGGTCGTTGCGCTCGTACTGGATCTCGACCAGCTTGCGCAGCAGGGCTTCGCGCCCGATCGACTCGCCGCGCTCGAGCGGCAGCAGCATGCCGTAGTAGGCCTCGGGCGAACCCAGGCCGTAGATGCACGAGACGCTGGCGACGATGATGACGTCGCGCCGCTCGAACAGCGACCGCGTCGCCGACAGGCGCATCCGGTCGATCTCGTCGTTGATGGTGGCTTCCTTCTCGATGTACGAGTCGGTCGCCGGCACGTAGGCCTCGGGCTGGTAGAAATCGTAGTAGCTGACGAAGTACTCGACGGCGTTGTGCGGGAAGAAGCGCCGGAACTCCTGATAGAGCTGGGCGGCCAGCGTCTTGTTGTGGGCCATCACCAGCGTCGGGCGGTTCACCCGGGCGATGGTCTGGGCCACCGTGAACGTCTTGCCCGACCCGGTGACGCCGAGCAGCACCTGGTGCTGGTCGCCGCGCTCCAGGCCGTCGACGAGCTCGTCGATGGCGCGCGCCTGGTCACCGGCCAGTCCGAATTCCGTGACGAGCGTGAAACGGTCGTGGACCGAGGGCATGCGGGCTTGGGGGGTCGTGAGTGGGCGCGGCCCTCAAGGCTGCGGCTTGGGTGGTGCGAGGTAGGGCGCGAAGTAGCCCTTGCGAGTCCGGATTTTCACCTGGCGCAAGTCGGGGCGCGTCAGCCGGACGTCGACCGAGCGCCAGGCACCGTCGGTGCGCCGATCGGACGAGACGTAGCCCAACAAGTATCGCGAGTCGATCTCGGCGACGATCCGATCGTACATCGACTCCACTTCCTTCATCGACACAGGAAACAAGGCCTGACCGCCGGTGAGGTCGGCGAGCTGCGCGAGCTGCAGCCGCTGCTGCGTCCGGACCGAGGCCGGCTGATGCTCGAGGAAGCCGATCGCATACACGGAGACGTCGCTGGCCTTGATTGCGTTCAACAGGTCGACGTAGGTCAGCGTCGAGCGGGTGTCGCCGCCGTCCGTGAAGACGATGAGCACCTTCTGACCGGCCTGATCCTGCGAGCCGCCCAGATAGATGCCGACCGCGTCCCAGAGCGCCGTCCAGCCGTCGGGCTTGCGGCCGCGGAGGCGCGCCACCAGCCGGGTGAAGTCGGTCTGCGCGTAGGTGGCGATGCGGACCTCGGTGTCGAAGTCGACGATCGTCATGTCCTCGGCGCGCGGCAGGCGGTTCAGGAACTTGATGGCGGCGCTGCGCGCCAGCTCCATGTCGGAGGCCATCGAGCCGCTGGTGTCGAACACCAGGCCGATGTGGAGCGGCGGCCGTTCACCGTCGGGGCCGACCGCCGCTTTGGCGCCGTCGGCGGCGAAGTAGCGCACGTCCTGCTTCTTTCCCCCTTCATACACAGCGAAGTCGTCCTGCGTCAGTCCGGTCACCGCGGCACCGGCCTTGTCGATGACGGCGACACCGAGGTTGACGACCTCGACGCCGCTGCGAAAGGCAGGCTGCTGCGGAATGGCGGCCAGTCCGGCTGTGAACACAACCGCCGTCAGGCCAAGTGCGGGAGCGACGATGTAGGGAAGCCGCACGGTATTGGTGAGAATAGCGCAATCGCTGCCCGCGGCGGCTCACGGCGCCGCATCCGCGTCGAGGCACCTCGACCACGCGCGCGCCGGTGAAAGCAGGCGTATACTTGGTGAGTTCGGGGTACGCGGCGGCCGGCGCCGACGGTATAGAGAGGGACCTCCCCGTCCCCATCAGTTATGAAGTGTCTCGCGGTCTGCCAGGACGAACTCCTGATCCGCACGCTGCATCAGGTCCTCGCCCCCACGT
>JBDSLU010000355.1:0-12423 GCA_039916225.1 Vicinamibacteraceae bacterium
AGGGCGGCGTGCTCGAAGGCATCCTCGACACCGTGGCCGCGTGGTGCCGGGCCTTGCCCTCGGCCCGCTAGCTCGGACCGGCGCCGCCGTCGTCGACGTACCAGGCGAGATGCGGCGACCAGGTGTCGCAGCGCGGACACTGGGTGTCCAGCCACTGCCGCTGACAGGCCGGACAGACACCGGCGGTGTCGAACGTATTCCATTCGTGCAGGCAGGCGCAGGTCCACTTGTGTTCGCGAGCTGGCTGAAACGCGCACTGCGGACACCGGATCCGCGCCCCGCCGGCATCGTCGCCCGGCGCATCGCGGACGTCCGGCGCATCGACCTCGCTGCCTCCGCCGCGGCGCAGCAGGTGGAATGCCGTCACTTCGCCCCCGCGGATCGCTGCGGTGCGCAGCTGGCGAACGGCCCATAGAGCGAGGGATCGGCAACGCGGCCGGTGATGGCCGTGATTGCGGCGGCCCCGTGGTGGGGCTTCACCGCGTCGGCCTCGACGATGGCCATCGTCAGCGTCCCGTCGGCGGCCACGCGAGCCTTGACGAAGGCGAACGCCGGCTGCTGCCTGGCCGTATCCAGCTCGCGGACGTTCAGGAGCGTCTCGGCGCCGATCGCTGTCGCATGCACCCGGTAGCGCGTCACGTGGTTCGGCGCTTCGCGCCATTCGACCTCGTACTGGTGGGCGTCAAGCGCGCGCGAGACGAGCGTCGAGCGGTTGGCCGCATCCTTGGGATCGACGCAGGTCCACGTTCCCACCAGCGCGCGATCGATGGTGGCATCGGCCACGGCGCCGAGCGGAGTCGGCGACTCGTAACAGCCGGCCGCGAGAGGCACGAGCAGCAGGAGCGCGCAGCGGACGAGCGGGCGCGTCGCGGGCGCGAGGGAACGGATCTTCATCGGAGCTTCCGGGCCATTGTCCGCGGTCACTATTCTAGGGCCGCTGCAATTCCGCGTCGATGCGGTTGACGCGGTGGACGCCCCGGCCGAGGACGCGCGAGAACTCGCGATAGGTCGGGTGCGTCACGTACATGAACGTCGTGTTGAAATTACTGGACGGATCGTCGACGCAACCGAGGTCGATGCGATACCAGCCGTCGCCACCGGTGACCGCGCTGCGACCGCCGAGCCTGACCGTCGCGCCGGTCACCGGCTGGAAGGTCGCCGCGTCAGTGACGAGGCCATAGCGCGAGATGCAGGTTCCGCCGTTGCCGAGCAGATCGCCGCGATAGGCCGGCCCGCCGACGTGCACGGCGAGGTCGGCGACGATCAGGCCGTCGAGGGCGGCGTAGATCCGTCCGGCCGGCACGTCGAGGGCGAACGCGCCGCTGGCGTCGGTCGTCGTCCGCAGATCGATGGCCGACACGTCGGCGCCGAAGGCGAGCGTGACGCCGGCGAGCGGGGCGTCGGAGGCGAAGTCGGTCACGCGTCCCTGGAGTCGACGGACCGAGCCCACACTCGGCTCGACGCGGAGCGTGACGTCGGCCGTGCGGCCGTCGGCCTCGGCGCTGATCGTCGCCTGGCCCGGCGCCAGAGCCACCGCCAGCCCACCGGCCCAGACGGCGTAGATCGCATCGTTCGAGCTGCGCCACGCAATCGGCCCGCTCGGCGGGTGGCCGATGCCGTCCGGTCCGGTGATGACGACGGACAGCTGCTGCGATTCACCGACGGCGATGGTCGGTCGCGGCGCAATCATCGTGATGCGCGTTCCGCGACCGCCGCTGGGCGCGGTCGGCGGATCCTTGCCGCCGCCGCAGGCCGAGGCGCACAACAGGAGCGACGCGAGGACGACACGGCGTTGGCGCAGCATCGGCGTGGGCGATCCATTCTAGCAATCGCCTCGCTCGCCGAAGCTCGACGGTGAGCCGCGTTGCGTCGCGGCTACGAGACGTCGACTTCGATGCCGCCGACGATCTTCGCGACGATGTTGTAGATGAGCGCCATGATCACCGCGCCGATGAAGCCCATGAACGCGTAGAACAGCGGCGCGATGATGATGGCGGCGACACCGGCGACGCCGAAGAGCGCGCCGAAGGCGGCCGCCGGTCCCTCGGCGTCGCTGCCGGCCCCGGCCGTACCCGCGGCCAGGCCGCCGAACAGGGCGAACACCGCGATAATCGCCCCGATGAAGAGTCCGATGATGCCGTAGAGGAACGCGGCGATCTTGCCGACCGACAGCGGGCGAACCTTGTTGATGATCATGGGCGACAGGTGTAGCGCGAATCGCCCCGCAGCACAAGGCTGAGCTAGAACCCTGAGCTGACCCTGTTGCCGAGCCGGGGGCTGCGCCGCGCGCCAGTGCGGGCTGAACCCGCGGAGAGTCGGGGAGCCCGCAGACGCAAAACGGGCCGGACGCTTGCGCGCCCGGCCCGAGCCTTACCCTGAAGCAAATCAACCAGTTACGGCAGGCGCGTGCCGAGGGCGTTGGTGCCCGCCGCCCACACCTGGCCGAGCGCGTCGTTGTAGAGCGAGCGCTCGACGACGATCCCGACGCCGTTGGTGACCTCGATCAGCGCGCCGAACGACTGGTTGGCCAGTTCCGGCACCAGGCTGTTCACGTCGATGTTGAAGCGCGACGTGGGGTTGACCGTGTAGGTCCGGATGACCGGCGTGCCGGTCGTCGTCAGGTAGGTGACCCGCACCTGCGCCGCGGTCGTGGTGCTCGGGTTCGCCAGCAGGATGTAGGTGGCGAACGCCTTGTCGGTGCCGACGCGCCCTTCGGCCAGGCCCCACCGCGTGCCCGTCCCGGTGACGCCGAAGCTGTTGTGCGCCTCGCTCCACTGCAGGCCGTTACCCGGCCAATACATCGCCCGCTCGACGATGATCGGCTGGCTGGCGTTGACCGTCGTCGACGCGGCCGCGTTGGCCAGCGCCGGGGCCTGCTCCTCCATGTTGACCGTCAGCCGGGCGTTGGCCGCCACCGTGTAGGTGCGGGTGATCGACTGGCCCTGGTCGGTGAGGAACGTCATGTTGACCGTGGTCGCCGTCGGGTTCGGGTTGGCCAGCAGGATGAACGTGTCGAAGAACGACCCGGTCGCGCCTTCCGCCAGGAACCAGCTGGCCGATGGCTCGGAGACGCCCGTCGATTCGTGACCGCCGTCCCAGAACCGCGCCGTGCCGAAGTACATCGCGCGCTCGGCGACGATCGGGACGTTCGACTCGACGACCGTCGCGAACGACCGGTTGATGAGCTCGGGAATCAGCCCGGCCGCCACCGTGAGGCGCGCCGTCGGCGCCACCTGGAACGTGCGCACCACCGTGCCGTTCGTCTCGGTCAGGAAGGACACCGTGACCGTCGCCTGCTGCGCGCCCGAGTTGGCGAGCAGCAGGAAGGTCGAGAAGAAGCCCTGCGAGCCCTCGGCGAAGTACCAGCGGTTGCGCGGCCCGTCGACAGCGGTCGCGCCGTGCGACCCGTAGTAGCTGCTGTCCCAGAACATCGACCGCTCGACGACCAGCGGCAAGCCGGACGTCGACGTCACCACCGTCGACACCGCCGTCGCTTCGAGGCCGGCGATCTGGTCCACGTGGAGCGTCATCTGCGATGTCGCGCCGATCGTCAGGGTCTGCGTGACGGTCGTGCCGTTCTCCTTCAGGAAGGTGACGATGATCGGCGCCGCCTGGGTGTTCGGGTTGGCGATGAGCACGTCGAGGTCGAAGAACGCGCCGGTCGAGCCCTCGGCCAGGAAGTAGGACAGCTGCGTGACGGTCACCGTCAGGGTGTCGGTCGACGCGTTGCCGTTGGCATCGGTCGCGGTGACGGCGATGATGTTGACGCCGCCAGAGAGCGGGATGTTGGCCGCCGTCCAGTTCGTCGTGCCCGTCGCCGCGCCGCTGCCGCCGCGGCTGTTGACCCAGGCCACCGACACGACACCGGTGTCGTCGGTCGCCGTGCCGGCCAGCGTGATGGCCGTCGCATCCGAGGTGAAGGTCGGGTTGGCCGTCGGCGTGGTGATGGTGATGACCGGCGGCGCACCCGAGGCGTTGACCACGTTCACCGTCTCGACCGACTGATGCGACACGCGTGCGGTGCCGCCGACGACGACGCTGAAGCCGAGCGAGGACACGGCCTGACCCTCGCCGTTGAAGTTCAGCGTGTCGAGTTCGGTGTTGCCGTTCAGCGTCAGGGTGCTGGACGCGGTCGAGTTCGTCGTGTCGTTGCCAGCGCCGGCGTCGATGACGATGTTGAGCAGCGCGGCCAGGTTCGGGCCGACGGTGAAGGTGTCGTCGCCGCCGAGGCCGAACACCAGCAGCGTCTCGGTCGTGCCGACGTCCATCGTGATGTTGCCCAGGTTGCGGAAGAACGTGACGCGCTGGCCGTTGGCCGTCGCCGTCATGATCTCGGCCGCGCCGGCGCCGTTGAACTGGAACGTGTCGTTGCCACCTTCGCCGTTGACCGGCTCGCTGCCGTCGCCGGGGTTCCAGATCATCAGGTCGTCGCCGAGGCCGCCGTTGTGCGGATCGACGCCGGGGCCGCCCGTCAGCGTGTCGTTGCCGGCGCCGCCGTTCAGCGTGTCGTTGCCGAGCCCGCCGTTCAGGAGGTCGACGCCGTCGCCGCCGGTGAGGACGTCGTCACCGTCGCCGCCGTCGACGCGCGCGACGATCAGGCCGTTAAGGTTGGTGCCGCCGGTGACGGTGTCGATGCCGGCGAGGGCATTGACGAACAGCGTCTCGGTGGTGCCGATGTCGATCGTGATGTTGCCCAGGTTGCGGAAGAACGTCACCCGCTGACCGTTGCCGGTGTAAGTCATGATCTCGTCGCCGGCCGAGCCGTTGAACTGGAAGGTGTCGTTGCCACCCTCGCCGTTGACCGGCTCGCTGCCGTCGCCGGGATTCCAGATCATCAAATCGTCGCCAGCACCACCGTTGTGCGGATCGACGCCAGGCCCGCCGGTCAGCGTGTCGTTCCCATCGCCGCCGTTCAACGTGTCGTTGCCCGCTTCACCGTTGATCAGGTCGACGCCGTCGCCGCCCGTCAGGGTGTCGTCGTTGTCGCCGCCGTTGATGGTGGTGGTGATGAGCCCGTTCAGGCCGGTGCCGCCGGTGACGACGTCGTTGCCGGCGAGGGCGTTGATCAGGAGGTTCTCGGTGGTGCCGATGTCCATCGTGATGGCGCCCGGGTTGCGGAAGAACGTGACCCGCTGGCCGTTGGCCGTATAGGTCATCGTGTCGACGCCCGCTCCGCCGTTGAAGACGAAGGTGTCGACGCCGGCTTCGCCGTCGACCGGCTCGCTGCCGTCGCCCGGGTTCCAGATCATCGTGTCGTCACCGTCGCCGCCGAGGTGCGGATCGACGCCAGGCCCGCCGGTCAGCGTGTCGGCATCGGGCCCGCCGATGAGGGTGTCCGCACCCGCGCCGCCGTTCAGGATGTCGTTGCCGATGCCGCCGGAGAGGGCTTCGCCGCCGCCGCCGCCGGTGATGGTGTCGTTGCCGTCGCCGCCGTCGAGCACGGTGACGTGCGTGTCGGTGAACACGCCGTTGGCATCCGAGATGGTGATCGTGTCGTTGCCGGCAGCGCCCTGGACGAGGATCGAGGCGAAGGTGGCGCGCGCGAACGTGCCGCGGACCACCGCGCCGTCGAGGACTTCTACGTGCGTGGTATCTCCCAAGAGAAGCCGCAGGGTGATGGTGTCATCGGCGCCGTCGCCGTTGACCTGCAGCTGATTGCCGACTACTTGCGCCGTCACCGCCGCTGAGGCCGGGGGCGGCATCATCAGAGCCGCGGCCGCGACGAGCGACCAGGACCAGAGGAAGCGTGCATACATGCGAGCCATTGAGCGTTTCTCCTTGATGCGTTGCCGGGCGGGGGGACCCGGTCACGTTGCGCACTAGTGCAAGCAGGCGGCCACTCGCGACGCGCTGCGCAAATGCGAAAAACGCCAATGAAATCAGGGCTCTTACCGTTCTCTTACCAATGCGATCCTTACTGCGCGGGAAAGCATTTACGTTGGACGAAAGTGGCGGCATGGACCGCGGCCGTTTGACAGCGGCCGTCGGCGGCGACGATGCTCCTGCATGGTCTTCGCGTTGCTCGGCGGCATCTGTATCGGTGCGGCCGCCGGCCTTGTCTTCCTGCTGCTCGGCCGCGTCGCCGGCGTCACCGGCATCGTCGCGGACGCCTGGCCCGCGCCGCACCGCGACTGGCAGTGGCGGGCCGCGTTCCTCGGCGGTCTCGTGACCGCCGGCGCGATCGCGCCGGCCGTGGCGCCCGACGCTGTCGCCGGCCCCTCGGCGTCCTGGCCGCTGGCGATCGTCGCCGGGCTGCTGGTCGGCTTCGGCGCCCGCTACGGCGGCGGCTGCACCAGCGGCCACGGCGTCTGCGGCGTCGGCCGCCTGTCACGCCGATCGATCGTCGGCTGCGCCACGTTCATGGCGGTAGCGATGATCGTGGTGTTCGTCGCCCGTCACGGAGCGCGGCTGTGACCGTCGTCATCGGCTTCGCCGCCGGCCTGCTGTTCGGAGCTGGCCTGGTGATCGCGCGGATGACCGACCCGGCCGTGATCCTCGCGTTCCTCGACGTCACCGGAGCGTGGAACCCCTCGCTGCTGGTGGTGATGGCCGGCGCGGCTTCGACGTTCGGTGCGATCTACTGGTGGACGCGCCGCCGCGGCACACCGCTCGGCGCCCCGGCGTTGCGCATCCCCGTCGAGCGTGCGCTCGACGCACGCTTGTTCGTGGGCACGACGCTGTTCGGAATCGGCTGGGGCCTCGTCGGCCTGTGCCCGGGTCCGGCGGTCACGGCGCTCGTCGGCGGCAACGGCAGCGGACGCGTGTTCGTCCTGGGAATGCTCGCGGGCATTGCTGGGGCGACGCGGCTATTTGCGACGCGAACTGGAGCACAGCCGCCCCAAGAGTTCTCGAGCTGCGACTGAGGCGGACTCTGCCGGGCCGTCATCGAGCGGCAATCGAACTCACGCCTCATTGTAGGTTCGCGGCATAGTAGACGATCCTCGACATCTGATGCGTGATGCGAGATGCTCAGGCGATGCGGACCACCCTGGATCTCGATCCGGACGTGTTGCAGGCGGCCAAGGAAATAGCCGCAGTCCAGGGGACGACGGCGGGGAAAGTGATCTCCGACCTCGTGCGGAAGGCGCTTGAACCGGCCCCTGCGACCACGCAGATCCGCAATGGCGTTCCGCTGATGCCTCGCCGGCCTGCTGGGTCGCCGCCGGTGACGGTCAAGCTCGTCGAAGACCTGCTCGACGAGCCATGAAGAAGGTCGCGCTGCTGGACGTGAACGTGCTGGTCGCACTCTTCCAGCCCGAGCACGTGCACCACGAACTCGCGCACGACTGGTTCGCCGAGAACCGGCACGCAGGATGGGCGACCTGCCCTGTCACCGAAACCGGGCTGGTACGGTTGTTGGCGAACCCGAGGTTCCACGCCGGCGGTGTCGCCGTATCGGCCGTCGTCGAGCGACTGCGCCGGCTTCAGTCAGACCCGGCGCACGAGTGGTGGGAGGCGAGTATCTCGCTCACTGACCCGAATCTGTTCCAGTTGACCGCCATCCGAGGACATCGCCAGGTGACCGACGTCTACCTCGCCGGTCTCGCTCACGCGCGCGATGGAAAGCTGGTGACGTTCGATCGCGCGGTACTGTGGAGTGCGGTCTCGGGCGCCAAGGCCACGCTGATCGAGGTCCTCTCCGAGTCTGCGGAATAACCTCGAGGCGTCGGATCACGGGAGGCTGCGTCGTGCCGTCAACCACAGCGACAACGCGACGTAGTAGGCCGGATAGAGCAGGGACGTCCACACCAGCCACGGCGGCGGATCGGGCAGCCGCCAGATCACCGCGACGAACGCGACGGCCCACAGCGCCCCCAGCGTCACCGTCAGCGGCCGCAGGTAGACCGTCCGCGACGGGTAGACGTAGCGGATCGGCACGAAGACCAGCGCGGCCAGCGTGAGGAGGATGCCGGCCGCGACGACGGGTGGCGGGCGGAGCGCGATCAGGTAGACCGCGACGATATTCCAGTAGGAAGGGAACCCGGTGAAGAGGTGATCGCCGGTCTTGGCGTCGCGTCGGGCGAAGCCGAGGGCGCTGGCCACCAGCGTGGCGCCAATCACCCACGGCGCCGCGACCGGCGCCAGTAACCCGGCGCGCCATACGAGTACGCCCGGCACCACCACGTAGGTGACGTAGTCGACGATGTCATCGAGGCGGGCGCCGTCGACGAGGGGCGCGGTGCGGGTGACGTCGGCGAGGCGCGCCAGGGCGCCATCGGTCGCGTCGATCAGCGTGGCCGCGACGAGCCACAGGAGCGACGCGCCGGGGTCACCCTCGATCGCGGCAACGAGCGCGAACCATCCGCAGCCGACACCGCTCGCCGTATAGGCGTGGACGAAGTAGCCGCCGATGGCGCGCGTCACGTCACATGCTGGCGAGCTTCTTGTCGATTTCCGCCAGCGCCAGGACGATCTGTTCCTTGCGAATCGGGTGGGCGGTCAGCTCGTGCTGACGCTCCATGTCGGCGCGAGCCAGCTTCAGGCTCTCGATCGCGCGGTGCTTCTCGGGGTCTTCCACCTTCGGACCGCGCCGCTTGCGATCGTGCTCGCGGGCATCCATCTGCTCCTGCAACCGGGCCTCGGCGTCGACGAGTCCCTCACCAGCATCACTCATACAGTTCCAGTCTCCGCTTTCTCGCCGAAAGCGCCCGCAAGCGTCACGCGGGCACCGATTCGGTCAACGTAACCCCGTAGTGTAGCGGAAAACTGGCCCGGCAGGACAGGGCTCCGCCGGCAGGTGTCCGCGGCGGGACCTGTCGGCGAGGCCTCGCCCGCCGAGCCGGCCCGTGGAGGCTGTACGGACGAGTCGGGCGGTGTGCCAGGCGCGGTCCGCAGGCTGGCCGCCGGCCACGCGACGCGATGACGCGACGAGTCTCCGAACGTGTCGGGTGCGGGATCTCAGAACGCATCGGCCGCGAGGTACGCGTCGATCAGAGCCTTCTCGCCGTCGACGCCCGGGATCGAGTTGCCGTGCTCCATGCCGAACACGAAGTCGCGCTTCTCGGCCTGCATGCGGCCGTGAATGTGCTTGAACACGTTCTTGTAGTTGACCTCGCCGGTCCCCGGTTCCTTGCGGCCCGGGTTGTCGCCGATCTGGAAGTAGCCGATCTCCTTCCAGGCCAGGTCGATGTGCGGGATCATCGACCCTTCGTTCTTGGTCATGTGGTACATGTCGAACAGGATCTTGCAGCCCGGGCTGTTGACGGCCCGGCAGATCATGTAGGTCTGCGCCGAGAACCGCAGGAACAGGTCCGGCGTATCGGACAGCGGCTCCAGCACCATCGTCATGTTGGCCTTGGCGAGGACGTCGGCGCCGCCGCGGAGCGTGTCGATGACGTGAGCGGTCTGCGTCTCGAGCGGCAGCTTGCGATCGAAGTTGCCCGGCACGACGGTCATCCACTTGGCGTTGACCCGCTTGCCGACCTCGACCGCCGTCTCGCACTGTTTGACGAAGGTCGCGGCGTCATCGGGCTTACCGCTGGTGAACCCGGAATTGCCGTTGCCGCCGGTCAGGACCACGAAGACGCCCATCGTGATCCCGAGCTTGGCCATCAGGTCGCCCATCTGCTGCTGCAGTTCGACCGGGCGCCCCATCATCCCGTTGTCTTCGAAGGCGGTGAAGCCCTGATCGGCCATGAAGCGGAGCTGATCGAGCGGATCCTTCCCCGCCGCGTTGGCGAACATGCCGATGTGAGGCGCGTACTTCAGCTTGAACGCGTTCTTCTTGCTCCACGCCGGCCGGGCCGGAGGCGGGCCCGCAGGGGCCGGTGCTGGCGCGGGCGGCGTCTGGCCCGCGAACACGGATTGCGTGGCGCCGACGGCGAGTGCACCCGCCGCCGCTCCGAGGAAGCGTCGTCTGTCCATGCCGCGCATCATCTTACGCGGCCGCGCCCGGAGCAAGGCGGATCGCGCGCAGGGGCGAAGCGGCCGGCGCGTTCGATCTTCGAACTTTACCGGGGCGGCGCCGGCTGAGCCCGTCGTCACCGCCGACGACGAGCGCCGCCATCGTGACGACGGCGCGCGCGGCGATGTTCAGACGCGACGCATCCACGCGGCGATGTGATCGATCCATTGGCCAGACTCTTCGAGGATTCCGAACAGACGGATGAAGCCGTGGTGCAGACCGGCCGCCCGCTCGAACGTCACGTCGACGCCATCCTCGCGGAGGCGATCGACGTAGCGCTCGCCTTCGTCGCGAAGCACGTCGTATTCCGCGGTGACGACGAAGGTCGGCGGTAGCCGGGTCAGCGTCGGCATCCGGAGCGGGCAGACGCGCGTGTCGGTGGCGTCGGCCGGATCGGCGATGTAGTGGCGCATGAACCAGCGCATGCCGTCGCGGGTCAGGCCATGACCTTCGGCAAACGCCGCGTAGGACTCGGCACCGGCGTCGACGTGGTCGGTGATCGGATAGACCAGAATCTGTCCGCGTAGTGACGGCCCCGACAGGTCGCGCAGTGCCAAGGCGGTCACCGTCGCCAGCGTCCCGCCGGCGCTGTCGCCCATCACGAACAGCCGGTGGCGATCCGCGCCGAGCTCGTCAGCCTGCGTCAGGAACCAGCGTGCCGCGGTGAGCGAGTCGTCCGCCGCCGCCGGAAACGGATGCTCGGGCGCCAGCCGGTAGTCGACGGCGCAGACGATCGCCCCGGCCCGCACCGCGATCTGCCGGCACAGCGGATCGTGTGTCTCGAGGTCGCCGATGACGAAGCCGCCGCCGTGGAAATAGACGATGCCCGCGAAGGGCCCCGGCCCGGGCGGCGTGTAGATCCGGACGGGCACCGCACTGGTCGGCACGGCACCCGTCGGCCCCGGCACGCGGCGATCCTCGACCCGGGCCACCTCCGCGATCGGCCCGGACACGGCGGGCACCTGGGCCCGCAGGTCGGCCCGCGCCCGCTCCGGCGTCAGCGTGTGCATCGGCGGTGCACCCGACAGGCGTTGCACGGTGAGCAGAGCTTGGACCTTGGGATGGAGCGGCATACGATCCCCACATACTACCGGCTGGCGTGCCGTGTTTCCTGGCACCCACCGCCGCAAGGAGCACCCGTGGTCGTCCAACACCTGGAGCGCACGCGCGACGCCTTCGTCGCTGCCACGCAACCACTCACTGACGCGCAGTTCCGATTCACCCCGGCGGCCGACGGCTGGTCGATCGGCCAGATCGTGGAGCACGTCGCCCTGGCCGAGCTGCGCATCCTCGACGTCATCGACAAGCTGCCACAGGCGCCGGCGCCGAGCGCCGACAAAACACGTGGTGCCGCCCGCTTCGCGCGGCTCGAGGGTGGCTTGCCGAGCCGCCAGCAGCGCCGCATCGTCGCCCCCGAGTCGCTGGTGCCCAAGGGGACATGGGACAGCCCCGCTACCTCGCTGGCCGCCTTCGTCGACGCGCGCGGCCGGACCATCGCTGCGGCTGCCGCCATCGAGGCGGACGCGCTCGAGCACGTCCTTCCGCACCGCTTCTTCGGCGAGTTCGACCTCGAGGAGTGGGCCTACTTCATGGCGCTGCACAGCGCCCGACACACCGCGCAGGTGGAGGAGATCAAGGCCGCGCCCGGCTTTCCGCCAGCGTGACGGTCGCGCGGCGGACGATCGATCAGCGGGCCGGCGCCAGGGCCCGCTGCGCCTCGAGACGGATCGTGTCGTCGGCGTCCGCCGTCGCGCGCAGATCGAGGATGCGGCGCCAGGCGTCCGTCGCGGCGGCGGCGTCCTGGACGCGGACCGCGGTGCGGGCGAGCACGACGTAGGGGCTGATGCGCTGCGGTTGCGCGTCGAGCACCGCGCGGGCGTCGCGCCGCGCGTCGTCGTAGCGATAGGTGCGCAGCCACAGCTCGGCGCCCAGCTCCCGCGCCGACACCAGCGGCAGTGCCGACGGATCGGCGTCGGCCAGCGCCCGCTCGAGATCGATGGCGTGGACGAGACGCAGCGCCAGTTCCGGATGCTCGTCCTGGCTGGCAGCGATGGCCGCTTCGATCAACGTCCGCGCCCACTCCAGCTCGGATGGGCGCGCGTCGGCCCCGCCCGACGCCGCCAGCGTGTCGAGTCGGGCCGCCGCCTGACGGGCGCGCTCGACCAGCGCCGGGTCCGGCCCCGGCCACGCCCGCAGCCCGGCGTCGAGGCCGGCGACGAAGATCACGGGCCAGGTTCCCGCGGTCCGTTCGTCGATCGGGAGCGCCGCGCGATCGGCGAGCCCGCGGCCGTCGATCCGCCGATCGCCGATCACGACGCGCGCGAAGACCCGGGCCGCGGCAGCCGCCGGCGCACCGCCGCTCGCGGCGCCCGTCGACAGGACGCGGTGCGCCAACGCGTAGGCCTCGCCGCGGCGGCCCAGTTGCAGCAGGGCGTCGACCTGCCCGTGCAGCGCCTCCACCGCACGCGGGTCCTCCGGCGCGGCGGCCCGGGCCCGCTCCGCCGCCGTGACCGCGAACG
>JBDSLU010000356.1:0-7233 GCA_039916225.1 Vicinamibacteraceae bacterium
CGCCGTGCTACCATCGCCTCGTGAACGGGCGGATTCGCCATCTGGTGTGCGGTGCGCTCATCACGCTCCTGTCCGGTTCGCCTGCTTTGGCGGCCACTTGCGCGGCGATCTGCCAGTCCGGCCCGTCGCCGGTTGTGCTGGATGGTCACTGTTCGCGCGGCGCAACTAGCCGGGCGATGCATCGGGGCCACCAGGCAGTGCCGACGGCCGCGGCCCACAGCGCGCCCGGGGTTCACCAGCACGGCAGCGTGAGCCCGAGTGCAGCCCAGGCTGCGACGGACGAGTCCCAGGTCGTTGGCTTGGTCGATGCCCCCGAGTGCTGCCGTCGAGTGCCAGAGCCCGTGGTCGCGCTCGAGAAGGCTTCTCACGGAAACGACGGGAGCATCGCGTCGGCGCCAGCCGCTCGAGCGCACATTCCTTCCTCGTTCGCAGTCCCGGCGCGGGCCCTCCCCGTCGGCTCGCTGGGGCCGCCGCTGCCCACGCGAACGCTCGTCCTTCGCATCTGATCAGTCGCTAGCGGGGCCGTTCCTGGCTCCGCCGTTCCCACTCAGTTTCCACTCGGCGGTCTGGTGATCTCGCTGCGTCCATGGCGCGGGATTGCAAGGAGGGAACAGCCATGCGAGGCGTTGTCCGCGTCTTCGTGCTCGTCATTGTTGTTGGAGGAGTTCTCGCTATCGTCCTCGGATATTCGGTTGTGCGCCGTGGGCTGAGTACCCGGGTCGCACCAAGCTGGGTCGAGGAGCGCATGGCGCTCACGATGCGACGCTTGGCGACACCAGCGGCGGTGCGCGAGAAGCCCAACCCCGTCTCGCCGACGCCGGCTGTGCTCGAGGAGGCTTTGGCACACTTTGCGGATCACTGCGCGGTGTGCCACGGCAACGATGGCAGTGGCACATCGATGGGCAAAACTTTTTATCCCCCTGTGCAGGACATGCGAGCGGACCGAACGCAGCGCCTCACCGACGGGGAGCTGTTCGCCATCATCGAAAACGGCATCAGGCTGACGGGCATGCCGGCGTGGGGTAACGGGACCTCCGAAGGCGAGGCCAGCAGCTGGGCGCTCGCGCACTTCATCCGCCGGTTGCCCTCCTTGTTGGGGGACGACATCGCTCGCATGGAAGCGCTCAATCCGAAGAGCCCAGCCGAATTTCGGGACGAGGAACAGGCGCGGCAATTCTTGGCTGGCGACGGGACGCCGCAGGCCCCTGCCGTCACCCCGGACCCTCACACGAGGCACCGCTGATGCGGGCTGCAACAGGCGCTACGTGCGAGACACGACACGAGTATCCATCTCCATGAACGGGCAGCGAGGCATCACATGAAGCGCCATTTCCACGCGGCCGGCGGCAGCCGACCTCCTTTCATCGAGCGGCCCTCGCGCCGTACGTTCGTCAAAGGTCTGGCCATCGCAGGCGCGTCCGCCAGCCTCGGCCTGGTGCGCGGCGCCGCCGCCGCACAGACGCCAACGCGTCGACCTGGCGACGCGCTGTTCGGCACGTCGTTCGATCTGGCAATCGCCGAGACTGTGATCAACGTCACCGGTCGGACCAGGACCGCGACGACGATCAACGGCTCCCTGCCTGGCCCGACGCTGCGCTGGCGTGAAGGCGACATCGTCACGCTTCGCGTCAGGAACGACCTGAGCGCGCACCGCGGCGACACGTCGATCCACTGGCACGGCATCCTGCTGCCGGCCAACATGGACGGCGTACCGGGACTCAGCTTTCAGGGGATCCGGCCTGGCGAGACCCACACCTATCGGTTCCAGGTGAAGCAGGGGGGCACCTATTGGTACCACAGCCACTCGGCATTGCAGGAACAGGCCGGGGTCTATGGCCCGCTCGTGATCGAGCCGCTGAAGCCGTCGCCGTTCACGTACGACCGCGAGCACGTGATCATGTTGTCGGACTGGACGGACGAGGGACCGGAACGGGTGCTAAGCAAGCTCAAGAAGCAGTCCGACTACTACAACTTCCACCAGCGCACGGCCGGCGATTTCTTCGCGGACGTCCGCCGCCTGGGGTTACGTCAGACCCTCGAGGATCGAGCGATGTGGGGCCGGATGCGGATGTCGCCCACCGATCTCGCGGATGTCAGTAGCTACACCTACACGTATCTGATGAACGGCGTGGCTCCCGCGGCCAACTGGACCGGCCTTTTCAAGCCGGGCGAGCGCATCCGCCTGCGCTTCGTCAACGGCTCGGCGATGTCGTACTTCGACGTGCGCATCCCGGGTCTCAAGATGACGGTCGTGGCCGCTGACGGCCAGTACGTCCATCCGGTGACGGTGGACGAGTTCCGGATCGCGGTTGCGGAAACCTTCGACGTGATCGTCGAACCCGCGGGGCAGGACGCGTTCACCATCTTTGCGCAGTCGATGGATCGTACTGGCTACGCGGCGGGAACGCTGGCTGTGCGCGACGGGTTGCGAGCGCCGGTCCCCGACCTGGATCAGCGCCAGCTGCTCACCATGATGGACATGGGGATGTCCCCCGGCGCGATGGCGCCCGACATGTCGACGATGGACTCCCCATCGGCCGGCGCTGCCGGCGCCAATCCGCACGCAGGTCATGACATGTTCGCGATGGGCAACGAGCAAATGGCAGACATGCCGATGCAGGCCCACCCGGCGAGCGAGAACGGCAATCCGCTGGTCGACAACCAGGCGATGTCGCCGATGTCACGGCTCGACGATCCCGGCGTCGGCCTGCGAGACAACGGGCGCAAGGTGCTCACGTATGCCACGCTGCGCAGCCTCTTCGACGATCCAGACGGCCGCGAGCCGGGACGCACCATCGAGCTGCACCTCACCGGCCATATGGAGCGGTTTGCCTGGTCCTTCAATGGCCAGAAGTTCTCGCAGGCCGATCCCGTGCGGCTGACCTATGGCGAGCGTATGCGGATTGTCCTCGTCAACGACACGATGATGTCGCACCCGATCCATCTGCACGGCATGTGGAGCGATCTTGAGGACGACGCCGGCGCGTTCCACCTCCGCAAGCACACGCTGGATATGCCGCCCGGGACCCGGCGCACATATCGTGTCCGAGCCGACGCGCTCGGCCGTTGGGCGTACCACTGCCACCTTCTGCTCCACATGGAAGCCGGGATGTTTCGGGAAGTGAGGGTGGAAGAGTGACGCGGCAGGTCATACGGTACCTCGCGTTCATCGGAACCGTCGCGCTCGCCCTCCCCGCCGGAGCGCAGCCGGCTCCCCATCAGGGGCACGGGCAGCCCGCACCCGCACCGACACCGCCAGCAGCACCTCGCCCGGCGACCTCCGCCCCGCCGTCAACGCCAGCGGAGGATCACTCAGCCCACGCACCGCAGAGCGGGGATGCCGCCCAGGCACCGAAAGAACCGATCCCGGTGCTCACCGACGCTGACCGCGCGGCGGCCTTTCCGGACGGCATGAGCGGCCATGCGGTGCACGACCGCGGCGTCAACTACGTCGTCCTATTCGACCAGCTGGAATGGACAGGCGCCGGCGACGGCGGCCCGGGTTGGGACAGTACGACGTGGATCGGCGGGGATGTGAACCGGCTGTGGCTGCGAAGCGAAGGTGAGTCGCACGACCGTCGGGTCGAGAACGCGTTCGTAGACGCGCTGTGGGGACGCCGGATCGCCAGGTGGTGGGATGTCGTGGCAGGCGTGCGCCAGGACTTTCGGCCAGGGCCGGCGCAAACGTGGGTCGGCGGGGGTGTCCAGGGGCTGGCCCCGTACTTCTTCGACGTCCAAGCCACCGGCTACGTCGGTGCGCACGGCCGCACATTGGCCCGGCTCGAGGCCGAGTACGAGCTGCTCCTCACCAACCGGTTAATACTGCAGCCGCTAGTTGAGGCCGAGCTCCACGGCAAGTCCGATCCGGACAGGCTCGTGGGAGCCGGGTTGAGCACGATTGAAGGTGGCCTTCGGCTGCGCTACGAGCTGCGGCGGGAACTCGCGCCATTCATCGGCGTGACCTGGACGCGGTCCTTCTTTGGGACGGCTGACTTCGCACGGGCAGCCGGCGAGGACGTGAGTTCAGCGCGCATCGCCGTCGGCGTTCGAGCGTGGTTCTAGTGGCGCCTTCCACGCAAACCCCTGCCGCACATTGGGTACGGTTCAACCAAGGAGAGAAACGAAAATGACTCGACGATTGCTGCTGGCCATCTGCGCAACCCTCACCCTCATTGTTCTGCCGCTCAGTGCCCACGAGGGCCACGAGCACAAGATCCTGGGCACCGTCTCGATGGCGGCTGCCGACCACGTCATGGTGAAGGACAAGGCCGGCAAGGAGTTCACGGTGCACATCACCGGCGAGACCAAGGTTCTCAAGGGCAAGAAGCCCGCCGTCGTTGGCGACATCAGGTCCGGAATGCGCGTCGTCGTGACGGCGGTCACCGAGAAAATGAGCAACGTCGAACGTATGCGAGCCAAGGTCATCGAGCTGGCAGCGATGTCCGCTCCCAAGTAGCGCCGGCCCACGCGGACACGGTGAACCTCAACAACGGCTACATGACCGCGATGAGGGTCGCTTCGATGGCGGTAGTCATGACGCTGACTATGAAATCGATGTTCAGCTCGTCCCGCATGCGAGCCGGTGTCGCGGGCGTGGCTGCGGTCGTGGGCCTATTGCGTTCGCTGGCATGCGAACCCAGGCAGGTCACAAGCAGCTCGTGAAGCACCGCACGCGGATCGATCGCGAGAAGGCGGAGACGCTCTACGCCTACGCCCAGTCCCTCGGCGAGTCGACCGAGTACGTGATCAACGCAGCGATCGACGCGACGCTGGCGCGGGACAGGGAGTTCGCGCAGTAGCTCGCCGCCCGGTCCGTTCGTGCCTCAGCCACAGTCGCGCGGACGGGCCGCAGGTCGGCTTCGGAAACGTGCGCCCGGCAGACCGGCGGGCGACGCCACCCGCGCGCTGGCGTCGGAGTGTTGGGCCGAATGAACGCCCTGCGGGTCGATCGCCGCACGACGGGTCGTGGCCCTCGCGGTCGCCGTGCGTCTTGGCATCGCAGGACTCGCAGCCTATCCTTGCGTCGACGGAGAACGAGTTCTGTGGTCGGATCGCTGCCGACTCCCACCGCGTTTCAGGTGCTGGTGTCGGCCTACGCCGCGCTGTGGTTCGCCACGCCGCCACTGGGCGCCTCGCTGTTGCTATCGGTGGTCCCGACTATCGTCCAGGGCCGGGCGCCGAGTGGGCGATTCGCTCCGCTCCTCCGTAACCGCGCCCGAAACGCGGCCCGTGCCCACACTGTGTTCCCTTGAGCCACGCGACGAACGCCAGCGTTCGCCCAGAGGGGCGGGAATCAAGGCCTGAGTCGGTTGCAGGAAGCCGCGCGCCCGACGCAACTTCCAGCAGACTTGGCGCGACGTTCGGAGCGTCAGGCGAGCCACGTCCGTTCCCACCTGTACCAGCACGTCGCCCCCTGACTGGTCGGCGTACGGCGACAGCCGGGGAGCCAACAGGGGAGCCAATGGCGGCGGGATGAGCTGGCCCCCCTTCGGCGCGACGGCGGTGGAGAGCGGCGAGCGCGCGCCGTCAGCAAACGTGTTGTCGCAAGTGGCTAAAGCACCAGCCACATAGCTTCGCGTGGCGCTCTGTGCCGCGCCGGCCAAGATCGACGCCCGAGACGATGCGGTGGAGGAGCGTGGGGGCGCGAGCGACCTCCATCCCAGGCCGCGACTCGCGATCCGTGCGCGGCCCCGGAGGGTCGATCGCACCCCACTGATGTCATGGTCCCTGTCCCAGCGGGCGTCGAGCTGCGAGTTCTCCAGGCGCACCAGCATCTGGTCCTGAGTGTGCGCGGCGGCGACACTGCAGCGCGCGTTCGCTGCGGCGCCGCACGCGAGCCACCGCGCGGCTCCGCGTGCGTGTAAGGTCCGAGGTTCAGATCGCGTTCCTGTTGGTAGGCGACGCTCGGTCGCCCTCGTGCCCGACGCGGCCGCAGGCTGCGCGCGCAGTCGTGCCGCACGGAGGCACGGTCCCTTCCTCGCTCCAAGAGCCAGGTCCCAATCATTGCGGCAGTCACGATGGCGATCGAGGGCCATCACCGCCGCCGATTGTCGGGCACGCCTCGCCGACGTCAAGCCTCTCCGCTTCGCTCCGACCCCTGTCGGGGCTTCGGGCTTGACGCGCGGCTCGGCGCGCCGCGCATGCGGCAGTTGCGTGATGGCCCGCGTGCGTTCCGGGCCGAGGAGCGACCTGATGGAAAGTTCCCGCGTGAATCGTACCGACGACACCACCAGAACAGGCAAGCTCCCGATGCTGCTCACCGTCGATGACGTGGCCGACCTGCTGCGCACGACGCGCCGTGCGGTCTACCGCCATGGTCGAGCGCCGGCAGCTCCCCGGTGTCATCCGCCTCCGCCGGCGCGTGCTGTTCCGCACCGACGCCTTGCTAGAAGGGCTCGACCAGAAGCGCGCGCCATCGCTGAAGGAGTTCCAGCGATGAGCGTGACAGTTCGACCGTAATAAACGGCGGGTGGGAGATGGACATTCGAGTCCAGCTTCCGGACGGGAGCGTGGTTCGCGAGCGCAAGAAGGCGTCAGCGTCGAGCGAGCAGGCGGCGCAGAAAGTCCAGAACGCACCGACGTTAACGCGTTCGCCGTCCGTTTCCTGGACGGCTACGCGAAGGCGAATCGACTGAAGCCGAGCGGCATCGCGTCGAAGGAATCGGTGTTCCGCGTGCATCTCGCCAAGGCATTCGGCGACACGCGCCTGGACGCGATCACCACCGAGGACGTGCATCGATTGAAGGCGGTCGCTCACGGAGCGCGCGCCGAAACCGTGAACAACGCCCTGACGACGCTGAGCGTGGTGCTCAAGACGGCCGCCGAGTGGGGCGTCATCGACCGCGTCCCGTGCGCGATCAAGCTGCTGAAGGCGCCGACGAGCGAAGCCAGCTTCTACGACTTCGACGAGTTCGAACGGCTCGTGGGGGCGGCCCGTTCCGAAGCCCCGGCCTTGCTCGTCGTCCTGCTGGGCGGCGAGGCCGGGCTCCGATGCGGCGAGATGATGGCGCTCGAGTGGACCGACGTCGACCGCCCTGCGAGACATCTGCGCGGCCCGCGGGTGCTCTGCGACGGAGCAGGGAAGCCGCTCACGCAAGAGGTCATCCAGGTGCTGGTACGGCGGCGGACCGCGAGACGGGCCAACGTCAAGCCGGGGATCCACATCCTCCGGCACACGTTCTGTTCCCACCTGGCGATGCGCGGCGCGCCGGCAAGGGCCATCCAGTAACTGGC
>JBDSLU010000357.1:0-14805 GCA_039916225.1 Vicinamibacteraceae bacterium
ATAGGCGGGATCCTTCGTCTGTCGATACATCTCGAGCGCCGCGACGATCACCTCGCTCTGCACCCACCACACCTTCTGGCGCCGATCGGCCGGCTGGCCCTGCGGACCGCTGTCGTAGAACCCACCGCCCGCGTCGTCCCAGCCGTGCTGCCGCGAGTAGGCGAACACGTTGCGGAAGAAGTCGGTGTAGGGCGCGACCGGCTGGTTGAGCGCGTCGAGCGCATCCGAGACCAGCCAGATGTTCTCGATGTCGTGGCCGTAGGAGACGCGCGCCGTCGTGGCATCGAGGATCGGCGTCCAATCGGCCTGGTGGCGATCCGTGTGCGCCGTCCAGCCGACCCGCACCACGGCGTGGGTCTCGATGTTCACCAGCTCGATCAGGCGCTCGCGCACCAGCGGATCCGCGCTGGCGCGCAGCAGTGTCGCCCACGCTTCGAGGAGGTGCAGATGCGTATTCATCAGCTTGACGTCGGCGGGCGCGCCGAGCGGTGACGCATCGCCGGCCGGCGGCGCGCTCCACTCGGCGGTGAAATACTCGCGGTAGCCACCGTGCACGCCGTCGTGGGCCTTCGCGTCGATTACCCGAAACGCCTCGAGCGCGAACGCCAGCGCCTCCTTGTTGCCGGTCGCCATCGCGTATTCGGCGATGGCGTAAATCGCGAAGGCCTGGCCGTAGAGGTGTTTCTGCGGGCGCATCACCTGCGTGCCGGTGGCGTCGATCTGCCAGTAGAAGCCGCCGTTGGCCTTGTCCCACATCACGTCGCGCAGGAAGCGATACCCGTGATCAGCCGCCTCGCGCAGGTTGGGGATGGCGTAGCGGCTGCGCAGCAGCGCCGAGGCCAGCCACAGCTGCCGACCCTGCGTGACGATCATCTTCACGCCGCCCGGCAGCGGTTCGCCCTTCGGGCCGTAGTGGACGGTGTAGCCGCCGTTGACCGTGTCGACGCAGCGCGGGAACCAGAACGGGGTGACGTTCTGGCGCAGGTTCTGCTCGATGCGCGGGGCGAGCGCCTTGACGCGCGCGAGGGCGGGCGCCGACGGCGGCGCGGGGCGGGCAGCGGCCGGAGCGGAAGCCTGGCCTGCGGCGCCGGCGGCCGTGAGCAGCCAGACGGTGGCCGTCGCGGCCAGGAATCGTTGCACCTGCGTCATCGTTCTCCTCGTCCACAGCCGTCCGGCCCCTGCCAGACGGATCGGGGCCGGTTGTTCCCCGGCGCCAGCTCCATGATCTCGAGATGCGCGCCATCGGGATCGCGCGTCGCGAACAACCACGCGGCCCGCGTCGGCCACGCGACCACCGCCAGCGGCGTCCGGAACATCGATTGATGTCCGTCGACGTCGCTGAGATCCACCTCGGCGTCGATCGTCTCGCGATCGGCGGCCATCCGGAGGAAGACGTGCCCGGTAGTGCGGATCCGCCCGATGTCCGTACGGCCGCGGAAGCCCTCGTAGTCCTTGCGGCCTTCGACGTAGTAGGTCTTGGCGGCCGCCTGGGACAGCCCCTGCCGGGCGACCACCGTCCAGGTGATCGGGCGTTCGCGCCGCGCGGCGAACGTCGGGAAACCGGCCGGCAACTCCTCGGCCTCGAGGGTCAGGGTCTCGTCCTCCGCGCGATGGAACGCGGCTGCGGCCCGGGTCGCCAGTTGCCGCCCGAGCTCGCTGTCGACGGCGATCGGGATGGGCAGGTCGGGCCGGATGTCGGTGCCGAACAGCGCGACCCCGAGCAGCGGCGAGGCCTGTGGGACGCCCGATGCCGGCGCCGGCGGTGCCGACGTCAGGCTGGCGTCGAGCCCCGACACCGGCAGGCACGCGGACACAGCGTTCGCAGCGTTCGCAGCGACGGTGATCGGTCGCGCCGCGCGGATCGCGAACGGCGACGTCTTCAGCACGGGATCGTCGAGGAGCCACAGGCCCCAGTCGCCGGCGGCCGCCGCGGCCGGGAGCGGGCTCCAGGTTTCCCCGTCGAGGCGGGCCAGGGGCTGCAATCGTCCATCTCCACGCACGACCGCGAGGCCGATGTCACCCGGCGCACCGCCGGAGACGACGGCGGCGGCCAGCAGCACCGCCAGGAGACGCACGAGGAGCCGCATCGATGGCGCAGTCTACCAGCCGGACGCCACGTTCGAGGCCCGGGTTGAAGCTCGGCGGTCGAGGGGCCGATTGACTCTTCGACCTCACCCGCCAATTGGACCGCAGATGCCAATCGTCGATCGCCTGCTGCTGCGGATTCTCGATGCGGTGCCCAACCCGATGTTCGTCAAGGACACCGCCCATCGCTGGATCCTAGTGAACGACGCCTGGGAGGCGTTCACCGGCCTTCGCCGCGACGACGTCCTCGGTCACTCCGACTACGACTTCTTCCCGAAGGCCGACGCCGACGTCTACTGGAAGAAGGACGACGAGGTCTTCGCCTCGGGCGGCACCAACCAGAACGAGGAGCGTCTGACTGACGCCCAGGGCCGGGAACGCTGGGTCATCACCCGCAAGTCGGTGGTCCACGACGACACCGGCGCGCCGGTCCTCGTCGGCATCATCACCGACATCACCGAGCGCAAGCAGATGGAGGCCGAGGTCGGCCACGCCCGCGACCAGGCGCTCGAGTCGGCGCGCCTGAAGTCGGAGTTCCTGGCCAACATGAGCCACGAGATCCGGACCCCGATGAACGGCGTCATCGGGATGGCCGGCCTGCTGCGCGGCACCCACCTCGACGCCCAGCAGGTCGAGTTCGTCACCACCATCCAGGACAGCGCCGACAGCCTGCTCACCGTCATCAACGACATCCTCGACTTCTCGAAAATCGAATCCGGCAAACTGCAGTTCGACTCGGTCGACTTCGACCTGCGGGCGGTCGTCGAAGGCGTCGTCGGCCTGCTCGCCGCGCAGGCGCTGACCAAGCGGCTCGAGCTGTCGGCCGATGTCGCGCCCGATCGGGCGGTGGTGCTGCGCGGCGATCCCGGGCGCCTGCGCCAAGTGCTCGCCAACCTGATCGGCAACGCCGTCAAGTTCACGGCCATCGGCGAGGTCGCGGTGTCGGCCCACTTCGCCGCGTTGACCGACACCGCCGCGACCATCCGCATCGAGGTGCGCGACACCGGCATCGGCATCGAGCCCTCGGCGGTGCCGCGGCTGTTCCAGCCGTTCACCCAGGCCGACGGGTCGACCACGCGCCGCTTCGGCGGCACCGGCCTCGGCCTCGCCATCTCGCGCCGGCTGATCGAGCTGATGGGCGGCGAGATGGGCGTCGCGAGCACGCCCGGCGAGGGATCGACGTTCTGGTTCACGGCCCGCTTCGAGCGGCGGCCGGCGCTGGCACCGCGCCCGAGCGCACCGCTCGGCGAGCTGCGGGTGCTGATCGTCGACGACCATCGCACCAACCGCCAGGTGCTCCGCCACCAGCTCGCCGCCTGGGGCGTGCGTACCGCCGAGGCCGCCGACGGCCATGCCGCGCTCGACGAGCTGCGGGCCGCGGCGGGTCGTGGCGCGCCCTACGATCTGGCGATCCTCGACTCCCACATGCCGGGCATGGACGGCCTGGAAGTGGCGCAGGCGATCCGCGCCGACGGCGGACTTGGGACGCCGCGGCTGGTGATGATGACGTCGCTGGCGCCGGACGCCTCGGACGACCTGCGCGCCGCCGGCCTGGCGGCGACGCTGACCAAGCCGGTCAAGCAAGGGCAGCTGTTCGACTGCCTCGCCGGCGTGATGGGCATCCACGCGCCGCCGCCGCCGCTGCCGGCGCCGGTCGCCCGCGCCCCGGTCGCCGATCCGACGCTCGATCGCGGCCTCGTGCTGGTTGTCGACGACAACCTGGTGAACCAGCGGGTGGCGCTCGCGCAGCTCGCCCGCCTCGGCTTCCGCACCCGCGTCGCCGGCAACGGCCGCGAGGCGGTCGAGGCGGTGCTCGGCAACGGCATGCCCTACGACGTCGTGCTGATGGACTGCCAGATGCCCGAGTACGACGGCTACGAGGCGACGCAGGCGATCCGGGCCGGCGAGCGCGGGCGGCGGACGCCGATCATCGCCATGACCGCGCATGCCCTCCAGGGCGATAAGGATCGCTGCCTGCAGGTCGGGATGGACGACTACCTGAGCAAGCCGCTTCAGCTCGAAGGCCTGCGCCAGATGCTGGTCCGCTGGGTCCGGCCGGGCTGCTAGAACAAGCCTGTCGCTTTCGCCAATTTCCCGACAGGTCTGTCGGGCCGCGCCAAGTTGGCCGGGCCCGGCCCGGCGTTCCTCACTATGATGCCGACGGAGGGCCGGGCTCTGCCCGGCGCGCATGGCCATCCACGTTGCCCTCACCCACCGCACCAGTTACCGCTACGACCGCCTCGTGTCGCTGTCGCCGCAGACCATCCGCTTGCGGCCGGCGCCGCACTGCCGGACGTCGATCGTCAGCTACTCGCTGCGTATCGCGCCCGAGACGCACTTCCTGAACTGGCTGCAGGATCCGCACGGCAACTACCTCGCGCGGGCGGTCTTCCCCGACCAGACGCGCTCGCTCGAGGTCGTGGTCGACCTCGTTGCCGAGATCGCGGTCATCAACCCGTTCGACTTCTTCCTCGAGCCCGAAGCCGAGCAGTGGCCGTTCACCTACGACCCGGCGCTGGCTCGCGACCTGGCGCCGTTCATGGCGCCGGCGCCGGCCGGCCCGCGGCTGGTCACGCTCCTCGGGTCGATTCCGCGCCGGCCGACCCGCACGCTCGACTTCCTGGTCGCGCTCAACCAGCGGCTGGCCGGCGACATCGGCTACATCATCCGCCTCGAGCCGGGCGTCCAGAAGCCCGAGGCCACCCTCGAGAAGCGGACCGGGTCATGCCGCGACACCGGCTGGCTGCTGGTCGAGCTGTTCCGCCACCTCGGCTTCGCCGCCCGCTTCGTGTCCGGCTACCTGATTCAGCTCGCGCCGGACGTGAAGGCGCTTGACGGCCCCTCGGGCACGGCCGTCGACTTCACCGACCTCCACGCCTGGGCCGAGGTCTACGTGCCGGGCGCCGGCTGGATCGGCCTCGATCCCACCTCGGGCCTGCTCGCTGGCGAGGGCCACATCCCGCTCGTCTGCACGCCGCAGCCGGAGAGCGCCGCCCCGATCAGCGGCGCGATCGACGCGTGCGAGGTCGAGTTCTCGCACCACATGGCGGTGACGCGAGTCTTCGAGGCGCCGCGCGTCACCAAGCCGTACGCCGAGGACGAGTGGGCCCGCATCGACCGCCTCGGCGACAAGGTCGACGAGGCGCTGCGCCGCGGCGACGTCCGCCTCACCATGGGCGGCGAGCCGACCTTCGTCTCGATCGACGATCCCGACGGCGACGAATGGAACACCACGGCGATGGGTCCGCGCAAACGCCTGCTCGCCGGCACGCTGCTGCGGCGCCTGAAGGCGCGCTTCGCGCCGGGCGGACTCCTCCACTACGGCCAGGGCAAGTGGTATCCGGGTGAGCCGCTGCCCCGCTGGTCGCTCGGCTGCTGGTGGCGCGACGACGGCCAGCCAATCTGGCACGACGACACGCTGATCGCCGACGAGGCGCAGGATCTCGCGCACGACGCGGAAACGGCGCGGCAGTTCGTCGAGGCGCTCGCGACCCGCCTCGGCGTCGAGCCGGGCTGCGTCGTGGCCGGCTACGAGGACGTCTGGTACTACCTGTGGAAAGAGCGCCGGCTGCCGGTCAACCTCGACCCGCTGCGCGCCAGGCTCGACGACCCCGCCGAGCGGGTGCGCCTCGCCGGCCTCCTCGAGCGCGGCCTCGAGGCCGTCGTCGGTTACGCCCTGCCACTCGCCCGCCGCGACGATCCCGATGCGCCGTCCGGCTGGAAGTGGCGCAGCGGGCCCTGGTTCTTCCGCTCCGAGCACCTCTTCCTGCTGCCAGGCGATTCGCCGATGGGCTATCGCCTGCCGCTCGACAGCCTGCCGTGGATCGCCGAGGGCGATCGAGAGGAGATGATCGGCCCGGATCCGTTCGAGCCGTTGCCGCCGCTGCCGCCGCCCGCCGACCGCGCGCCGCGACCGCAGGCCACGCGGCCGAGCGCTGTGCCGGCCGTCGCAGACCTGCGCGGGGGACAGACGCTCGAGCCGCGCGAGACCGAGCTCGACCTGCCTTCGCGCGTCGGCGAACCGGCCAGCGCGATCGTCCGCACCGCGCTGTGCGTCCAGGCCCGCCATGGCCGGCTGCACGTCTTCCTGCCGCCGGTGAAGACCGCCGAGGACTACCTCGACCTGATCGGCGCGATCGAGGGCACCGCCGCCGCGCTGCAGATGCCGGTCATCCTCGAGGGCGAGCCACCGCCGTCCGATCCGCGACTCGCCAACATCAAGGTGACCCCGGACCCCGGCGTGATCGAGGTCAACCTGCAGCCGGCGGCGAGTTGGACGTCGCTGAGCCACCACACGACCACGCTCTACGAGGAAGCGCGGCAGACGCGCCTCGGCACCGAGAAGTTCCTGGTCGACGGACGCCACACCGGCACCGGCGGCGGCAACCACATCGTGGTCGGGGGCGCCACGCCGGCCGACAGCCCGCTGCTGCGCCGTCCGGATCTGCTGCGCAGCCTGATCGGCTACTGGCACAACCATCCGTCGCTGTCCTACCTGTTCTCGGGCATGTTCATCGGCCCGACCAGCCAGCACCCGCGCGTCGACGAAGCGCGTGGCGACCAGGTCCACGAGCTCGAGATCGCGATGGCCCAGATCGACCGGCTGGGCGACGGGCTCGGCCCGCACGCCGGCCCCGGGCCGGTGCCGCCGTGGATCGTCGATCGCATCTTCCGCAACACGCTGATCGACGTCACCGGCAACACCCATCGCGCCGAGTTCTGCATCGACAAGCTCTACGCGCCAGAAGGCACGAGCGGCCGGCAGGGGCTGCTCGAGTTGCGGGCCTTCGAGATGCCGCCGCATGCGCGGATGAGCCTGGCCCAGCAGCTGCTGCTGCGGGCGCTCATCGCGCGCTTCTGGGACGCGCCGTACCGCCGCGTGCCGGTGCGCTGGGGCACCGAGCTGCACGATCGGTTCATGCTGCCGCATTTCATCGCCGACGACTTCGCCGACGTCATCGGCGGCCTGAACGACGCCGGCTTCCCGTTCGAGGCCGGCTGGTTCGCACCGCACCAGGAGTTCCGTTTCCCGCCCGTCGGCGAGGTCACCTATCGTGGCGTCCACCTCGAACTGCGCCACGCCCTCGAACCCTGGCACGTGCTCGGCGAGGAAGCGACCGGCGGCGGCACGGCGCGCTACGTCGACTCGTCGCTCGAGCGGTTGCAGATCAAGGTGAACGGGCTCGTCGACGGGCGCCACGTCATCGCCTGCAACGGCCGCGAGGTACCGCTCCATCCGACCGGCACGCACGGCGAGTACGTCGCCGGCCTCCGCTACCGCGCCTGGCAGCCACCGAACGCGCTCCATCCGACCATCGCGGTCCACACGCCGCTCGTCTTCGACGTCGTCGACATGTGGACCGGGCGCTCGATCGGCGGCTGCGCGTATCACGTCGCGCATCCGGGCGGGCGCAACCACGACACGCGGCCGATCAACGCCTACGAGGCGGAGGGGCGGCGCCTGGCCCGCTTCCTGGCGATGGGCCACACGCCCGGCCCACTCGATCCGGTGCGGAGCGAGCGACACCCGGATCACCCGTTCACGCTGGACCTGCGCCGGTCCTGAATGCGACGATCGGCGGTGGTGGACCGCGGCCGATCCCTGACCGGACCTTCCTGATGCCGGAGACGACGACCCGCTGGAGCGGCTTCGCCGACTACGCGCCGGAGGGCCGCGCCCTCGACGAGATGGTGGCGGCCCGCGGCGCGATCCATCCGCACGGCGCCGGCCTGGTCGGCGCGCTGGAAGCGCTCGGGCCGGCCGAGATGTCGGCGCGGCTCGAGGCGGCCCGCCGCACCATCCGCGATCACGACGTCACCTACAACGTCTACGACGATCCGCTCGGCATGGACCGTCCCTGGCAGCTGGACATCGTGCCGCACGTGATCGCGCCGGCGGCGTGGAGCCGGCTCGAGGCCGGCCTCGCCCAACGCGCCCGGCTGCTCGACCTGGTGCTGGCCGATCTCTACGACGGTCAGCGGCTGGTGCGGGATCGCCTGCTTCCGTCGGCGCTGGTCTACGCCAACCCCGGCTTCCTGCGCCCGTGCCACGGCCTGCCGGTAGCCGGCGGCCGGTTCCTGCACCTGCACGCCGTCGATCTCGCGCGGACGCCCGATGGCGCCTGGTGGGTGCTGGCCGATCGGACGCAGGCGCCGTCCGGCGCCGGCTACGCGCTCGAGAACCGGATCGTGCTGTCGCGGAGCCTGCCCGAGGCCTTCCGCGACTGCCGTGTCCAACGCCTGGCGCCGTTCTTCCGCGCCTTGCGCGAGATGCTGCACGCGCTGGCGCCGCGGCCGAGTGAAGCGCCGCGCGTCGTGCTGCTGACCTCGGGCCCGTTCAACGAGACCTACTTCGAACACGCCTACCTCGCCCGCTATCTGGGGTTGACGCTGGTCGAAGGCGGCGACCTGACCGTCCGCGACGAAGGCGTCTTCCTCAAGACGGTCGAGGGCCTGCAGCCGGTCGACGTGATCCTGCGCCGCATGGACGACGGCTTCTGCGATCCGCTGGAGCTGCGCGGCGATTCGTCGCTCGGCGTCGCCGGCCTGGTGCAGGCGGTGCGCGCCGGACGCGTCGCGGTCGCCAACGCCCTGGGCAGCGGCGTTCTCGAGACGCCGGCGATGCTCCCGTTCCTGCCCGGTCTGTGCCGACACCTGCTCGGCGAGGAACTGACCCTGCCGTCGGTGCCGACCTGGTGGTGCGGCCAGCCGCTCGAACGCGATCACGTCATCGCCCACCTCGACGACATGGTGATCAAGCCGGCCTATTCGCGGATCCGGCGCGAGCCGGCGTTCGGCGCCTGCTTGTCGCGGCACGAGCGCGCGGCGCTGATCGCGGAAATCCGGCAACGGCCGGGCGAGTTCGTCGGCCAGATGGCGCTGGCCCTCTCGACAGCGCCGGTGTGGGCCGATGGACGGCTCACGCCGCGGTCGATCGTGGTCCGCGCCTTCGCCGCCGCCGAAGCCGGCGGCGAGGGCTACGCCGTGATGCCCGGCGGACTGACCCGCGTCGCCGACGCCACCGCGTCCTCGGTCGTCTCGACGCAGAGCGGCGGCGGCAGCAAGGACACCTGGATCCTGTCGGACGGGCCGGTCGCGCCGGTGTCGCTGCTGGCGCCGGCCGGCACCCCGGTCGCCGTCGATCGCGCGCCGAAGGATCTCTCGAGCCGCGTCGCCGACAACCTGTTCTGGCTGGGGCGCTACGCCGAGCGCTGCGAGAGCCTGGTGCGCGTCTTCCGGGCCGCCACCTCGCGGCTGGTCGAAGCGGCCAGCATCGACGACGCACCGGAGCTGGCGGCCATGGTGCGGGCGATGGCGACGCTGGAGCTGGTGCCGAAGGACGCTCCGGCCAGCGTGTCGATTGCCGACCTCGAGGCCCAGACACTGGACGCGATGCTCGACGAGCACCGGCCGTCTGGCCTCCGCCAGACGCTCGGCCAGTTGCGCCATGTCGCCTGGCTGCTCCGCGACCGTCTGTCCGGCGACGCCTGGCGCATCCTCAACCAGCTGCATCAGGATCTGCGCGGCGACGTCGACTGCGATCGCGCCGGCGACGCGCTCGTGCTGCTGAACCGGATCGTGCTGACCCTCGCCGCCTTCAGCGGTGTCGAGGCCGAGAACATGACCCGCGGCCACGGCTGGCGCTTCCTCAGCGCCGGCCGTCGTCTCGAGCGGGGCGCGACGCTGGCGACGGTGATACGCGCCATGCTGCCGGCCGGCGGCAGCGACTCGGCGGCGCTCTGGCCGCTGCTCGAGATCGGCGACAGCAGCATGACCTACCGGCGCCGCTACTACGCCGAGGCCAGCCTGGCCCCGGTCCTCGACCTGCTGGTCGCCGACGACAGCGTGCCGCGCTCGCTCGCCTTTCAGCTGCAGGCGCTGGCGGCGCACATCGACGGCCTGCCGCGCGATCCCGGTGCGCCGGCGTCGACCCGCGAGCAGGCGCTGGCGGCGCGACTGCTGGCCGCGATCCGCGGCGCCGACGTGACCGCGCTCTGCGCGGCCCGTACCGCCGGGCGGCCCGAGCCGCTCGATCGGCTGCTCAAAGAGACGGCGCGAGGCCTCGGCGAACTGTCCGACACGCTGTCGCATTACTACTTCAGCCACGCCGTGTCGCGCGTCAGCTAGTCCCGCGATGATCTACGACATCACGCACGTCACCGCCGTCGACTACGAAGAGCGGGTCTCGGTCTCGCATCACCTGGCCCGGCTCAAGCCGCGCCCCTCGAGCCATCAGGTCCCATTGACTCACAGCTGGGCCTTCGATCCGGCACCGGCGGTGCTGCGCCAGCACGAGGACATCTTCGGCAACCCGGTCGCCTTCTTCGCCATGCAGGGCCCCCATCGCCGGCTGTCGGTGACGTCGCGGGCCGCGGTCGACGTCGCGGCGCCGCCGCCCCTGCCGCCGCGCTCACCGGCGTGGGAAACGGTACGCGACGGCGTCGACGCGTTGCCGATCGACGTCTACGATTTCATCGTCGACTCGCCGCTCGTCGCCGGCGGGCCCGCCTACGCCGCCTACGCCGCCGAGTCCTTCAGCAAAGGACGGGCGATCGTCGACGGGCTCGTCGATCTCACCCATCGCCTGCACCGCGACCTGACCTTCGCGCCCGGCGCGACCACCGTCGCGACGCCGGTGGCCGAGGTCTTCCGGCTGCGCCGCGGCGTCTGCCAGGACTTCGCCCACTTGCAGATCGCCTGCCTGCGCTCGCTCGGCCTGCCGGCGCGCTACGTCAGCGGCTATCTCGAGACCTCGCCGCGACCGGACGAACCACGCCTGGTCGGCGTCGACGCGTCGCATGCCTGGATCGCGCTGTACGTGCCCGGCACCGGCTGGATCGACGCCGATCCGACCAACGATCGCGTCCCGGTCGATCGCCACATCACGCTGGCCTGGGGCCGCGACTACGCCGACGTCAGCCCCATCCGCGGCGTGATCCTCGGCGGCGGTGAGCAGCGGACGCGCGTCGCAGTCGACATCGTGCGACGCCCCTGACGCGGCCGCCCGACGCCGCGGCCGGCGGGCGGCGCCGCCGCGCGCCCAGCGCGGCGAATAGCCGACGCCCGCTCGACGGCCGCCCCGGCGGGTCCTGAGAGGACCCGCTGCCACCAAGCAACGCGGCGGTGAGCAGTTGACGCGCGTCGCGGTCGACATCGTGCGACGCGCGTGAGCACGGCCCGCCTCGAACTCCCAATCTCCAACTTCCAACTACCAAGGCATTCCCAACGCCCAACTACGAACGGAGAGCCGGCCGACGTCGGGCCCGGCCAGGTTGGGGCTTGGGCCTTGGGAGTGCTTTGGGAATTGGCAGTTGGGAGTTGGGAATTGCCGCGGATTCAGCCGTCCAGCGCTTCCCGAATGCGGCGGCGGAGCACCCCAGGCGTGTAGGGCTTGCTCAGGAAGCGGCGCGGATCGTCGAGGACGCCGTGGCGCAGGATCGCGTCCTCGGTGTAGCCCGACGTGTAGAGCACACGGATCGCCGGGTGGAGCACCGAGAGGCGGGCGGCCAGCTCGCGGCCGTTCATGCCGGGCATGACGACATCGGTGAACACGAGGTGCACCGGATCGGCGCGCCGCGCGATCAGCGCCAGCGCGTCGGGTCCGTTGGCCGCCTGCAGGACCGTGTAGCCGGAGGCCACCAGGATGCGCGCCGCCAGCTCGCGCAGCGGCGGCTCGTCCTCGACGACCAGCACCGTTTCCTGGCCGCGCGCCGCCGACACCGGCGGCGGGATCGGCCGCGTTGCCGGCGCGCCGATGACGTGCGGCAGGTAGATCGTGAACCGGGTCCCGTGACCGGTTTCGCTGTGGAACCAGATGCTGCCGCCACTCTGCTTGACGATGCCGTAGACCATCGACAGGCCGAGGCCGGTGCCCTTGCCCTGCGCCTTGGTGGTGAAAAAGGGCTCGAAGATGCGCCGGCGGATCGATTCGTCGATGCCAACGCCGCTGTCGCGCACCGCCAGCATGGCGTGCGGTCCAGGCCGCGTCCCCGGATGATCGGCGGCATAGACCGCGTCGAGATGCACGGTGCGCGTCTCGATGGTCAGCGTGCCGCCGTCCGGCATTGCGTCGCGGGCGTTGACGACGAGATTCAGGATCACCTGTTCGATCTGCCCGGGGTCGGCCTTGACGCTGGCGAGGCCGGGAGCCAGCTCCAGGACCAGCGCGACGTCCTCGCCCACCAGGCGTTGAATCATGTCGCGCAGCCCGGTGGCGACCGCGCTGAGATCGATGAGCTCCGGCTTGAGGATCTGGCGCCGGCTGACCGCCAGCAGCCGGCCGGTGAGCGCCGCGGCGCGATCGCCGGCCTGGCGAATCTGCAGCAGATCCGGCTTGGCCGGGTCGTCGTGGGCGAGGCCGGCGAGCACCAGGTCGGTCATCCCGTTGATGACCGTGAGCAGGTTGTTGAAGTCGTGGGCGACGCCGCCGGCCAGACGGCCGACGATCTCCATCTTCTGCGCCTGCTGCAGCTGCTCCTCGAGCTGCCGCTGCTCGGTGACGTCGGCGGCCGTGCCGACCAGCCGATGCAGCACGCCATCGTCGTCGTAGACGTGGAAGGCGCGGTCGCGGATCCAGCGCACGGCACCGTCGGGGCGAACGATCCGATAGACCTCGTCGTACTCGCCGCGTCGCAGCCGGGTGTAGGCCGCGTGCTCGACCCGCTCGCGATCATCTGGATGGACGGCGTCCATCCACAGGCCGGGCGACGCCGCGACGCTCGCGCACGACAGGCCGAAGATCGTCTCGAAGGCCGGGCTGACGTAGAGCAGCGTGCCGTGCGCGTCGGTCATCCAGAACACCTGCTGGATGGCCTCGGCGAGCTGGCGGAACCGGTCCTCCGCGGCACGTCGCTGCTCCTCGGCTCGCAGCCGCTCGTGCTCGCGCTCGTGGGTGCCGATGGCGAAGCCGATGTCACCGGCGAGCTCGCTCAGCAGGCGACGCTCCTCGCCATCGAAGACGCCCGGCTGATCGGCGTAGATGTTGAACGCGCCGATGACCCGCGCGTTCCGGACGATGGCGAAGGCCGCCATCGTCCGGTAGCCGCGATCGAGCGCGGCGGCCCGCCACGACTGTGCCTCGGGGTCGTCGGCGATGTCCTCGCAGACCTGCGGCTGCCCCGACGCCAGCGCCCGGGCGGTGAAAGCGCATCCTGCCGGGGGCTCGGCGACGATCATCCGATCGATGACCTGCTGCGTCGCGTCGTCGGCCCCGGCCTGGGCCCGTCGGATCAAGCGCCCGCTCTGCGGATCGACCAGGCCGAGCCACGCCATCCGGAAGCCGCCCGTCTCGACCACGACGCGGCAGGCTTCGTCGAGCAGGCGATCGAGCTCCGGCTCGCGGACGATGGTCTGGTTGATGTCGCTCATCACCGCGTAGACGCGGTTCAAGTGGCTGATCCGCAGCTCGTCGCGCTTGCGCTCGGTGATGTCGAGATCGACGCCGGTCATGGCGGTCGGCGTCCCGTCGGGATCGTAGAGGCAGCGACCGCGCGACGACACCCAGCGCACCTCGCCGTCGGGCAGCACGATGCGGAAGTCGGCGCCGTAGACACCGTCGCGCCTCGCCCGCTCGATCTGCGCGGCAAGACTGGCCCGATCCTCCTCGTGCACGAGCGCCATGAACTCGGCGCTCGTCCTCGGCGTCACCGCGTCGGGCAACCGGCTGACCGGGCCACCGCGGCGAACGCGTCCGATCTCGCCGGTCTGCAGGTTGGTGAACCAGACGTCCATGCCGGCCACGTCGAGGGCGGCATCGAGCTGCACCGCCTGCTCGCGGAAGGCGTCTTCCGCACGGTCGCGGCCGGCGGCGACCGCTTCGGCGCGGGCTTCACTCTCGGCCAGATCGAGCGCCTGGCGCCGCAACTCGAGCTGCGCCATGGCCTGCTGGCCGAGGACGCGGAGGGCGTCGAGCTGCTCCGGCGTCAGTTGACGCGGGACGACGTCGGCGACGGCGAGCGTCCCGATGGCGTGGCCGTCGGGCGTGCGCAGTGGCGCACCGGCATAGAAGCGGAGGTAGGGGTCGCCGAGAACGAGGGGATGATCGGAGAACCGCTCGTCGGACCACGTGTCCTCGACGACGAACAGCGTCTCGGCGTGGATGGTGTGGCCGCAGAAAGCCAGGTGCCGAGGGGTCTCGGCCACCGACAAGCCGATGCGCGACTTGAACCATTGCCGGTCGCGATCGACCAGCGTCAGGAGCGCAATCGGCGTGCGACACACGTAGGCCGCCAGCCTGGCGAGATCGTCCAGGACTGCTTCGGGCGGCGTCTCCAGAATCTTGTAGCGCTGCAGCGCTTCGAGCCGCCCCGATTCGTCCGCGACCGGCGGAGGGGCCTGCATAAAAACCCGCTGGACGTTACCACCCACCCGTCCAATCCGCCAGCGGCATCCGCGCGCCCCTGGCAGGCGGCGGGCCCAGGGGGATCACATCGATCCGGGTAGCGACGACGTGCGAGAGGGGCATGGTCGGGGACGCGCGACGGCCCGGGTCGGGCCGTCGCCACCCCGCCCTATGACACGACGCGTCGGCCTGACAGCAGGCGGACGACCACCACGACGAGCGCGAGCAGCAACAGCAGGTGGATGAAGCCGGCCATGGTGTACGACGTCACCATACCGAGCAGCCACATGAGGACGAGAATGACGGCAAGTGTTTCCAGCATCGATGTCTCCTCGCGCGCCATCCCGCGGAAGGTCGCGCATCACGTGATGAGGCCGGCG
>JBDSLU010000358.1:0-2528 GCA_039916225.1 Vicinamibacteraceae bacterium
CCCGCGCCTGCACCTGCCCAGCCTGTCGCAGCGCAGCCCGCCCCGGCCCCACCGACGCAAGGCCAGCCCGCGCCGACGCCGGGCGCGGCGCCCGTACCGGCGCCGGCGGCGCAGCCGGTGCCTCCAGCCCCGACGCCGGCCGGGCAAGGCACGGCGGTCACGCCCGCCTCGCAGGCGGGCCCGATCCAGGAGCAGCGCGGCGGCGGCGCCGTCCGCCGGCTCACCATCGACGAAGCCGTCCAGGCCGCCCTCGAGCAGAACCTCGACGTGCAGGTGGCCAAGGTGGATCCGCAGCTCCAGCAGCTGACGGTCGACCAGTCGCGCGGCGTCTGGCTGCCGCAGCTCTCCGGCCAGCTCCGGTTCAACAGCAGCTCGCAGGAGCCGAACAGCTCGCTGTCCGGCGCCATCGACACGTTGACCAACCGCTCGTTCTTCGGCTCCGCGAGCGTCGACCAGATCCTGCCGACGGGCACGTCCTACAGCATCGGCTGGGACGCAACGCGGGCGCGGTCGAACAACACGTTCTCCAGCTTCAATCCGAGCCTGGCGTCGTCGGTCAGCTTCAACCTGACGCAGCCGCTGCTCCGCGGCTTCAAGATCGACGGCAACCGTGCCTCCTACCGGATCCAGAAGAAGAACCAGGAAATCGTCGACGTCCAGCTGCAGCAGCAGATCATTGCGACGGCGCGGGCCGTGCGCCTGGCCTACTGGACGCTGGTCGGCGCCCGCTACAACCTCGGCGTTGCCCAGGCCTCACTCGACATTTCGCGGCAGACGCTGCGTGACAACCGGACGCGCGTCGAAGTCGGCACGATGGCCCCGATCGACGTCGTCGGCGCCGAGGCCGAAGTCGCCCGCAACGAGGAAGCGGCCATCATCGCCGCCGCCCAGATCGACGAGGCCGAAGACGCCTTGCGCGCCCTCATCTACGACCCCAAGGCGCCCGAGTTCTGGACGCTGGACCTCGACCTCGCCGACGCGCCGCAGCTGCCGACCACGCAGGTGGACGTGGACGTCGAAGGGGCAATCAAGAACGCCTTCGGCAAGCGCACCGACCTGATCCAGCTGCGCAAGCAGCTCGAGGCGGCGCAGATCAACCTGGACTTCTACAAGGACCAGCGAAAGCCGCTGCTCAATGCCGTGGTCGACTACGGCCTCAATGCCCAGGGCGGTGTCCAGGTGACGCGGCGCGGCGAGCCCGACCCCAACAACCCCTTCGACCCGGGTATACCGCTCGAGACCACCTCGCGCGGTTTCGGCACGGTACTCGGCGATCTCTTCGGCTTCGACTTCCCCACCTGGTCGGTCGGCGTCCAGGTCGCGGTGCCGCTCGGCAACAGCATCCAGAAGGTGCAGTACACCCGCGCCAAGCTCGCCTACTCGCAGCAGGAGCTGTCGCTCCGCAGCAGCGAGCTGGGCGTGGCCACCCAGGTGCGCAGCGTCGCCCGCAACGTCAACACCAACCGTAAGCGCGTGGAGTCGACGACCTCGGCGCGCGTGTTCTCCGAACGGCAGCTCGACGCGGCGCGCAAGAAGTTCGCGGTCGGCCTGGCCCAGAGCATCGACGTCCTGATCGCCCAGCGCGACCTCGCCAACGCCCGCTTCAACGAACTGAGCTCGATCATCGACTACGTGAAGTCGCTGGTCGAATTCCAGGCGGTCCAGGAAGGCGGCGCCGGCGGCGGTGTCGCCCAGACCCCGACCGGCCGGTAACCCCGACCGGCCGGTAGCAACCCGGCCCTTCCCCTGACGACTCCCGGGTCGTCAGGGGCCCTACAATGGCGCGTGCCTCCGGTGCGCGTCTCGGTCACCATCATCACGAAGAACGAGGCCGCGCGGCTCGACGCCGCGCTGGCTTCGGTCGCCTGGGCCGACGAGATCGTCGTCGTCGACGCCGGCAGCACCGACGCCACCGCCGACATCGCCCGCCGCGCCTCCGCCCGGGTGTTCGTCGAGGGCTGGCCCGGCTTCCCCCAGCAGAAGAACCGCGCCGCCGACCTGGCGTCGCACGACTGGATTCTCTCGATCGATGCCGACGAACAAGTGTCGCCGGCCCTCGCGGACGAGATCCGCGCCCTGCTCGGGGCCGGTCCGACGGCCCGCGGCTACCGCGTGCCCCGCGTGACCCGCGCCTTCGGGCGTGAGCTGCGCGCCACCGACTGGTACCCCGACTGGCAGCTGCGGCTCTACGATCGCCGCGCCGGTCGCTGGGACGAGACCCGCACGGTGCACGAGTCGGTGCGCCTCGACGGCGACGTGCCGACGCTTCGCGGCGAAATCCTCCACGAGGGCTACCGCGACCTCTCCGACCACCTGCAGACGATCGATCGCTACACGACGCTCGCCGCCGAAGCCAACGCCGCCCGTGGCCGCGACACGTCCCTCCTGGGCATCGCCCTGCACCCGCCGCTCGCCTTCCTCCGCAACTACGTCCTGCGCCGCGGCTTCACGGCCGGCACCGCCGGCCTGGTGGTGTCGGCGATGAACAGCTGGTACGTGTTCCTCAAGCTGGCCAAGCTGTGGGAGCG
>JBDSLU010000359.1:0-6389 GCA_039916225.1 Vicinamibacteraceae bacterium
CGACGAGGCGACGAGCCGTCGGCGCACGCGAGTCTGCGAGCGATACCTGCGCGGGAGGCGGGCGATCCGATCTCAGCGGCGCGCGCTGATCCGTCGCCGGCCTAGGCGCGTCGATACCGCGCAGCGCTCGGCGACGATGCGAATGTGGCCGCCGGCCAGGTGGATGCTGAGATCCAGCATGTCCGACGTCTCGTTCAGCCGCGCGAACACGATGTGGTCGTTGCCCATGTCGACGAGCTCGCGACCGCTGAGCGTCGTGATCACCTCACGCACACCGCCGAATGTGACCGTCAGCGGCGTCCGACGCCGCGCACGCGTGCCGTCCCCGTACACCTCGGCACGCAGCGTGGCGCCGAACGTCCCCTTCAAGCCGCGCTGCCCCGTCTCGACGGAGAACGCGACCAGCCGGCCGTCGTGCCATCGATCGTCGTCGAGCCGGAGGCGCCGGCCGAGGGCGTCGAACCACGCGCTGCGGTCCCGGCTTCCGCGAAGAGTGGGGCGCATCGTCGTCCGCGTCATCGAGGCGTCCACGGCATCTCTGACTCGGGACACTACGTGTTGGCGCGCCCGCCCGCGAAGCCGGTGATGTAGGCGGCGTAGTGCAGGGCGGAGATCACCGTCAGCGCCAGCGACAGGTAGGCGCACAGGTCGACGAGCAGCATCGGCTGGTTGATGTAGTTCGCCCACAGCGTCAGCACCGCCGTCATCATGAAGGTGGCGGTCGCGGCCTTGCCGAAGATCGATGGTGGGAACGTGCGGCGCCCGACGGCCAGGTTGACGATGGCGACGGTGACGACGATGCCGATGTCGCGGCTCATCACCAGTACCGTCAACCACAGTGGCACGCGCTGCACCAAGTGCGGCAACGGCAGTGTGAGCAGCACGAACATCGTCGCGATCAGCAGTTTGTCGGCGACCGGATCGAGCCACGCGCCGAGCGTGGTGAGCTGACCGGCGCGACGAGCCAGCAGGCCGTCGAAGGCATCGGTCAGGGTGGCCAGGATGAGCACGATCAGCGCCCAGCCCATACGGTCGTAGAGCACGAGCAGCGCCAGCACCGGGATGAGGAGCATCCGCAGGAGCGTGAGCTGGTTGGCGGCGGTGAGCGCGGACATGGCGACGTCAGGAGCCCGTGGAGACGGCTACCGGCGTGGGACGCCGGTGAGGGCGACCAGCCGATCGATGGCGGCAATGGCTTCGGCGCCGGAGACGGCACGAGTGGCCGAGAACGCGCCGCCCGGATCGAGGCTGAGGATGCCGGCCTCGACGGTCAGGTCGGCGGCTTCACGAACGGCGTTGCCGGCGGCCACGTCGGTGATTTCGACCGTGCGCCCGCGCCAGCGCCCGGCCGCGCCCGGATCGGACGCCTGGACTCTCGTGAAGAGCAAGCCGACGACCCGGGCGAGATCCGACCGCCGCACCGTCGTCCCCGGCTGGAAGGTGTGGTTCGGGAACACCTCCATGATGCCGGCGCGAGACACATCGAGGATCCAGCGCTGCGCCCAGTGGCCGCGCACGTCGGTCATCAGCGGAATCGGCTGACTGCGGGCCGCGGCGAGGAGCGGCTCGAGGCGCACCCCGAGCAGCGCCGCGAGATCTGCGCGCGAGATCGCGCCGCGCTCGCTGATGCTGCGGAACGCCACCGGCATGCCGGCCAGATCGATGCGCCGCTCGAGATCCTCGATGCGGGCGCCGAACTCCGGCCGGGACTCGAGCGCCGCGGCCCGCTGGAACGCCTCGAGCGCCGGCCGCAGGTTGCCGCGAGCGCTCTCGAGTTCACCGACCAACGCGTGGCCGCTGGCGTCGCCGTCGTCGAGCAGGAGGGCCGCCCGCGCGTGCGTGAGCGCGGCATCGAGCTGGTTGGCCTGGCGCTCGACCTGGGCCAGCTCGCGCAGGAAATCCGCGCTGTCCGGCGACGCCTCGACGGCACGGGTCCACGCCGCTCGCGCCGCGTCGAGATCGCCCCGCTGCCGCGCGCCACGGGCCTCGCCAATGAGGCCTTCGATGACCTGCAGGCGCAGCGTCTCGAGACGGGTGCGCGCTGCGGTGCGCTGCGGATCGGCGGCGATCAGCGCTTCGAGCGCGGCGATCGCCTCGACGCCGCGGCTGGCGGCGATGAGCGCCTCGGCCCGACCAGCCAGGGCGGGGACGTAGCCGGGGCGCGCCGCCAGCGCCGCGTCGAAGCTGGCGATGGCGCCGGCGCCGTCGCGCGCGGCCAGGCGTGCATAGCCGTGCGCCGCCCGCGCCGGATAGAACGCCGGTGTGCTGCGGATGACTTCGGCGAAGATGGCGGCCGCTTCATCGGGCCGCCCCGCCTGCAGGCGCGTCCAGCCCTCGTCGTAGCGCACGGTGACGACAGCCGGCGGCGTCACCGGCAGCGGCTCGACCAGCTCGGGACGCTCGAACGTCGGAAACGCCGGCGCGGCAGCGCTCGCCGCGGGCGGCGGCAGGCGCTTCGGTCCGCAGGCCGCCGCGCCGAACGTCATTGCGGCCAGCGCCACGGCCAGTACCGGGATCCCGATGCGCGTCGGCGTCCGGATCCTCATCGCGCCGCGTCGTCGCCCGAGAGGCGCGCCAGCCAGCGCCGCGGCACGTCCGCCTCGATCGCGATCCGGCCGGCCTCGGCCTGGTGGCTCAGCACACGCCCGTGGCGATAGAGGCGGGCGATGCGCGCCTTGTGCCCTTCGTCCTGCTCGTCGAATTCGAGCCGGACGCGCTCGGTGTCGAGGGCGAGCCGTCGGCTCACCTCGCGCTCGAGTAGATCGATGCCGGTGCCGGCCGCCGCGGAGACGCTGACCGCGCCGTCCGGCCCGGCCTCGAGGCGGGCCCGTTCGTCGTCGGAGATGCGGTCGACCTTGTTGTAGACCCGCAAGCGCGGCACTTCGTGGGCCTCGATCTCGGTCAGCACGCGCTCGACCGCTTCGATGTGGCGCTCGCGATCGGGGTCGGCGGCGTCGACCACGTGCAGGAGCAGGTCGGCCTGCACCACTTCTTCGAGCGTGGCGCGGAACGCCGCGACCAGGCTGTGCGGCAGGCGATCGATGAAGCCGACCGTGTCGGACAGCAGGATCTGCGGGCCTTCGCGGAGGCGCACCTGGCGCAGCAGCGGATCGAGCGTGACGAACAGCGCGTCCGAGACCAAGGCCTCCTGGCGCGCCAGCCGGTTGAACATGGTCGTCTTGCCGGCGTTGGTGTAGCCGACCAGCGCCACCGTCGGCAGGAGACCCTCGCGCCGGCGATCGCGCAGCTGGGCGCGCCGCGCCTTGACGTCGGCGATCTGCTTGCCGATGACGCTGAGGCGGTGCCGGATGTGCCGGCGATCGACTTCGAGCTTGGTTTCGCCCGGCCCGCGGGTGCCGATGCCACCACCGAGGCGCGACAGCCAGTCGCCCGACCCGACCAGCCGAGGCATCAGGTACTTCAGCTGGGCGAGCTCGACCTGGAGCTGGCCCTCACGAGTCCGCGCCCGGCGGGCGAAGATGTCGAGGATCAACTGCGTGCGGTCGAGGACCGCGAGCTTCGTTTCCTTCTCGAGGTTGCGCAGCTGCGCCGGGCTGAGCTCGTTGTCGACGATGATGAGGCCGACGTCCAGCTCGGCGCAGGCGCTGGCCAGCATCCCGACCTTGCCGCGGCCCAGGTAGAGCGCGGGATCGGGGGCCGGTCGTTCCTGGACGACGCGCAGCACGACTTCCGCACCGGCCGCGCGGGCCAGTCCGTCGAGTTCTTCGAGGCTGTGATCGGCGGCGGCCCGGGTGACCTGGCCCGTGGCCAGACCCACGAGGGCCGCGCGCTGCCGCCCGCGTTCACCCTGGCGGCCGGCGACGGATTGACTCATGTGCTGTGCGGGAAAGGGCTGCCGAAATCCGGGGTTATCGCAGCGATTCTAGCACGCGGGCGAAGGCGATCGGGCCCTCCCGGATGAGGCGGGGAACCGCCTCCGACACGTCCACAATCGTCGACGCCGAGCCGCCCGGCGAGGGCCCGCCGTCGACCACCAGATCGACGCGATGGGCGAACGCCGCCATCACGGCCTCGGCGGTGGCATGGTCGGGCGTGCCCGACCGGTTGGCGCTGGTCGCCGTGATCAGTCCCGACGGGGAAACCGCCGCGAGCGCCCGCGCCACCGGGTGACTGGAGACGCGGACGCCGACCGTGGCCTTCCCCGCCGTGACGCCGGGCGTCACCTGCGATTCGTCGACCGGCACGAGCAGGGTGAGCGGACCGGGCCAGAACGTCGCCGCCAGATGCGCGGTGATCGCACTCCACACGGCCGCGACGCTGCGGGCCGCATCGACGTCGGCCGCAATGAGCGGCAACGGCTCGCCGATCGCGCGTCCCTTGACGTCGAAGACCTTGGCGACCGCCGCCAACGACGCGGGGTCGGCGGCCAGCCCGTAGACGGTCTCCGTCGGGAAGGCGACCACGCCGCCCCGATCGAGGACCGAGGCCGGAACGACCAGGGCGCGTTCCAAGGCCGCCGCGTCGAGCGTCGGATCGACGACGAGCCCCCGGCTCTCGTGGCCCCAGCGCATCACGTCTGCGGCGAGTACGGCGGCAGTTCGCAGCGCGTCGGCCGATCGGTGCGATAGCCGAGGAGGTAGTCGGCCTGCATGATCGTGTGGATCTCGCGAGTGCCCTCGTAGATCACCGCGCCTTTGCAGTTGCGATAGAAGCGGCCGACCGGATACTCGTCGGAGTAGCCGTTGGCGCCGTGGATCTGCACCGCGTCACCGGCCGCCCGCTCCGACGCGATCGTCGCCATCCACTTGGCCAGGCCCGTTTCGCGGGTGTTGCGGCGGCCGATGTTCTTCAACCAGCCGGAGCGCAGCCAGAGCAGGCGGGTCGACTGATAGTCGGCCTCCATGCGCGCGATCATTTCCTTCACCAGCTGGTGCTCGCCGATCGGGACACCGAACGTCTCGCGATCGAGGGCGTAATTGACCGAGGCGTCGCGACAGGCGCGGATCAGGCCGGTGGCCCCGGCGGCGACCGTGTAGCGCCCCTGGTCGAGCGCGAACATCGCGATCTTGAAGCCCTCGCCTTCGCGGCCGATCAGGTTCTCGGCCGGCACCTCGACGTCGTCGAACTTCAGGAAGCCGGTGTTGCCGGCGAGGATGCCCCACTTCTCGGTCAGGGTGCCGCTCGAGAAGCCCTTGAAACGGCGCTCGACGAAGAACGCGCTCAGGCCCGAGGTGTCGCGCTGCCGCATCTTCTCGAGATCGCTCCAGGCGATGACGAGCACGTGATCGGCGACGTCGGCGAGCGAGATCCACATCTTCTCGCCGCTGAGGACGTAGCGGTCGCCCTTCTTGATCGCGGTCGACTTGATGCCGCGCGCGTCGCTGCCGGCCGACGGCTCGGTCAGGGCGAAGGTGGCGATCTTCTCGCCCTTGGCCTGCGGCACCAGGTATTGCTGCTTCTGCGCCTCGGTGCCCCACGCCAGCAGCGACAGGCAGTTCAGGCCGACGTGCACCGACACGATCACGCGCAGCGACGTGTCGACGTACTCGAGCTCCTCGCTGACCACGCCGAGGCTGACGTAGTCCATGCCGGCGCCGCCGTACTCGGTCGGCACCGACACGCCGAGCAGGCCGAGCCCGGCCATCTGCGGCAGGATCCCGGGATCGAAGCGATGCTCGCGATCGAGGGTCTTGATCCGCGGCGCGACCTCACGGCCGGCCCACTCCTTGACCGTCTGCTCCAGCAGCCGGTGTTCGTCGGTCAGATCGAAGTCGATCATGGCGCTGGCAGGGTATCAGTCTTGGAGAACGATCGTCACGGGCGCCCCTGGATGGACGCCGGGTCGGCCGAGGGCGGGCGCCGACCGCGCCGCTACCTCGAGCAGGCCGGCGCTGCCGAACAGCGCCGCGACTTCCCCGTCGGCGATTTCCGCGTAGGTGACGACCAGCCGGAGCGGCTCGCCGCCGAGCGTCAGCCTGACCGCGGCGCCGCCGGCGAAGGCGTCCAGGGACGCCCGATCGAGGGACGTCGCGACGTTGCCGAAGCGATCCGCGGCGACGAGCACGCCGTGCAGGACGCCGTCGGCAACGGTGGCGCGGGGCGGCTCGAGCCGGATGGGATCGGCGACGCGCGGGCCCAGCGCCTCGAGCGGCACCCCACGCAGCAGCCAGGCCGCCGCCGGGGCGAACCGATCGCGGCCCTCGAAGGTCGCGCTGACGACGTCGCGCATGTAGCGAGGCTCGGTGATCTCGACGACGGTCGCGTCGGCCGCCAGCGCGGGCGTCAGCACGCCGTTGTCGGGCCCGACGAACCACGAACCGCCGGCCCGCACCGCCAGGGCGCGGCGGGCGCTGCCGACGCCCGGGTCGACGACCACAACGAAGGCGGTCTCAGCCGGAAAATACGGCACCGCCGCGGCCAGATGCCTG
>JBDSLU010000360.1:0-12157 GCA_039916225.1 Vicinamibacteraceae bacterium
CACCAGACGGGATGCCCCGCCCGAGAGGCACTACCGAAACGACTGATTCGGGCCACTAGCCCCGGAGACCGGTGAACTGAGATGCCCGAGATCATCCACGTCGACCTGGACGGCTTCTTCGTGGCCGTCGAACGGCAGCTCGACCCCCGGCTGGCCTCGCGGCCCGTGGTCATCGGCGGCCAGCCGTCGACGCACGGCGTCGTGGTCGCCGCCTGCGCCGAGGCGACACGGCGCGGCGTGCACCCCGGGCTGAGCCTGGCGATCGCCGCGGCGCGCTGTCCGGATGCCGCGTTCCTCGACGGCGCCGTCGAGCGCTACCTCGAGGCGTCCGCCGCTGTGGATGAAATCCTGCGCGACCCGCACATGACGGGCGCTGGCGCGGCGGTCGAGTGGACGGCGATCGACTCGCTGTTCATTGAGGTCGGCGCGCCGGTCGCGTCCGCCGGCAGCACCGCTGGCGCCGGCCCCGGGGCCGGCACCGGGGATGGTCTGCGTGTGGCCGAGCGCGTTCGCCAGCGCCTCTTGCGTGAGCTCGGCTTCGACGTCTCCTGTGGCATCGCGCGGTCGCGCGCGGCGGCGCAGATCGCGTCGCGCATCTCGCGGCCGCGTGGCGTGCTTTACGCCATGCCCGGCTACGAGGCGCGGCTGCTCGCGTCGCTCGACGTCGGCCTGCTGCCGGATCTGCCGGCCGGCGCACGGCAGCGGCTCGTCATGGAAAGCATCATGACGCTGGGCGATCTCTCGGCGCTGTCGGACGAACGCGCCAAGGCGCTGCTCGGCACGCGCGGTCCGTCATTCGTCCGCTGGGCGAAGGGCGAGGACACCCGCCCGGTGGACCGCTCACAGCCGCCGCGCTCGATTGCCCGCGAAGTCACGCTCACGCACCCGCTCGCGCCGGAAGCCGAGCTCGCCGAGGTCGTCCGGCACCTCGCCGACGTGCTCGCGATGCGGCTGCGATCGATGGGCTGGTTCGCGCGCACGGTGACGCTGCGCGTGCGACCGCCAGCAGCCGCCGAAGCGCCGGCCCAGGGTACCGGAACGGCGGAGGGCGTAGCGCCCATCCTTGCGACCACGCGTCCGCAGCCGAATCGGCTGGTGCGCAGCATCACGCTGCGGGAAGCCACTGCCCTCGAAGAGGACCTGCGCGCGGCCGCTGCTTCGCTGCTCAAGGTGATGTGGCGACGCCAGCCTGTCGGCGGTATTGGCCTGGTTCTGTCGAACCTGCAGCCCACCGGTCCGCAGATGCCTCTGTTCCCGCTCGTCAAGCCGGACAGCCACAGCGCCACGGCCGACGTGCTGCGCGTCCGCTGCGGCCTCCGCGTGCTCGTCGATCAGCGTTACGTGTCGCCGAGCTACGGGTACGGCGGTCGGCGCTACGGTGGCCGGCAGGCCGCGGCGTCGAGCGCACGGTCGACCGATCGGCACGTGTCCGGTCGCTCGGGGAGTGGCCGCCTCGGTGCTCGCCAGGGCGGTGCCGATGCCGGCGGAGTGCTCCGGCGGCGGACAGGCTGATGACCGGAGCGGGCGTGGCGGCGACGCGCGACGGCGAACGGGTCGACGGTTCGCGGTAAGCTGGCAACATGCCCGGTTCGTCGAAGCGCGCCCGCCCTGCCCCGTCGGGCAAGGCTCCAGTGGCGCCAAGGAAGACGGCGGCGACGGCCTCGACGTCGCCGGCGCTGAAGTCGGCGGCCGAGACGCAGGCGATCCTGCAGCGCCTCTACGGACAGCACCCCGACGCGACGACCGAACTCGACTTCACGACGCCGTTCGAGCTGCTCGTGGCGACCATCCTGTCGGCGCAGTCGTCGGACGTGCGTGTGAACCAGGTCACGCCGGCGTTCTTCAAGCGCTACCCTGATCCGCAGCGTCTCGCCGTCGCCACCACCGCCGAGCTCGAGCCGCAGATCGTGGCAACCGGCTTCTTCCGTCAGAAGTCGAAGATGCTGCTCGGCATGGCCGACGCCCTGCTCGCCAAGCATGGCGGTCAGGTGCCGGCCGACATGGACGCGTTGACGGCGTTGCCCGGCGTCGGCCGCAAGACCGCCAACGTCGTCCTCGGGCACGCGCTGGGCGTACCCGGCATGCCGGTCGATCGGCACGTCCTGCGCGTCGCCAACCGCATCGGCATCGCCCAGGCGGCGACACCGGAGGAGGTCGAGACGCAGCTGTGTGCGGCCCTGCCGCGCGACCAGTGGACGGTGGCGTCGTCGACGCTGATCCTGCACGGGCGTCGCGTGTGCCGGCCGACGCAGCCGTTGTGCCCCGAGTGCGCGGTCGTCGCCGAGTGCGTCTTCGCCGCCGAGATGCACACCGCCGGCGCTGCGACGGTAAAGAAGGCACCCGCCAGCGCGCCGGGCCGCGGCGCGCGTCCTCCACACACCGAGCCACCGCGCCGCAAGCCGACCGGAAGCGGCTCCACCGCCGGCACGTCGGCGGCTCGCGCGTCCGCGCCGGCACCTCGCAAGCCCGCGGGCCGCCGGTGACCGCCGCCACCATGCCCCGGCTCACCCGCCGCGCCTTCGAGCGCCTGGTCGAAGAAGCGCTCGGCACCATCCCGCGCAATTTCCGCGAGGCGATCGCCAACGTCGCGGTCGTCGTCGAGGACGAACCGACGCCGGACATCCTCGACGAGCTCGAGATCCCGGAAGGCGACACGCTCTACGGCCTGTATCAGGGCACGCCGCTGACCGAGCGGCAGTGGAGCCAGGAGCCGCGCGTCCCGGACAAGGTGTCGATCTATCAGCGGCCGATCGAGGACGACGCCGAGTCGGAGGACGACATCGTGTGGATGATCGGCGAAACGGTGATCCACGAGTTCGGCCACTACTTCGGCCTCAGCGAAGATGAAATCGAGGCAATCGAAGAGCGCTACTGGCGCGGCGAGGATGGGCCGGAGACATGAGCCGGCCTGGTACACGTGACGCCCGCGAGGCGCGCGAGGCGCGACACGCCATCCCCAACGCCCCGCACGCCGAGGCGCGGCCGAAGCATTACGCCCGCAAGCGCTTCGGCCAGCACTTCCTCGAGCCGGCCTGGGCCGCCAAACTGGTCGCCGGCCTCGAGGTTGCGCCAGGCGACGTCTTCATCGAGATCGGCCCGGGCCGAGGCGCGCTGACGCGTCCGCTCGCCGCGACCGGCGCCGCCATCCGCGCCATCGAGGTCGATCGCGATCTCGCGGCGGCGCTCGCCGAGTGGGCCCCGCCCACGCTGACGCTGATCACCGGCGATTTCATGGCCCTGGACGACGCCGGCATCCTGCCGGCCGGCGGTGGGTCGGTGCGGATCGTCGGCAACCTGCCCTACAACCTGTCGACGCCGATCCTGTTCCGCGTCCTGGCCCTGGCGCGGGCCACGGGTCGGGTCTGCGATGCCGTCGTGATGCTGCAGCGCGAGGTCGCCGACCGCGTCCTCGCCGCCCCGGACTGCGGCGACTACGGCCCGCTGGCGATCATGCTGGGCCTCTTCGCCGACCGCTCGCGCTTGCTGTCGCTGCCGCCCGGCGCCTTCCGTCCGCCGCCGAAGGTCCATTCGGCGGTGATCCGGCTCGCATTCAGACCGCCGCCCGTACCGGTGGCGAGCTTCGAGGCCGTCGACCGCCTCGTCCGGACCGCGTTCCAGCAGCGCCGCAAGACCCTGGCAAACGCGCTTCGGCCCCTGATTGCCGACCGTGGACACGCGCCGGCGGCCGCCGGCCCAGGGGTCTCTGGGGACGCGAGTACTGCCGTCTCCCCGGCCTTGGACCTCGCCGCCGTGCTCACGGGTGCCGGCATCGAGCCGACTCGACGGCCGGAAACGTTGACGCCGGAAGAATTCGTCCGCCTCGCCGACGTGCTGATCCCGCTTTCCGTGCTATAGTTTGCGCGGTTTTATCCCCCCTCTCGGACCGTCCCAGCGGCCCGATCGGATGCGATGCCGGCGCCCAGGCCGGCGGTCGTGTCCCCGCGAGTTCTGTCACGAGGCCCCCTCGAGGGTCCCGCGTCGGTACTCGTTCGTGTTCGTCGTCGCGCGCACGTAGTGCGGGCGACGCGCAGACGCCGCCACCGGCGGCACCGTGCAGAGACGATAGATGACGAGCGCCCCTTCCGGGCACGGCGACACGTTCGCCGGCGACGCGACTCTTGAAGTCGTCGCGCTGGGCGGCCTCCGCGAATTCGGCATGAATCTCATGGCGATTTCGTACGGGGAGACGTGTCTCGTCATCGATGCCGGGGTCTCGTTCCCCGACGTCGAGCTCCTCGGCATCGACCTCGTCATTCCCGACCTCACCTACCTGCAGCAGCGCCGCGTCGCCGCGCTCGTGCTCACGCACGGGCACGAAGACCACATCGGGGCCGTCCCCTACCTGCTGCCGTACGTCGATGGTCCGGTCTACGGCACGGCGCTGACGCTGGCGCTCGTCCGCCCCAAGCTCGACGAACACGATCTCTCCGACGACGCCCTCCGGACCGTCAAGCCGAAGGACGTCGTCGAGGTCGGTCCTTTCCGGATCGAGTTCCTGCGCGTCACGCACAGCATGCCGGACTGCGTCGGGCTGGCGATTCACACGCCGCTCGGCGTGCTGATCCACACCGGCGACTTCAAGATCGACCAGACCCCGATCGACGGCCAGCAGTTCGACTTCCATCGCTTCGCCGAGCTCGGCGGCGCCGGCGTGCTGGCGCTCTTCGGCGACAGCACCAACATCGATCGCAAAGGCTTCTCCGGTTCCGAGATCGAGGTCGTCGACGCCTTCGAGGAGATCTTCACCAGCACACCAGGGATGATCCTGGTGGCGGCGTTCTCGTCGAGCATCTACCGCATGCAGGTCGTCGTCGACCTGGCGGCGCAGTTCGAGCGCAAGGTGGCCTTCGTCGGCCGCGGCATGGTCGGGACCTCGACGATCGCGCAGGATCTGGGCTACCTCAAGATCCCGACTGGCCTGCAGATCCGCGACAGCGACGTGCGGAACCACCCGCCGGGCGAAGTCGTCTGCATGACCACCGGCTCGCAGGGCGAGCCGATGGCGGCGCTGCCCCGCATCGCCATCGACGATCATCGGCACGTCAAGATCGCCGAAGACGACACGGTAGTGTTTTCGGCGCGCCCGATTCCCGGCAACGAGCGGGCGATCGGCCGGGTGATGAACAACATCGCCCACCGCGGCGCCGAGCTGATCTACGAAGGCATCAAGCACGTGCACGTGTCCGGGCACGGCAGCGAGGAAGAGCTGAAGCTGATGCTCTCCCTGGTGCGGCCCAAGTATTTCATTCCGGTCCACGGCGAGTATCGCCATCTGATGCGGCACGCCCGCGTCGCCGAGCGCGTCACCAACGGCGCCACCGAAGTCATCGTCATCGAGAACGGCGATCGGCTGCTGTTCACCAGTCGCGGCGCCGAGCTGGGAGAACGCGTGCCGACCGGCCGTGTCTTCATCGACGGCACCCGCACCGGTGAAATCGGCGACGAGGTCATCCGCGACCGCAAGCACCTGGCCGCCGACGGCCTGGTCGTCCCGGTGGTCGCCATCAACCGCATCACCGGTCGCGTCGAGGGCCTGCCCGACGTGATCACGCGCGGCTTCGTGCGCGACGAAGCGCTGATGCGCGAAGCGCCCGACCACGTCGTCGAGATCATCGAGAGCGCCTCTGTCGCCGAGCGGACCGACGTCGGCCTCATCCGCGAGAAGTTGCGCAACGACTTGCAGCGCGTGTTCCGCCGGCGGTCCGGGGCCAGACCCCTGATCGTGCCGGTCATCATGGAGATCTAAGTGCCCTCGAACCGAGTTTCGCCGGCGTGTTCGGGGCGGGGCATCCCGCCTCGCTGCGTTGCTCATCACTCGCGTATCCCCGATACGCTCATTCTTCGCGCCTTGCGATCCGGGCGCCGTGCCCCGATCACCTGCCGCCGAACCTCGGCTCGAGGACACTAACGTGGGGACTGTTCTGTCGCGTCGCCTCTGCGAAGTGCTCGGCGTGGCTTTTTTCGGCCTCGCGCTGTTGTGGGTGATCAGCCTGGCCAGCTACTCGGCGACCGACCCGGTGGTGTTCTTCAGCACCGCGGCCGGGCGGCCGGGCAACTTCGGCGGGCGGGTTGGCGCGTTGCTCGCCGAGCTCGCCTTCCAGGTGCTCGGCTACGGTGCCTACCTGCTGCCGGCGGCGCTGATCGTGGTCGGGTGGCACTACTTCTGGGTGCGCGCGCTGGCCGCGCCATGGACCAAGCTCGCCGGCGGGATCGTCCTGTTCTCGGCGGCCGGCGCGGTGCTGGCGATCGCCTTCGGCCGCCTGCCGATTGGCGGCAAGGCGTTCCCGGCCGGTGGCGCGCTCGGCGCCGGCGTGGCCGGCCTGCTCACCGAAGAACTCAACCGCTCCGGCGCGCTCGTGCTGGTCCTGACGGCGCTGTTCCTCTCGCTGCTGATGGTCACCCAGCTCTCGTTCGGGACGCTTGCCGCGGCCGCGGCCGGCATCGTGCGTCGCGCCGCCACCGAGCGGATCGCGGCGGTCGGCGCGTGGCGTGAAGAGCGGCGGCGCGACAAGCAGCGCCAGGACGTGATCCGCAAGCATCTCGACAAGGGCACCTCGCCAGAGACCGTCGAGAAGGCCGTGACCAAGGGCGATGCGGCCCGCGCCGCCGACGCCAAGCGGCCGTCGCTGGCGATGCTGACGGCCAACGGCAGGGCCGCGACGACCGGCAAGGCTGCCGCCACCGTCGCCGGCATGGACGACGACGAGGGCGACGATCTGGCCGTTCGCGCTCCGGCCGCGCGCGCCGAGGCGACCGCCTCGGCCAAGCCGGCGGCGAAGGCCGCAGCGCCGCCGATCGCGCCGTCGATGACTCCGCAGCCGCCACCGAAGCCCCGCGAAGCGGCCCGGATCGCCGCGCCCGCTTTGCCGCTCTCCGACGCCGAACCGATGAAGGCTCCGGCCGAGCGCCGCAAGGGCGACTACACGCTGCCGCCGCTGGCCCTGCTCGACGCGGCGCGCGCCGAGCGCAAGGTCGACGAGCGCCTCCTGATGGACGCGGCGCGGCACCTCGAGGACAAGTGCCGCGAGTTCTCGGTCGAAGGCTCGGTCACGCAGATCCACCCCGGCCCGGTGGTGACGACATTCGAGCTGAAGCCCGACGCCGGCGTGAAATACAGCAAGATCACCGGCCTCTCGGACGACCTGTCGCTGGCGATGAAGGCTGAATCGGTGCTGATCGATCGCATCCCCGGCAAGTCGACCGTCGGCATCCAGATCCCGAACGCCGACCGCGAACAGATCTCATTGCGCGAGATGCTCGAATCGGAGTCCTACCAGAACGCCGGATCGAAGCTGATGATGGCGCTCGGCAAGACGATCCACGGCGAGCCGTATTTCGCCGACCTGGCCACGATGCCGCACCTGCTCATCGCCGGGTCGACCGGCACCGGCAAGTCGGTCGGCCTGAACTCGATGCTGACCAGCATCCTCTACCGCGCGACGCCCGACGACGTGCGGCTGATCATGATCGATCCCAAGCGGCTCGAGCTCGGCATGTACGCCGATATCCCGCACCTGCTGACACCGGTCGTCGTCGATCCCAAGCTCGCCGCCAACGCCCTCAAGTGGGCGGTCGGCGAGATGGAGCATCGCTACAAGACGATGGCCTCCGAGCACGTGCGGAACATCGAGCAGTACAACCGCAACATGCGGATCAAGATCCAGGGCAACGAGATGCTCGACAACGGCGAGCCGCCCCGGACGCTGCCGTTCATCGTCGTCGTCATCGACGAGCTCGCCGATCTGATGATGGTCGCCGGGCACGAAGTCGAGGAATCGATCTGCCGGCTGGCGCAGATGGCCCGCGCCGTCGGCATCCACCTGATCCTCGCCACGCAGCGACCGTCGGTCGACGTCATCACCGGCCTGATCAAGGCCAACCTGCCGGCGCGCATTTCGTTCCGCGTGTCGTCGAAGACCGATTCGCGCACCATCCTCGACGCCAACGGCGCCGACAAGCTGCTCGGCAAGGGCGACATGCTCTTCCTGCCGCCATCGTCGCATCGGCTGCTGCGCCTGCACGGCGCCTACATCTCCGAGCAGGAGAGCGCGCGCCTGGCCAGCTTCCTGCGCAAGCAGGGCCGCCCGACCTACAACATCGCCATCACCGACGACGAGAAGTCGGTGACGTCGATCGAGTTCGATCGCGACGAGCTCTACGACGAGGCCTCGCGCATCGTCGTCACCAGCCGCCAGGCGTCGATCTCGTTCCTCCAGCGCCGGCTGCGGGTCGGCTTCAGCCGCGCCGCGCGGCTGGTCGACATGATGGAGGCGGACGGCCTGGTATCGAGCGGCGCCGGCGGCAAGGCCCGCGAGGTGCTGGTGCCGGCGACGTATTTCGACGAGGTCGACAATCGCTATGGCAAGGACGACACCGTAGCCACGCCCTGATCACGCGTACTTCCTGTGGACCGAGGCTGATATGGCCCGCCTGACCTTCTTCGCGCCTGCCCGCCGCGCCGTCTGCGCCGCTGCCGTCGCCCTTGCCGTGGCCGGCAGCCCGATCGTCGCCGGGGCGTCGGCACGCAGCGATTACGAACGGCTCGTGACGCGCGTCGAGACGATGCGGCTCGACGGTCCGCGGCCGAGCCCGCGACCGCAGATGCGCCGGGTTGCGGCCGACGCCGAGGCGCTCGCGCGCCGCCATGCCGGGAGCGGCTACGCCGACAACGCCCTGTGGCAGGCGGCGACCGTGGCGCTGGCGGCGTTTCGTGTCTATCGCAACCCGGCCGATCGCACGCTCGGCGTGGAGCTCCTGGACGCGCTGGTGAAGCGCTACCCGTCCAGCTCGCTGGTGCCCGAGGCGCGCGGCTTGCTGCGACGCCATAGCCCTGCTCCCGGAAGCGCGAAGGCGACGGGCTCGGTGGCTGCCTCGGCCCGCCCCACTCCCCCACCGGCCTCCTCGTCCGTCGGTCCGGCGTCCGTCGGTCCGGCGTCCGTCGGTCCGGTCTCGACGCCGGTTGGATTCGCCGCGCCCGGGGCGGGCGCGAAGCCGTCCGTCGCCCTGACGCCGGTGTCCGTCCGCGGTGAGACGGCGGCGGCCGCGAACCGACCGGCCGAGACCACCGGCCGACTCGCCACCCTGCGTGGCGTGCGTCGCTCACAGATCGGCGAGACCATCCGCCTGACCCTCGACTTCGACGGCGAGGTCGCGTTCGACCAGCAGCGGCTGCCGGGGCCCGACCGCGTCTTCTTCGACTTCGCGCGCACGGCGCCGATTGCCGCGCTCGACGACACGGTGCTGCAGTTCGAGGGTCCGGCGGTGCGACGCGTCCGCCTGGGCCGGCCGCGTGCCGACGTGACGCGGCTGGCCATCGATCTCGACGGCGTCGCCACCTATACCGTCTTCGCGCTGTATCACCCGTTCCGCCTGACCATCGACCTCGAGCCCGCCGGCCTGGCTCGGCCGGCATCGCCAGCGACGCTCACCTCGACGCGGGCGCCGCACGCGCCGGCACCGGTACCAGTGCCGCGCATCGGAGTGGTGCCGACGCCGGTGTCGCTGCCGGCGACGATGGCGGCCCCGGCCCCTCCACCGCTGGCGCCGCTGCGCGCGCACCGCCTCACCGCGCCGTCGATCGTGCGTCCGATGCCGACGCCGACCAGTGTCGTGGTCAACGAGCCGCCACTCGCCGTCGACGACACGGAGCTGTCGCCCGGCCGTCTGCGCGGCTCCGTTGCCGCCGCACCAGCGTTGGCCACGCGCGTCGTCTCGCGGCCGCCGGCGCTCCTGCGCGCTCGCCGCACCCAGCCGCTGATGCTGCGCGCCGCCGTCCGTCCGCCGAGCGGCCTGCCGCCCGGGCTCGACCTGGCGTCCTACGTCGTGCCGACCGGGCGCCACGCCCGCGTCGATCGTCGCGCCGCCGCGCCGGCCCCGTTGGTGCCGCTGGTCCCCTCCGCGCCGGCCGAGAACGGGTCGGGCGGGTTCTCGATCGCCCGGCAGCTGGGACTCGGCGTCTCCCGCATCGTCATCGACCCCGGCCACGGCGGCAAGGATCCTGGAGCGCCGGGCTCGAAGACCACAGAGGCCGAAGTCGTGCTGGACGTGGCGCTGCGGGTCGAGAAGCTGCTCGCGGCCGAGATCGGGATCGAGGTCGTGCTGACGCGCCGGACCGACACCTTCGTCCAGCTCGAGGAGCGGACGGCGATGGCCAACCGGCACGCCGCCGATCTCTTCCTCTCGATCCACGCCAACTCGAGCCGCAACCGCAAGGCGGCTGGCGTCGAGACCTACATCCTCAACTTCGCGACCAGCGCCGACGCCGCCGCCGTCGCCGCGCGCGAAAACGCGGCCGCGGCCGGCTCGATGCGCAATCTGCCGGACATGGTCCGGGCCATCACCCAGGGCAACAAGCGTGACGAATCACGCGAGCTGGCCACCGCGGTGCAGGAAGCGATGGTGTCGCGGCTGCGCCCGCACAATCCGCCGCTGCGCGATCTCGGCGTCAAGCAGGCGCCGTTCGTCGTGCTGATCGGCGCCGGCATGCCCAGCGTCCTGGCCGAGATCGCCTTCATCAGCCACGACGGCGAAGGCGGCCTGCTGCGCACCGAGAAGTACCGCCAGCGCATCGCCGATGCCCTGGCCGCGGCGATCCTCCGCTACACCCGCACCCTCAAGCCGGTCGGCACCGTCGCCTCCCAGTAGGCCCGTGCCTGGCCCCGAGGTCAGCCCGCGGACGCGCGAGAATCTGCGTACAATGGACGAGTGTTCGCGCTCTTCCAGGCGGTGACGCGGGTCGTGGAGTTGCCGGAGGCAGCGCCGGCCAAGGAGATCGGCCCGGCCGATGTCCTGATCGGCTCGATCGGCCTCGTCGGCGCGCTGGTCGTGCTCGCCCTGGCCGCCGGGCTGCTGTTCGGCGGACTCTTCATCCTTCGCCGCCGCGCCGAAGAACGGCGCGACGTCGTGGAACCCAAGGCAACGCAGCTCAGGCTGTCGGAGCCGCCCAGCGGGACGCCGTGAACGCCAACTCCGCGAGCGTTCGCACCGCGACGCCGGTCGCGCCCTTGGGCGAGTAGGGCTTCGGCTCGTCGACCCACGCCGTGCCGGCCACGTCCAAGTGGCACCAGGGCAGGCCGCCAGCGAACTCTTTCAGGAACAGCGCGGCAGTGATGGCGCCGCCAGGGCGTCCGCCGACGTTCGCCAGGTCGGCGATCTCACTCTTCAGCTGATCCATGTATTCCTCGTGGATCGGCAGCTGCCACATCCGATCGCCGGCCCGGTCGCCGGTCTCGCGCACGATGTCGACCCACCACTGGTGCGAGCCGAAGATGGCGCTGGTGATGCGGCCGAGCGCGACGACGCAGGCGCCGGTCAGCGTCGCCACGTCGACGAGATGCGTCGCGCCCATCTTCTCGCGGGCGTACCACAGCGCGTCGCCGAGGATTAACCGCCCCTCGGCATCGGTGTTGAGCACTTCGACGGTCTTGCCGCTGGCGCCGCGGATCACGTCGCCGGGCTTGAGCGCTTTGCTGCCAGGCATGTTCTCGACCGCCGGGACCACGCCGACGACACGGATCGGCGCCTCGAGCAGGCTCAGCGCCCGCATCGCGGTGATGACGGCGGCGCCGCCGGCCATGTCGTCCTTCATCCGGTCCATCATGTCGGCCGGCTTGATCGAGATGCCGCCGGTGTCGAAGGTGACACCCTTGCCGACCAGCCCGAGCACCGGCCCGCCGGTGACGCCCGGCGGCGTGTGCGACAGCGTCAGCAGGCGCGCCGGTTCGGCGGAGCCGCGAGCCACGCCTTCGATGAGCCCCATCTCGAGCTTGGCGATCGCTGTCTCGTCGTGAATCTGCACGTCGAGCGACGTGCCGGCGGCGAGGGCGGCGCCGCGCTCGACGAACACCCGCGGGGTCAGGATGTTGCCCGGCTCGTTGGCCATCAGCCGCGCGAAGTTGGTGGCCTCGCCGAGGATCTGCCCGCGGGCAACCGCCGCGACCAGATCCGGCGCCGGCGTCTCGACGCGGATCAACGCCTCGCGCAGCGGCGCCACGTCGCGATCGGCGGTCTTGTAGGTATCGAGATCGAGCGCCGAGTAGAGGAGGCCTTCTGCCAGCGCCTGCAGCACATCGGGACGGCTGTCGGCGTCGGGAACCAGGCAGGCCAGGCGGCCGAAGCGGCGCTGACGGACGGCCAGGCCGGCGACGATACCGAGCCG
>JBDSLU010000361.1:0-10943 GCA_039916225.1 Vicinamibacteraceae bacterium
CTGCGGCCGTATCTGACGCGCGCCGCGGCGGCGCTGCTGCCGAGCATCTCCGTCGCCGATTGGGGTCGCGCCACCTGTCCGGTCTGCGGGGGCGAGGCCGAGTTCGCGGCCTGGAACGGCGCCGACCGCCGTCTCGTCTGCGGCCGCTGCGCGGCGCAGTGGCCTTTCGATCCGGCGCGGTGCCCGCACTGTCTCGACGCCGACGAGTCGTCTCGGCAGATCTTCCTGGATCCGACGCGCGCCTATCGCGTCGAAGCCTGCACGCGGTGCCGGCGCTACGTGAAGGGGCTCGACGAGGAGCGCGCGGGACGAGGCGTCCTCACCGCCTACGACCCGATCGCGACCATCCCGCTCGACGCCGCCGCCGCCCAACTCGGCTTCGAGTAGTGGCCCGCGGCATCGCCGCCTTCCGCACTCAGAACGTCAATCGGCCGCCCAAGACGATCCGGAACGGCCGTTGGACGTCGGTCGGGGCTTCGAAGACCAGCGGCGTGCCGCTCGACACGCCCACGGGTGACGTCGTCTCGACGGCGGTCACCGTGTGGCCACCAAGCACGTTGTAGACATCGGCGTAGACCTCAACCGGGCGGCGCTGCCCGAACGGCAGTCGAGACGCCAGCCGCAGGCTGAGGTCGTCGACGGGGTCGAGCACGCGCGACCCGCGCGGCTCGAGGAACACCGTGCGCCCGTCGGACCCGAAGGGCACGTCGAGCGTGGTGGCGGCGAGCGTGCGTTGCGCCGCATAGTGCGATCCGGACAGTCGTTGATAGATGCCGCTGACCCGAATGGGCAGCAGTGGCACCCGGGTCGTGCCGAAGATGGTGATGGCCAGGTCCGGCGTCAGCGTCGACGGCCCGTCGACGTCGATCAGCGCGGCCGTCGGCGACGCGAACCGATCGCTGCGGCCGACGCCTGCCGCGTGGGTGTCGTCGATCGTGCCGCGGCTGCGCGCCGACGTGATCGCGACGGCGAGCGATCCGCGATCGCGCGGCAGGGTGAGCTGCACGTGGCCGATGAGTCCGGCGTAGTCGCGGCCGGCCGCGGCGACGCCGATCGGCTGGTTGTCCGGAGCACGGTAGGTGGTGCCGTCGACGTTGGTGATCATCGGCGCGTCGCCGACGCGGCGGTTCAGCCAGCGGTAGATGGTGAGCGCGCGACCGTCGAGACCGGCGCGCGTCAGCGCGAGCCACCGCGCGTCCGGCAGCACGGTGTCGATCGGATGCAGGAAGCGACGCAGGAACACGGTGCCGCCGACCTGTAGCGCCTTGGACAGGTGGATGTCGCCGCCGCCGGTCACCTCGCGCACCTGTGGGTGACGGATGCCGTCGCCGACGCCGGCGATGGTGGGTGTCGTCCGCCCGACCTCGGCGCGCCGTCCGTCGCCGAGAATCTGGAAGGTGACCACCGGCGTCTCGCCGCCGACGGTGCGATCGACGTGCGTCGCCAGCAGCGGATCTGCGACGATGCCGGCGGATGCGCGGGCCACGACCCGTGCCGCCCGATCGATGGCCAGCGTCACGCCGACGCGCGGCTGCACCGCCATCGCGCGGTAGGCGCCGCCACGCAGGTGCGCGGCGCGCACGCCGCCGGTGATCGCCAGTCGGCGCCCCGGCGTCCACGTGTCCGTGACGAACACCGCTTCCCGGCCGAGGTGAATCTGGCGGTCGGATCCACTCCACACGTCGACCGTGTCGGCGCGCCCGGCGAGATCGTGGAAGAACTCGCCGCCGCTAAACGACGCGCGCTCGGTCACCTGCGTCCGCTCGAACTCGCCGCCGGCGCGGACGTCGTGGCCACCCATGCGCGGCGTCCGCCAGTCGAGGGCGCCACCGGCGATGGTGCGGGTGCGTTCGCCTTCCTGCACCAGGCCCAGTGAACCCGTCACCGCACCGGTCACGTCGTCCTGGCGGGCCGGCACGTCGCTCGTCGGGCGCGTGGTCCGCGTGCCACGGAGTACGTCGACCGACGCGGAGAGGCGCAGTGTGTCGCGCAGCGGACTCTGCCAGGTGGCGCGAGAGGCGATCGTGTTCGACGTCCGGTCGTTCTCGACGCCGGGCGCCACCGCCGAGCGGAGGGCGAACGGCACGTCCTTGGTCGTCGATCGTTTGTCGACGAAGCCGACGACGCTGGCGCGGCGCGCACCCGGCGCCCAGTCAAGTCGACCATGCACCCGGGGCGTCCGCGTGACCGCGGCGCGGCTGTCGGCGCGCGCGTCGTCGGCGAACTCGGCAGCCAGGCCGAAGCCGAGTTGCGGCGTGAGCGGCCCGCTGAGGACCGCGGCGGCACGCAGGCTGCGACCGGTGCGTTCGCGATCGATGAGCCCGGGGTTGGCGGCGAGCGCGTCGTCCGGCAGCGTGTCGCGGCTCCACGCCCGACCGCCGCCCGCCACATCGACGATGCCGCGGAACGCCGCGCCGCCGGCGCGGGTGACGATGTCCAGGATCGCGCCCGAGCCATCGCGCTCATTGGCACCGACGCCGGCCCGCACGGAGGCGCTCGTCGCGGCCGGCAGGATGAAGGACGTCCAAGCGCTGCCGTCGAGCGGATCGCTGAGATCGAGGCCGTCGAGGCGTCGCGAGGTGGCGACGTCGGCGGCCCCGAACGCCGTGCCGCGAGCCAGGCCGGGCGCGAGGGCCAGCACCGCGGCGGAGGCGTCGGCGCGATCGAGCGGCAGGTCGGCGAGCGGCGCCGGTCCCACGACGAACGCGGTGACGGGAGAGAGCAGATGCGACGTGTCGGACGGAACCGCCGTTTCGCCGGACGGGAGCACGATGTCGAGGCGTGTCGTCTCGCCGGGCACGAGCACCAGCGTTCGCGTCTGACGGCTCGTCGATCCCCTCGAGACGTCGAAGCGTCGTGGGCCGGAGGGCAGCACCAGCCGGAACGCTCCCACCTCGTCGGTCCGAGCCGCCACGGCCGAGCCGCCCTCGTCCGTGGCGATGACAGTGACACCGGTGAGCGGGGCGCCGTGCTCGTCGGTGACGTAGCCCCTGACCACGTTCGACGCCGACTGCGCGACCAGCCGCGGCGCCGTCGCCATCAGCGCGCAGAGGACGAGAGCGAGGGCCAACCGAGGGACCGGTGGGGACGGCGGAGGCAGGTGTCGGACCATAGGGGGCGGTGGCCGCTGGAGGCGGCTGAACCGCGGCGATTGTGGCCGGAATTGCCTGGGTTGTCACGCCCGACTGCTACACTACCGACGTTCGTAGAGGAGGTTTCCGACCCGACAATGGCCCGCAGAAAGAACCCCGCTCCCGCTCCGCCCGCCGACGCCGCGCCGCCCAAGGCGCCCGCCGCGTCGACACCCCGCCCTGACGCGCTGCCGGCAACGCCGGTCGTTGGCGCCCCTCGCCTCCGTCGCACGTCGGCGAGCGCCGAGGAGGCCGGGACGCAAGCGGCCGCGACGACGATCGGCGTGAGCGGGCCAGCGACGGCGAAGGCTCCGCCGGTCGTCGCCGGGACACCGGCGGCTCCGGCCGCGCGGGGCAAGGTCGCCGCGAAGCCGGAAGAGAAGTGGGCCCAGAGGCCGGCCCAGAGGCCGGCCCAGAAGCCGGTCCAGAAGCCTACGCAGAAGCCGGTCGGGAAGGTTGTCGCCAAGGCGCCCGGGAAGATGCTCGATACGCCGGTCGCGAAGCCGGCTGCCACGCGACCCGTCGTGACGACGGCGTCGAAGGCCGCGCCGTCGGCGGTCAAGAGGGCCGCGGCCGAGCCGGCGCCCGTGCCTCGGCCCAGCCCGCCGCCGATGCCGAGCCGGAGCCCAAAGCCCGTGGCTCCGCGCCGTCAGGTGACGGGGCCGGTGGCGGCGGCGTCAGCCGACGCCGCGGCGCGTCCCCCGGTCGAACCTGTGCTGCCGACGGCGGTGCCGCCCATCGATACCGCACCGGCCATCGTCGGCGGCGAGCCGCCGAATCGCCTGTCGATCCTGATGGTGGCGTCGGAAGTGCTGCCCTACGCCAAGACCGGCGGGCTCGCCGACGTCGCGGCGGCGTTGCCGACGGCGCTGGCGGCACTCGGTCATCAGGTCGTCGTGGCGATGCCGCGCTACCGCGGTGTCCAGGTGACGGGTGAGGTGCTGACCACGTTCGTGCTCGACATCGGCGCCGAGCACCTGCACGTGCAGGTGTTCCGCGAGCGGATGGCAGGCGGCGCGGTGCTGTGGCTGGTCGACATCCCGGCCCTCTACGATCGTGAGGGTTTCTACGGCGTCGGCAGCCACGATCATCCCGACAACCCGCGGCGGTTCGCGGCACTGGCCCGGGCCGCTTTCGAGGCGGCGATCGCCACCGGCTTCACGCCGGACGTCGTGCACGCGCACGACTGGCAGGCCGGCCTCGCGCCGGTCTACCTGCGCACCCGCTATGCGACGCACCCGACGCTCGGCGGCGTGCCGTCGGTGTTCACGATCCACAACATCGCCTATCCCGGGCTGTGCGACGCCGGCTGGCTGCCGGCGCTCGATCTCGACTGGGATCTCTACACGCCGCAGGCGCTGGAATACTTCGGCCAGGTCAGCCTGCTGAAGGCCGGCATCAACTTCAGCGAGAAGGTGACGACGGTCAGCCGCCGCTACGCCGAGGAGATTCTGACGCCGGAGTTCGCCTACGGGCTCGAGGGCGTGCTGGCGTCGCGACGCACCGACCTGGTCGGCATCCTCAACGGCATCGACGCCGAGGCGTGGAATCCGGCGACGGACCGGTTCCTGCCGGCGCCGTACACGGCCGACACCCTGGAGGCGAAGCGGGCATCCAAGCGGGCGCTGCTCCAGGCCTACGGCTTGCCGTCCGACGAGGCGGCGCTGGCCCGACCGGTGGTCGGGATGGTCTCGCGGATGGTGGCGCAGAAGGGCCACGATCTCATCAGCAGCGTGGCCACCGAGCTGCCGCACCTCGGCGCGCGCTTCGTCGTGCTCGGGACTGGCGAGCCGACGTTCGAGACGATGTGGCGGCGCCTGGCGGCGCTGTTCCCGGATCGGATCGCGACCCGGATCGGTTTCGACGAGGGGCTGTCCCATCTCATCGAAGCGGGCAGTGATCTCTTCCTGATGCCGTCCCGGTTCGAGCCGTGCGGCTTGAACCAGATGTACAGCCTGCGCTATGGGACCCTGCCGCTGGTCCGGGCCACTGGCGGGCTCGACGATACGGTCGAGAACTACGACCCGTACACCGGTCGAGGCACGGGCTTCAAGTTCTGGGAAGCTTCCGGGCGGGCCCTGATCGACACGCTGCGCTGGGCGCTGCGGGTCTACGACCATCCCGAGGTGTGGCAGCGGCTGCAGCGCGCGGCGATGGCGGGAGACTTCTCCTGGGAGCGTTCGGCGGCCGCCTACGTCGAGGTCTACGAGGGCGCCATGGCTCGCACGGGGCGTCGTCGGGCGGCCATCCGGTAGCGCCCGCGTGCAGGCCGAGCCGAGGCCACCGGGCCGGACTTGACGACTGAAAGATATTTAGTAAACTATCTAAGTATCGGCGACGGCCTCGACGGGGGAGCGAGGCTGCAGCATCGAGACAGGGAGCAGAACCCACATGGCATCCGAACACGTGCAGACCTTCACCGACGGCAATTTCGACCAAACCGTACTCCAGGCGTCCGCGCCGGTCCTCGTCGACTTCTGGGCCGAGTGGTGCGGACCGTGCCGCATGATCGGCCCGACGATCGATCAGGTGGCGACGGAATTGGCGGGCAAGGCCGTCATCGGCAAGCTGAACGTCGACGAGAACCCCGCTGTGACCGGGCGCTACAGCATCCGCGGGATTCCGGCGCTGCTCGTGTTCAAGGGCGGCCAGCTGGTCGACAGCCTCGCCGGCGCTGGCCACTCGAAGCAGCACATCAAGGCGACGCTCGAGAAGCATCTCTGATGAGCAGTGCGGCCATGGCCACTGACGTTCGCGACCTCGTCATCATCGGATCCGGGCCGGCCGGGCTGACCGCGGCGCTCTATGCGGCGCGGGCCAGCCTCCGGCCGCTCGTGATCGAAGGGCTCGAGGCCGGCGGCCAGCTCACGATGACGACGATGGTCGAGAACTGGCCCGGTCGCCGCGATGGAGTCATGGGCCCGGAGCTCATGATCGAGATGCGGGCCCAGGCGGAGAAGTTCGGCGCCGAGATCATCGCCGGGCACGTCACCGCGGTGGAGATGGGCGCATCGCCGTTCGTGGTGCGGCTCGACGACACCGAGATCCGCACCCGCACGCTGATCATCGCGACCGGCGCGTCGGCACGCCTCCTCGGACTGCCGTCCGAGCGCGCCCTGATGGGGCACGGCGTGTCGACCTGCGCCACCTGCGACGGCTTCTTCTTCCGCGGCAAGCCGATCGCGGTGGTCGGCGGCGGTGACACGGCGATGGAAGAGGCGCTGTATCTGACGCGCTTCGCGTCGTCGATCACGGTCATCCATCGACGCGACTCGCTGCGCGCGTCGAAGGCGATGGCCGACCGCGCGCTGGCGCATCCCAAAATCCACTGGCGTTGGAACACCGGCATCGAACGCGTCGCTGACGAAGGCAAGGGCGAGGTCACCGGCGTGGAGCTGCGCGACCTGGTCAGCGGCGAAGCCTCGACGCTGGCGGTCGACGGCGTGTTCGTGGCCATCGGCCACACGCCCAACACGTCGCTGTTCGCCGGGCAGCTCGAGACGGACGTCAACGGCTACCTGATCACGCACGACGGACCGAAGACGTCGATCCCAGGCGTCTTCGCCTGCGGCGACGTGCAGGACCACGTCTACCGTCAGGCGATCACGGCCGCCGGTTCAGGCTGCATGGCCGCGATCGACGCGCAGCATTATCTCGAAGCGCATTTCCCGGCGACCCACCAGCCGGACGGCGCGGCTCAGGCAATCCATCCGCCGCCGATGACCTCGTCGCCGTCGTAGAAGACGGCGGCCTGGCCCGGCGCGACCGCCGACTGCGGCGCCTCGAATTCGAAGCGCGCCCGGCCGTCGGGGAGCGGCGTCACCACGCCAGGAGCGGCCGCGTGCTGATAGCGGATCTGCGCCAAGGCCCGGCGCGGTCCATCCGGCGCCACCCCTGACACCCACGACACCTCACCAGCCTCGAGCGCGGTGCGCTCGAGCGCCGATCGTGGCCCGACCATGACGCGCTGGCCGGCGGCGTCCAGCGAGAGCACGTACAGTGGCGCTGGCGCCGACAGCCCGAGGCCCTTGCGCTGGCCGACGGTGAAGCGATGGACGCCGCCGTGGCGGCCCAGTTCGCGTCCACCGGCGTCGACGAAGACGCCTTCGGCATCGCGGGCGCCGGCGTCGCGCCGCTCGATGAAGCCGGCATAGTCGCCGTCCGGCACGAAGCAGATGTCGCGGCTCTCCGGCTTCTCGGCGACCGGCAGGTTGCGGCTTCGCGCGTAGTCACGCACGTCGGCCTTCTGCAGATCGCCGACGGGAAAGCGGGCCCGCGCCAACTGCGCCTGCGTCAGCGCGAACAGGAAGTAGGACTGGTCGCGCCGCTGGTCCACGCCGCGCCGCAGCACGAACTGGCGGCGATCCTCGTCGTAGCCGACGCGCGCGTAGTGACCGGTCGCCAGGCCGTCGGCCTCGAGCGCCGCGGCGCGCTCCAGCAGCGTCGAGAACTTGAGGTCGCTGTTGCAGCGGGTGCAGGGGATCGGCGTGCGGCCCTGCGTGTAGTCGGCGACAAACCGATCGACCACCATCGCGTCGAACTGCCGCTCGAAGTTCATCACGTAGTGCGGCACGCCGAGCGCCGCGGCGGCGCGGCGGGCGTCGTGCAGATCGTCGAGCGAGCAGCACGAGCCGAAGGCCGGGCTCCCGTCCTCGCGCGGCCGCTGGTCGTATAACTGCATCGATACGCCGACCACGTCGTGGCCCTGGTCGGTCATCAGTGCGGCGGCGACCGCCGAATCCACGCCTCCCGACATCGCAACGACGATGCGCATGATCGGGTCAGGCCTCGCGGCCGGCCACGACGTGGTCGCGGCCGCGGCTGGTGGCGCCGGCGGTGACGGTGCGCAGGCGCTCGACCAGCCCGGGCGCGACGGCGACGACGCGGGCGATGTCGTCGGTCGTGGTCGAGAAGCCGAGGCTGAAGCGGATGGCGTTCTGCGTGTCGTGCGGATCAAGGCCCATCGCCTTGAGCACGTGCGACGGCTCCAGCGTGCCCGAGGAGCACGCCGATCCGGTCGAGACCGCGATGCCCTCGAGATCGAAGGCAATCACCAGCGACTCGGCTTCGATGCCTTCGAATCCGACGTTGCTGGTATTGGCGACGCGGGCGTCGCGGCGGCCGTTGACGTGGGTGCCGGGCACGGCGGCCAGGAGGTCGCGCTCGAGCGTGTCGCGCAGGTCGGCGATCCGCCCGGTTTCGGCGAGCCGGGTCCGGGCACGAAGGGCGGCCACGCCGAGGCCGACGAGGCCGGGGACGTTCTCGGTGCCGGCGCGGCGGCTGCGCTCCTGACGGCCGCCGGTCATCTGCGCCATCAGACGCGTGCCGCGGCGGACCCACAGCGCACCAGTGCCCTTCGGTCCAGAGAACTTGTGGCCGGAGATGGCCAGCAGGTCGACACCGAGGGCCGTGGCGTCGATCGGGACCTTGCCGGCGGCCTGCACCGCGTCGGTGTGGAACAGCGCACCGCGGGCATGCGCGACAGCGGCCAGCGCGGCGATCGGCTGAATGGTGCCGACCTCGTTGTTGGCGTGCATCACCGACACCAAGGCGGTGCGGTCGGTGACCAACGCCTCGAGGGCGGCCGGATCGACCACGCCGGAGGCGTCCACCCCCAGCCAACTGACCTCCCAGCCGCGGCGGGCCAGGGCCCGCGCCGTCTGCAGGACCGCTTCGTGCTCGATGGTGCTGACGACGAGGTGACGCCGGCCGGCCGCTTCAAGTGCTTCCGCGGCGCCGCGCACCGCAAGGACATCGGCTTCGGTGCCGCTGCCGGTGAAGACGATCTCGGTCGGGTCACCGCCGACGAGCGCTGCGACCGCGGCGCGAGCCCCGTCGAGGCGCGCCTTGGCCCGCTGCCCCCACGCGTGTACGCTCGAGGCGTTGCCGAAGTCGTCGCGAAGGGCGCCGTCCATGGCGTCCGCCACCATCGGATCGACCGGTGTCGTGGAGTTGTGGTCGAGGTAGATGGCCACTGATTTCGATGATAGCACCGCCCCTAAGTCTCAGCAGTAAAACGGGTAGACACACTTCCTGCACGCTGCGTATACTCCCGGGGTTACTGCTACGTCGGCTTCAGCCGATACAGGGGACGACGCTGCGGGAGGTCAGGCGCGAGATGCGCCGGTCGCTGGCGGCCTTCTACTGGAGACTCGTATGTGGAAACGGGATGAGGGAGTACGCGCACCGCAGGGGCCAACGACCCCAGCGACGCCTCCCACTGCAGGGGTGCCCGCCGCGCAGGCGCCCGTCGTCGATGCGCCTGCCAGCCCGTCGCGGACGCTGGCCCAGCCAATGAGGGACGTCGTGAACATCGGTAAATCTGTTGTTATCAAGGGCGAGCTCAACGGCAGCGAAGACCTGACCATCGAAGGCCAGGTCGAAGGCAAGATCGAGCTTCGCCAGAACGTCCTCACCATTGGACCGAACGGGAAGATCAAGGCGGCGGTGTTTGCCAAAGCGGTGATAGTGCTCGGCGAGGTCGTCGGCAACGTGACCGCATCGGAGAAGGTCGATATCCGCGACAACGGTTCGGTCGACGGCGATCTGATCTCGCCCCGCGTCGCCATCGCGGAAGGCGCGCATTTCCGCGGCAGCATCGACATGCAGCGGCAGGGTGGCGCCGCCAAGGGCGACATCAAGGGCGACATCAAGGGCGACCTGAAGCCGTCCGACGCCAGGCCGTCCGACACGAAGAGCAGCGCGAGCGTGGCGCCCGCCGCACAGCCCGCGAAAGTCTAGGGTTCACCACGGCGGATAGGGTCCGGCGCGCCACCGCCTGGCGCGCCGCGGCCTCGTTCGCCGCCGGGTGCGACACGAGAGAGGTTCCACGTGCCTGCACAGGGTTCCGGACGGCCGTTGACCGATCGTCTCTTCGGCTGGGCCCGCGGCGCGGAGAAGGACGCGGCCCCCGCGGCGGAGTCCGCCGCGTCGACCGAGCGGACGGTGCCGACCAAGGCGTTCGGTCGTTTCCTGCACGCGCTGTCGCTGCGCGAGTCGCCCATCGTGCTCGATCTCGGGCCGATCGTCGGCGGCAACGTCAATTTCCTGGGCGATCGTCTGGGCTGCAAGTACCTGGTCGAGGACCTGTACCAGAACATCGAAAGCCACGTCACCTCGAACACGCCGCCCCACCTGGCCGCGTTCTTCGAGAAGCGGTTTCCGCAGGCCGACGCCAGCGTCGACGGCGTGCTCTGCTGGGACGTGCTCGACTACCTCGACAAGGTTTCGGCGCAGATCGTCGCGCGGCAGATGATGCGCATCCTGAAGCCGGGCGGCGCGGTGTTCGGCTTCTTCGCCAACGAGAAGTCGATCGAGAAGGAATACACGCGCTACCTGATCGTCGACGACAAGACGCTCAAGTACCGGACCACCCCGGGCTCGCGCGCGCGACAGCAGGTCTACGCCAACCGCGACATCACCCGGCTGTTCGAAGGCCTCACGGTGTCCGACTCGTTCCTGCTGCTGACCAAGACCCGCGAGATGGTCTTCCGAAAGCCTGAGCACAAGGCGGCGGAACCGGTGTCCGTCGAGACGGCGCCGGCCGACACGCCGGCGGCGAAGCCCGGCGCCAAGCCGGGCGCCTAGCGCCGTCGCCATGCGGCCGGCGGCGGTCCGCCCCGTGCTGGCGCTCCTCACGGATTTTGGCACCCGCGATCCGTACGTCGGGGCGATGAAGGGGGCCGCGCTCTCGGTCTGCCCCGACGCCACGATCGTCGACCTCACGCACGAGATCGCGCCGCGCGACGTCGCGGAGGCGGCCAGGCATCTGGCCGCGGCGGTGCCGTATTTTCCGGCTGAGACCGCCTTCGT
>JBDSLU010000362.1:0-3674 GCA_039916225.1 Vicinamibacteraceae bacterium
GAAGTCGCGCGTCCAGTGGTCGGCGTCGCGATCCATCGGCATGTTCATCGCCAGGACGTCGCCGCCGGCGGCGATCGAGCCGGCGGTGAACATCTTGCCGACCGCGGCGTAGGCGGTGGTCAGGGCCGTCGATGCCGGGATCGGCCGTGCGGTCAGCAGGCCGGCGCGATGCAGGGCCATCGCCGCGTCCCAGACCGGCGGACGCGGTCCGGCGTAGGTGCGGTTGGCGAACGCGAAGATGCCGACGCCGTAGTCGGGCAGGAGCAGCACGTGCGAGCCGTAACCGGGGTAGCCGCCGCCGTGGCTCAGCGTCAGGCCGAGGTCGCAGTCGGCGGCGGCGATGAAGCCCATCGCGTAGGTCGACGCGAGGCGGCAGGCGCCCGGTCCGGTCGCGCCGCCGCGGACCCGCAAGTTCGCGAAGTTGGCGCCGGTCGCCAGCTCGCGGACGCTCGATCGCCGCACCGGCCCGGTCTCGGCGCCGTCACGCGCCGGCCAGCCAGACAGCAGGAACGCGATCCACTTGGCGTAGTCGGTCGCGCTCGTCTGGATGCCGCCCATCGCCCCGAATGCGCCATGGGCCATCGTCGGTTCGAGCTTCCAGGCATCGTCCTCCCAGCGGTAGCCGAGGGCGCGCCGATCGGCCGGCGACGCCTGGACGTCGTAACCGGTCGAGGCCATCCCGAGCGGCGTGAACACGAGACCGCGCACGAAGTCGGCGTAGGCCTGGCCGGAGACGTTGGCGACGATGCGGCCGAGCAGCGCGTAACCCAGGTTGGAGTACTCCATCGCCAGGCCCGGCGCTCGCGTGAACGGGACACCCTCGGCCAGCAGCCGCGTGAACTCCGCCTCCGGCATCGGCGTCTGCCGATCGCCCCACGGGTCGTCAGTCACGAAGCCGGCGGTGTGCGTCAGCAGATCGCGGACGCGAATCTTCGGCGCGTCCTCGGTGGGGTAGCGCCAGCTTTTCAGCTCCGGCACATAGGTCTCGACCGGTGCGTCGAGCGACAGCTTGCCGTCGTCGCGCAGCTTCAGGATCGACAGCGCGGTGAACGCCTTGGTCATCGAGGCGATGCGGAACAGCGTCTCCGGCGTGACCGGCCGCTTGGCGTCGGCGTCCTGGATGCCGGCGCCCTTCACGTGGACCAGGCGCCCATCCCGGACGATGCCCCAGACCATGCCCGGGATGTGCGAGTCGAGGCGGTAGGCCTCCATCACCCGATCCACCTCCGCGAGAACCGCCGCGTCCTGCGCCGCGGCGGGCGGCACGGCGAGTGTGCAACACACCAGGAGACAGGCGAGGCCGATGAGGAGTCGAGGACGTGACACGCCGTGGGGGGCTGGCATGGCAGGGAGGATATCGCGGCTGCGCGGGCAAACACCCGTGCTAGAGTGCGCGCCGGAGGCCCGATGGAAACACGTGCGCGGAGTCGACGGACCCTGTCCTCGCTGGCAATTGGCGTTCTGGCAGCAGGCCTCGTGCTGGCTGGCGGCGCGGCCACGGCGGGGCAGTCGGGCAAGGCTGCAGCCGGGGCGCCGGCGGCGGGCACGGTGACCGGCACGCTGACAGTGGGCACCACTCCCGTGACGCTGACCCACGCCTACGTCGCCCTCGACGGCGACAACTACATCGTCGAGCTGACCGATCAGGCGCTCCCCGCGGCATCGCTCGCCGCGGAACTGAAGTTCGGCGGTGGCCAAGGCCTGCTTCGCTCGGGCAAGGCACAGGGCCTGATGCTCTACGTCGATGGGAAGGGTTTCGTCGTGACCGCGATCCCCTTCGCCGGCGACTACCGGGGCAACAAGATGCTGTCGAGTGTCGGGTCGCTGGTCAGCTTCAAGGTTGCCGCCGGTCAGGCCTCCGGCACCGGCAAGCTGTCTCTCGAGGACACCAATCAGGGCTGGAGCTACCAGGCGCAGTTCACCGCGCCGGTGCGTGCGGTGAAGTAGGTCCGCCGCCGGCGCGGGCGCCGCCGGCACGCGAGGAGGCCATGCTCGACATCCGCGAGGGCCAGGTCGAGGCGATCGGCGCGTCGATCCACTACCAGGTATCGGGCCACGGCCCGACGCTGCTCCTGCTGGCGGATGCCGACGGCGATGCCGGCGCGTTCGACCATCTCGGGCCGCAGCTCACCGGCTTCACCCTGGTCACGTTCGATCGCCGCGGCCAGCGGCGCAGCCCGATCGACGACCCCACCGAGCCCATCGGCGTCGCTACGCACGCCGACGATGCCGCGCGCGTGTTGGTCGCCGTCACGACGCACGCGGCCCGTGTCCTCGGGGTGGGGGTCGGTGCGGTGATCGGGCTCGAGCTGGTGGCGCGGCATCCGCACCGCGTCTCGGCGCTGGTGGCCTTCGAGCCCGCGTTGCCGTCCCTGCTCGATGACGACGCGCCGCACGGCGACGACGTGGCCGGTGCCGAAGGGGCTCTGTTCGGCGCCTACGCGATCGATGCCGTCGCGCTGCGCGCGTCGCACGTTCGCATCGTGCCGGGCGTCAGCCACGCTCGGCGCGGGACCTCGACGCATCGCGTCGCGGCTGCCCTCGGCCGCCGCCTGCATGAACCGCTCATCGAGTTCGACGGAGATCCCGCCGCTCGCTCCGTGCGACCCCAGCTCTTCGCGTCGGAGCTCGCCGCGATACTGCACAGCCTGGCGCCCTCCGACGGCACCGCCTGATCGCTCATTCCGGCGCCTGGTCTACTGCCGCGGGCGCGACAGGATGACGTCGATCGCGCGCATGCCGCGCGGGCCAGTCTCCCGCCACGTCACGTCGACCGGCAGGTAGCCGCGGCCGCCGTCGGCGTCGAGCTTGTCGATCAGCTCACGATGCTCGCGCGGCAGACGAAAGACGCGCTCGCCGCCATCGATCAACATGCCCTCGACGGTGCTGTATTCGACGGCGCGGTTGCGGCCGTCGTGCAGGGCCATCGTCCCGTCCTTGATGCGGAACAGCGCGAGCAACTCACCGTCCGCGGCGTTGACGGTGAAGCGGCTCGACTCCTCGATCTCGTAGTCGTGCGGTGTCGCGCATGGACCATCGATCGGTTTGGCGAGCAGCACGCTCATCCGCTCCGCCGTCGCCCATGCCGCCTGGGCGCAGTAGCCCTTGGCGACCGCTTTGGCGATGTCCTTCTCCAGCGCCGGCCCGTTGCCGGCGAAGACGAGTTCGTAGCGCGTCGGCTTCGAGGTCGCGGTCTTCTCGGCGAGGAAGACGATCTCGCTGGTATTGGCGGCGGCCATGTTCGCCGGAGCCGGCCAGGTCACCACGCGCGACACGATGAAGCCGTCGGCGGCGGCGCGCTCGAGCCGCGCCCAGTCCTCGCGCCTGGCCCGCGAGCGCACCACGCGGTAGCCGACGCCGGTCGGCGCCGTGCTCGTCCGCGCCAGCACCGCGACCACGCCGTAGGCCGACGGCCGACCCCACATCGGCGCCGTCAGGGTGAGGCCGCACGGGGTGAAGCCCTGTGCGGCGCCGGCGTTGAGGTCGGCTTCGAGCTCCTCCGCCGTATCGGCGGTGGCGGTCACCACTCGCACGTCGGCACCAGCGACGGCGGGCGGTGCTGCGGACGGCGGCGTCGGCTTGCTCAGGATGACCGCCACGCTGCTCGACAGGCCCGGGCCCGACGGCTTGGCGACGGCGGCGCAGGTGTGGCCCTCGCGGGTCAGACGCCGCAG
>JBDSLU010000363.1:0-6804 GCA_039916225.1 Vicinamibacteraceae bacterium
AGGACTACCGCTTCGAGACGGCGCGCGGCACCGTGTCGCTCGCCGATCTCTTCCAGGGGAACTCGCAGCTGCTCGTCTACCACTTCATGTTCGGGCCTGACTACACGGCCGGCTGCCCGTCCTGCTCGGCCATCGCCGACGGGTTCAGCGGGTCGGCCGTCCACCTGGCCAACCACGATGTGACGCTGACGGCGGTATCGCGCGCGCCGATCGCCAAGCTGGAGGCCTACAAGCAGCGCATGGGCTGGAGCTTCCCCTGGGCCTCGGCACACAGCGGCGACTTCAACTTCGACTTCAACGTGTCGATCACGGAGGCGCAGCAGCAGGCCGGCGGCTACGAATACAACTACCGGGCCAGCCGGCAGGCGACGGATCCCGCCAAGCTGCCGGAGCCGGTCAAGAACCTCGCCGCGACAGTCGGCACCGATCCGGCCGGCTATGCCCGCGAGCGGCCGGGCATGAGCGCGTTCGTGCTCGAGGACGGCGTCGTCTATCACGCCTATTCGACCTACTCGCGCGGCGTCGACGGCATCTGGGGCATGTATTCGTGGCTCGATCGCGCGCCGCTCGGCCGCAATGAGCAGGGCCCCTGGTGGCGCCGGCACGACGAATACCCGGGGTGAGCGCCATGACGCGATCGCTGTCACGAGAACCGCGTCTGTTCGGCGTCCCTGCCTTGCTGTTCGTCGCCAGCGCGGCGACGACGATCACGTGGAGCGGCTCGATGTCGGCGATGGACATGGCCATGCCCGGCGGCTGGACGATGTCGATGGCGTGGATGCGGATGCCGGACCAGACGTGGTCCGGCGCCGCTGCGTCCTTCCTCGGCATGTGGATGGTGATGATGCTGGCGATGATGCTGCCGGCGCTGGTGCCGATGCTGCGCCGTTACGCTGAGGCCGTGCCACAGACCGCGCCAAAAACCTTGTCTGGGATCGGGGCCGCCACCGACGACCGGCTCGTCGGCCGCCTGGTTGCGATCGCCGGCCTCGGCTACTTCTGCGTCTGGGCAGCAGCCGGCCTCGCCCTGTTCCCGGCCGGCGCGGCGCTGTCGGCGATCGCGATGGCGCAGCCGGCGATGGCGCGCGCCGTGCCGTGGGCGACCGCCGCGGTGCTGCTGATCGCCGGCGCGCGGCAGTTCAGCGCGGCCAAGGCGCGGGCGCTGGCCTGCTGCGGTGCGGCGCGAGCACACGACAGGGCGGCGACCGCCGGCGCGGCGTGGCGGCACGGCCTGCGCCTCGGCGTCCAGTGCCTCCGCTGCTGCGGCAACCTGATGGTCGTGCTGGTAGTGGTCGGCGTGATGGACCTGACGACGATGGCACTGGTGACGGCGGCGATCACGGCCGAGCGCGTCGCGCCGGCGGGCGAGCGCGTGGCCCGCGCCAGCGGCGGCATCCTCGTCGCCGCCGGGGTCGTGGCGATGGCGCGAGCCTTCGCGCTGGCCTGATCGCGCCGACGCAAGTCCTTGACTTCGAGTCGACTTGAACTGAGACACTGCTGCCTGGCGTCAGCGACGCCAGGGAGAGCAGGTCGATGAAGGTCACGGAACGAGTCGAGGGACAGCAGGCGGCACTCTGGAACGGCGCGGCGGGACACGCCTGGGTCGACGAGCAGGCGCTGCTCGATCGGCTGTTCGCGCCGTTCCAGCAGCGGCTGGTCGATGCGGTGGTCGCCGAGGCGCCGGGCGCGGTGCTCGACGTCGGCTGTGGCACCGGCAGCACGACGCTGGCGATTGCGCGGGCGCTTGGCGCCGCACAGGTCACCGGCATCGACATCTCGGTGCCGATGATCGCCGCCGCGACGGCGCGCGCCGCCGACGCTGGCGTGGCCGCCAGCTTCATCCGCGCCGACGCACAGGATCACCCGTTCGAGGCGGCCAGCGTCGACATGATCGTGTCGCGCTTCGGGGTGATGTTCTTCGACGACCCGGTGCGCGCCTTCGCCAACCTCGCCCGGACCGCCAGGCCCGGGGCGGCACTGCGTTGTATCGCGTGGCGCAGCGCGGCCGAGAACCCGTTCATGACGGCGGCCGAGCGCGTCGCGGCGCCGCTGCTGCCCGATCTGCCGCCTCGTCGGCCGGACGTGCCCGGCCAGTTCGCCTTCGCCAACGGCGACCGGGTGCGCGGCATCCTCGCGGAGAGCGGCTGGAAAAACGTCGACGTGGCGCCGCTCGACGTCGATTGCCGGCTCTCCGAACCCGACCTGCTCGCCTACGTGAGCCGGCTCGGCCCCGTCGGCGTCGCGCTGCGGGAGGCCGATGAGGCGACGCGCGCGCGCGTCGTCGCCACGGTCCGCGCCGCGCTCGACTCCTACATGGTCGAGGGTGAGTGCCGGTTCACCGCGGCATGCTGGACGATCGACGCGCGCGCCTGACGGGGCCCTGGCGGGTCAACCGCCGGCGCGAAGCATCGCGCGGTCGCCATTCAACCGTTTCCCCGCCGGCGTGGTCCAAGCATCAGCGACGATGCGTGTCCACACCCAGCCGGTCAGCCAGGTCGTGTCGGGATCCTCCGCCGCTATCGGCGGAGGGCGGCCGCACCCGCTGGCGGCGCTCGCCTTCGCCGTCGTCGCGAGCGTCCTCGCGGTCGAGGCCGTGCAGTACAGCGGCATACCCGCGCCGTCGCCAGCCGAACGCACGCTCGTCCACGGCGGGCGGCAGCGCACCTACCTGGTGCACGACTTCGGCAGCGGTGAGCCGGCGCCGGTCGTCATCGTCCTCCACGGCGGCGGCGGCAACGCCGCGAACGCCATCCACATGACCGGCTTCGATCGGGTGGCCGCACGCGAACGGTTCGTCGCCGTCTACCCGGACGGCACGGCGGTGCGGCCCAGCGGCCGCCTGCTGACGTGGAACGCCGGCCACTGCTGCGCCTCGGCGATGGACGCCGGCGTCGATGACGTCGGCTTCATCGGCGCGATCGTCGACGTGCTCGTCGGCTCGCGGCGCGCCGATCCGTCCCGGATCTACGTCACCGGTATGTCGAACGGTGCGATGCTGGCGCACCGGATCGGCCGCGACCTGTCGACGCGTATCGCGGCGATCGCGCCGGTCGTCGGCGCGGTGTTCGGCGACGAGCCGGCGCCGCGCGCCCCAGTGCCGGCCTTCATCATCGCCGGCGCCGAGGACGCGATCGTGCCGCCCGCGGGCGGCCCGCTGACGGTGCGCCTGCTGCTCGGCCGCCGCCAGGCCGCGGATCGAGACGTCGCGCCGGCCGTGGCGCAAGCCACCTACTGGGCTCGCCACAACGGCTGCGGCGAGCCGGTGCGGACGGCGACCGTGGCCTACGAGAAGTCCGAGTGGAAGCCCTGTCGCAGCGGCGCCCCGGTGGCGTTCCTCAGCGTCGCCGCCAATGGGCACGCCTGGCCGGGCGGGGAACCCGGACGCGCCGGCGCCGCGCCGCCGACGAGGGCCTTCGACGCGACCGAGGCGATGTGGACCTTCTTCAAGGCTCAGGTCCGCCGCTGATGGCGGCTGTTACGCGAAGCCGATCCCGGTGCGCACGCCCACCGACTTGATGTATTCGCGTCCAGCGTCGTATTCCTCGGCGGTCTGCAGGTGTTCGAGCATCAGCGGCGCGTCCACCGCCAGCTTCGACAGCTCGCGCAGGTAAGTCGCGTAGTCGACCTGGCCGGTGCCGGGCACGACCTCCTTGAAGTGCACGTTCATCTCGGGGATGAACGCCAAGTCCTTGGCGTGGCACGACACCACCCACTTGCCCAGCTTGGCGAAGCACTCGCGGATGAAGGCGGCGTTATCGTAAAAGCGCCGCGGCGAGTTGATCACGTTGCAGACGTCCATGTGCACGGCGAAGGCCGGGCGGTTCACGGCCTTGATCAGGCGCACGTACTCGTCGGGCCCGTCGGGCAGGTTCCACCCCATCATCTCGATCGAGAAGGTGGTCTGCTTCGGCTTGACGGCGTCGATCACCTTGCGGCAGTTCTCGACGGTCGCGTCGAAGAACTCGTTCGACAGGTTCCTGCCGTCCGGGCCGTACCAGACCGTCGGATTGAACGAACCGGCAATGTCGACGCAGCACCGCGCGGCCACGGCCTCGGCCAGCGCCATGCGCTCGATGACGTAGGCGAGGTTGGCGGCGCGCTTCTGCGCATCGGGGTCGAGCATGTTCCGCCAGGCGCCGACCTCGGCGATGACGACGTTCTCGGCCTTGAACGCCTCGCGGATGGCGCGGATGCGGTCGGCGTCGGTCGGTGACGCCGCCGGGCAGTAGGCGGCGCTGTATCCGAGACGACGGTGCTCCTTGGCGAGCGCGACCGGGTCGTCGCTCTTCAGGAAGATCGGCCCGCCGAGGCGGATGGGCCTGAACGCGGCGCCGGTCACGACCGTGACCACGAGTGGCGCGGCGGCAACCGCGCCGAGAAAGGTCCGTCGGGTGATGCCCGGATCGGCAACAAGAGGCATGGCGCATTATGCTCCTGCGGATGGTTCGCCCCTGGGCCTGGCTCATGATCGTCGGCGCGCTGAGCGCCGGCGCGATCGCACGCCAGGACGCGGCCGGGCCGCGGTTCACCGAGGTCTACCAGGCCGGTGACGGCGGGTACCACACGTTCCGGATCCCCTCGATCATCGCCGCCAGGAACGGGACGCTGCTGGCGTTCGCCGAAGCGCGGCGCGAAGGCGCGGCCGACGCCGGCGACATCGATCTCGTCGTCAAACGGAGCCGGGATGGCGGCGCGTCGTGGTCGGCCTTGCAGGTGATCGGCGACAACGGACCGAACACCTTCGGCAACCCCTGCCCGGTGCTCGACCGGACGACCGGCACCCTCTGGCTGCTGACGACGCAGAATCGGGGCACCGATCGCGAAAAGGACATCATCGCCGGCACGAGCCAGGGCACCCGGACCGCGTGGGTGATGAAGAGCACCGACGACGGCGAGCGCTGGTCGGCGCCGGTCGAGATCACCGCGGCGGTCAAGCCGCCGGACTGGACGTGGTACGCGACCGGCCCGGGCATCGGCATCCAGACCACGAGCGGCCGCCTGGTGATTCCGGCCAATCACGCGGAGCGCGGAACCGGGGTGCATCGCTCGCATATCGTCTACAGCGACGATGGCGGCGGCCGTTGGCAGCTCGGGGCCAGCGCCGACGCCGGCACCAACGAGAGCCAGATCGCCGAACTGTCCGATGGCCGGCTGATGTTGAACATGCGGAACCATCCACCCAGGCCCGAGAACGTCAGGATGGTCGCGATCAGCCGTGACGGCGGACGGACCCTGTCCACGGCGGCGCCCGACCCGACCCTCGTCGAGCCGCCCGCGCAGGCCAGCCTCCTGGGCATCCCCGGCACCGCTGGCCGCCGCCGGCTGCTCTTCGCCAATCCCGCCAGCACCAAACGCGAGCGTCTCACCGTGCGGCTCAGCGACGACGACGGCGCCACCTGGCCGGTCGCGCGGGTCGTGCACGAGGGTCCGGCCGCCTACTCGAGCCTGGTAGCGCTGCCCGACGGGGCCATCGGACTCCTCTTCGAGCGCGGCGATCGATCGCCGTACGAGCGCATCACGTTCGCACGTCTGACGCTCCAATGGCTCGCCGCTGGCCACACCTCCGGGAGTCCGACGGTTCCATGACGATCGCCGCCCCGGGTTCCTCCGTCAGCCGCGCCGCGTGGATCGTCGTCGCCCTGCTGGTGCCGGTCGCGCTGCTGAACTACCTCGATCGCCAGATGCTGGCGTCGATGAAGTTCTCGGTCATGCGCGACATGCCCGACATCGCGCTCGAGGCCAACTGGGGCACCATCCTCGCCACCTTCAAGTGGGTCTACGCCGGGCTCAGCCCGATCGGCGGCTACCTCGCCGACCGCTACTCGCGGCGGCACGTCATCGCCGCCAGCCTGCTCGTCTGGTCACTGGTCACGTGGGCGACCGGACACGTCACCAGCTACCAGGATCTGCTCCTGACGCGGGCGCTGATGGGCATCAGCGAGGCGTTCTACATCCCGGCGGCGCTGGCCCTGATCGCCGACGTCCATCGCGGCTCGACGCGCTCGCGGGCCACCGGCTTCCACCAGATGGGCATCTACTGCGGCGTCATCGTCGGCGGCTTCGGCGGCTACGCCGCCGATCATCCGAGCCTCGGCTGGCGGTGGGCGTTCGACGTCTGCGGCATCATCGGGATGGCCTACGCGCTGCCGCTGTTCGTCCTGCTGGGCCGAACCGTGCCGGCCGCGACGCCCGCCGCGGTGACGTCGGCCGCTCCGGTGATCACCCCGGGGCGAGCGCTGCGCGAGCTGCTCGGCAACACGTCGTTCCTGCTGCTGGTCGCCTACTTCACGCTGCCGGCGCTGGCGGCCTGGATCGTCCGCGACTGGATGCCGGCGATCCTCAAGGCGGAGTTCGGCATCGGCCAGGGCCTCGCCGGCGTGTCCGCCACCCTCTACTGGCAGCTCGCGGCGATCGCCGGCGCGATCGGCGGCGGCTGGCTCGCCGATCGCTGGATGCGACGGAGTCCGCGCGGCCGCATCCACACCAGCGCGCTCAGCATGGCGTTCATCGTGCCGGCGATGTTCGGCGTCGGCTATGCGCCCGGGACCGGCCTGCTGTGGGTGGCGATCGTGTTCCTGATCCTGTTCGGCCTCGGCTGGGGGATTTTCGACGCCAACAACATGCCGATCCTCAGCCAGATTGTCCGCCCGTCGCTGCGGGCGACCGGCTATGGAATCATGAACCTGGTCAGCATCAGCTGCGGCGGCTTCGCCGACTGGGGCTTCGGCCTGCTGCGCGATCGGCACGTGCCGCTGTTCGGCATCTTCGGCGTGTTCGCCGGCGTCGCCGTGTTCTCCGCGTTCC
>JBDSLU010000364.1:0-14821 GCA_039916225.1 Vicinamibacteraceae bacterium
GTAGTGCTGGTCGCCGAAGGCCGCGACCTGCGGCAGGTGGGTGATGCAGAGCACCTGACACCCGGCCGAGAGGGCGTGCAACCGGGCCCCGACGACGTCGGCGACTGCCCCGCCGATCCCGGCATCCACCTCGTCGAAAATCAGGGTCTTGCCGGGCACGTCGGTCGAGGCCAGTGATTTCGTCGCCAGCATCACCCGCGACAGTTCACCGCCGGAGGCGATGCGGCCGAGCGGCCGGAGATCCTCGCCGACGTTCGGCGAGATGAGCAGGTCGAGACGGTCGGTGCCGGTCGGCCCCCACTCGGCTTCGGCGGCGATCGCATGGAGCGCGAACTCGCACCGCGTGCCGGCCATTGCCAACTCGACCAGGGCCTTTTCGAGAGCCTTGGCGAGACGCGGCGCCGCCCGGCGACGGGCCTCGGCGATGGCTGATGCTGCGGCTGCATAGGCCAGCCGCGCCGCGGCCGCCTCCTGTTCGAGGGCGACGAGCGCCTCGTCGCCAGCGCCGAGCAGCCCCAGCTCGTCGGCAATGGCCCGCGACTTGGCGATCACCTCTTCGAGACTAGGCCCGTAGCGACGCTTGAGTCGCGTCAGCGCGGCCAGGCGATCCTCCACCGCCTGCAGCCGCTCCGGCGATCGGTCGATCGAGTCGGCATAGTCGCGCAGCGTCCGCGCGGCGTCATCGAGCGGCGCCATCACCGAGGCGCGGGCATCGAGGACCGGCTGGAAGCGGGGGTCGAGGTCGGCCAGCTCTCCGAGCCGCTTCCACACCGTCGCCAGACTGGTCATCGCCGCGTGGTCGTCGTCGTAGAGCGCGCCGTAGGCCTCGCCCGCCAGGCGGGCCAGCTTCTCGGCGTTGGCCACGACAATCTTCTCGGCCTCCAGGGTGTCGTCCTCGCCAGGCTGCGGCGACACCTTGTCGATCTCGTGGCGCTGGAACTCGAGCATGTCGAGACGCTCGGTCCGCGTCCGGCGCGCGGCCTCGAACTGCCCCAGCGCCTGGCGCCGCTGGACGAGGCGCGCATGTGTGTCGGCCAGGCCAGCCCGGTCGCCGTCCAACCCGGCGTAGCGATCGAGCAGCGCCAGCTGCATGGCCGGATCGAGGAGGGCCTGGTGTTCGTGCTGCCCGTGCAGATCGATGAGCGACCCCACCGCCTCACGCAGCGCGGCGGTCGTCACCAGCTGACCGTCGAGGAAGGCGCGACTCCGACCTTGCGCCGAGACTTCGCGTCTCACGATCAGTTCGTCGCCGGTGGGCGTATCGAGGACGGCCTGCACTATCGCTGTTTCTTCGCCTGACCGGACGAGGTCGGCGGACGCCCGGCCGCCCAGGAGAAGACCGACGGCCTCGACGAGGATGGATTTGCCGGCACCGGTCTCGCCGGTCAGGACGCTCATGCCGGGGCCCAACTCAAGCTCGAGCTGGTCGATCACGGCGAGGCGGTGAACGCTCAGGAAACGGATCACGGGCGGCAAGCTCCAGCGGGGGCTGCGGGAAGGGTTACCTGAGCGAGAACTGCCATCGTATCATAGGTTTGACAGCCATTCGCCTGCGTGCTAGGCTGCCCCATCGCGCTGTCCCAGCGGCGCAACTTGCATGGGTTGGAGGTTTCGTTGCCGTGTGCCTTCACGGTCCTGGCGTTGTTCCAGGGCCCAGGTGCCCCGCCGGCTGGCGGAGGCGCGGAGAGCGACCTTGTGTCGCTGCTCTGGCGCTCGTCCCCGCTGGCCAAGGGCGTCCTACTGATTCTGCTCATTTTTTCCGCCACATCCTGGGGCATCGTCCTCTACAAGACCTGGCAGCTCCAGCGGGCCCGACGTCAGACGTCGAGCTTTCTTGATATTTTTCGGCGCAGCAGCAAGTTCTCGGAAGTGCAGGCCGTGTGCCGCAACCTGGCGGACAGTCCGCTGGTCGGCATCTTCCAGGCCGGCTATGCCGAACTGACCGCCCAGTTGAAGGCCGCTCCGGCCGCCGTCGCGGTCGAAGGCCGGCCGGCGCCGGCGGCCGCTCGTCCAACCCTGAAGAGCGTCGACGCGCTCGACCGGGCCTTGTTGCGGGCGGCCGGCACCGAGCTGTCGCGGCTCGAGAAGCGGCTCACCTTCCTGGCCACGACCGCCAGCGTGGCGCCGTACATCGGGCTGTTCGGAACGGTGTGGGGCATCATGATGGCCTTCCAGGGCATCGCCACCAGCGGCTCGACGAGCCTTGCCGTCGTCGCGGCCCCCATCGGAGAGGCGCTCATCGCCACCGCGGTCGGCCTCTTCGCGGCCATCCCGGCGGTCTATTTCTACAATCACTTCACCGAGCAGGTGAAGCAGTTTGCGACGGCGATGGACGACTTCTCCATGGAGTTCCTGACCATCGCAGAGCGCAACTTCACGTAAGAGGTCGGCATGGCCAAAGTCATAGCGGCTGGAGCCTCGGGGCACGGCGGCGCCGGCCGTCGGCGACGGCCGCGACTGACGACGGCCCTCTCCGAGATCAACGTCGTCCCGATGGTCGACGTGATGCTCGTCCTGCTGATCATCTTCATGGTGGCGGCGCCGATGATGCAGCAGGGCCTCAACGTCAACCTGCCACAGCAGCGCCGCGCTCAGGCGATGCCGCCGCAGAGCGATCCGATCTACGTCACGGTGCCGCTGGCCTTCGCGCGGAACGGGCTGGTGCAATTGGGGAACGAATCGGTGCGGCTCGAGGTGCTGGCCGAACGGATCCGGCAGCGCATCGAGAAACGCGACGACAAGCAAATATTCCTGCGCAGCGACGGCCAGGTCACCATGCAGCAGGTGATGAACGTGATGGACCGGCTGAAGGCCGGCGGTGTCGAAAAGGTCGGCATCGTCTCGCAGTCCACCACCACGCGTTAGTGACGCGACTCCACCCATGGCGATGACCTCCGACCTCGTCTCGAGCACGATCGTCGGGCGGGCGCAGGCGCCAGACGGCCTGCGACGGATGATGATGGTGTCGACGGCCGGGCACGCGGCGGCGATTGTCGCGATCGTCGTGGCGCCGTGGCTGCTCTCGTCAGGTTCGAAGCCGCCGGAAGTGATGATGGAGATCAGCCTCGGCCCCCCGCCGGGACCGGTCACGGGTGGCATGAGCGGCATGTCGCGGAGTGCGGTGCAAAAGGCGGAGCCGAAGCCGGAGCTGCCGAAGCCGCAGCCAGCACGGCCGCCCGCGGCCAAGACGCCGGAGATGGTCGAGAACATCAGCAAGACCACACTGAAGCCGCCGGTGAAGCAGGCGTCCACGTCGACGCGTCAGGCGCCGCCGACCACCGGCGAGGCGGTTCGCACCGGCGAGTCGCGCGTCGAGAACAACTCGATGTCGAATGAGGGCGGCCTCTCGACCGGCGGGGCGGGAACCGGCGGGCAGATGAACAACGTCAACTTCTGTGATCCCGAATACCTGGGGCAGATGATCTCGTTGATCTATCGCAACTGGGACCAGAAGGGCACGGCGGCGGCCGCGCGGCCGGTGATTCGGTTCGTGATCCAGCGCGACGGCACTTTAACGGACATCACCTTGCGCCAGCCGTCGGGCTACCAGGGTCCAGACTTCAACGCGCAGCGTGCCGTCATGCTGACGCGGGCGATTCCCCCGCTGCCGACGTGCTATCCGAATCCGACTTACGCGATGAACCTCACCTTCGAGTACATTCGGTGACGATGACGAACCGATCCTTGCTACCCGCGGCCGTCAGCCTCGCCGCCGTCGCCGCGCTCACGATCGCCTCTCTCGCCGCCTCGCCGCAGCAGCCGGCGCCGGCGCCGAGCGGCCAACAGAGCGCCGAAGGCTCCGGCAGGATTACCTCGGACAGTGGCGGACGCCCGCGGCTGGCCGTGCCGGACTTCCTGGTCGCGGCGCCCGACGCCGAGTCGAAGGCGATCGCCGCCACCATCGGCCAGGTGCTGTGGGACGACCTGAACTTCGAGCGCGAGTTCGACATGATCCCGCGCGACACCTACGCGTCGATCCCGGTGCCGGCGTCGATCGATGCGGTGCCCTTCGATCGCTGGCGCGAACTCGGGGCGCAGGGGCTGCTGCTCGGCACCGTCCGCAAGACGGGCACCGCCGTCACCGTCCAGGTCCGCCTGTTCAACGTCGCCGGCCAGACGGCGGCGTTCTCGAAGGAATACAGCGGGACGGCGGCCAATCCGCGGACCTTCGCGCACACCATCTCGGACGAGATCCACAAACAGCAGCGCAGCCTGACCGGCGTGGCGCGGACCAAGCTCACCTTCTCCTCCGATCGCGACGGCGAGCGGATGAAGGGCACGGTCTACGACCGCCGGATCAAGGAGATCTACATCGCCGACTACGACGGCGCCAACCCGCGCCGCATCACGGTCAACAAGTCGCTCAACATCAACCCGGCGTGGTCGAGCGACGGCAAGGCCATCGCCTACACGTCGTATCGCCGGGCCAACTTCCCCGACATCTATGTCCAGCGCATCTACGACGGCACGCCGCCCGAGTCGCCGGCGCATGGCACCGATCGCATCCACAACTTCCTGCCGGCGTGGTCGCCGGACGGGACCAGGCTCGCCTTCATGAGCAACCGCGACGGCAACGCGGAGATCTACGTGATCGACGCCAACGGGTCGAACCCGCGGCGCATCACGCGGCATCCGGGCATCGACGCGACACCGACGTGGTCGCCAGCCGGCAATCAGATCGCCTTCACGTCGGATCGGTCCGGCTCGCCGCAGATCTACATCGTCGACGCAGACGGACTGGGCCAGCCGCAGCGCATCACCACCGACGAGAGCTGGGCCGACCGCGCCACGTGGTCGCCGTCGCCCTTCAACGAGATCGCCTACGCCGCCCGTTCCGGACCCGGCTTCGACATCAAGATCTACGACGTGGGGAGCCGCGGGTCCCGCCTGCTCACCCACGGCGAGGGCTCGAACGAGAGCCCGGCATTCTCGCCGACCGGCCGCCATCTCGCCTTCGCCTCGACCCGCCTTGGCAACCAGCAGATCTTCGTCGTCGACCGCGAGGGCAACGGGTTGAAGCAGGTGACGAAGGAAGGCAACAACTTCACGCCGAACTGGTCGCGCTAGTCGCGCCAGCCGGACCGCCCGATACGGAGACGCCAACGCCCATGCCACGCCATCGCCTCACCGTCCTCTTTCTCGCCATCGCCCTCGCCGCCGGCGGCGCCGGTAGCGCGTGCAAGAAGAAGAACCCGCCGGTCGCCCGGCCGACGCCACCGCCGCCCGATACCGACATGACGGCCGGCCGGCCGCCGGCTCCGCCCGAGCCGGTCACGGAGACGCCGCCCGTCTCGGTGCCGCCCGAGCCGACCATATCGAGCGCCGACATGGGCTCGCTCGACGACATCAACAAGAAGGGCATCCTGCAGCCGGTGTTCTTCGAGTTCGACAGCGCCGAGATGAGCAGCGACGGCCAGGCCGTGATGGCCAAGAACGCCGAGACCATGAAGCAGTACACGACCTGGGTCGTGTCGATCGAGGGGCACTGCGACGAACGCGGCACCGCCGAGTACAACCTGGCCCTCGGCGAGCGCCGGGCCTTGTCGGTCCGCCAGTACCTGGTCTCGCTCGGCATCGCCGCCGAGCGGCTCCGCACCGTCAGCTACGGCAAGGAGTTCCCGTTCGATCCCGGTCACGGCGAGTCGTCGTGGTCGCGCAACCGCCGCGCCAACTTCGTCGTCACCGCCAAGTAGGCCGTCCAGTCGCGAGGTCAGACATGCGAGTCGGATTCTTCGTCGCCCGCCACATCGCGCCAGCCGTCGCCGGCGTCACCCTGGTGGTGGCCGTGACCGCTGCCGTCCCCGCGGCCGCGGCCAACAAAGAACACCAGCAGATGATGGCCGAGGTCCGGATGCTGCAGGAGCAGAACGCCCAGCTGCAGCAGTCAATCGGCACGCTCGTCGACGCGTTGAAGACGGTCACGACCAAGCTCGATGAGCAGGCCGCGACGAGCCGCAAGACCAGCGCCGACTCGCGGCTGCTGATCGAAGGCCTGTCCGGCGAACTGCGGGTCGTGCGCGAGAAGATCGACGACACGCACGTCCGGTTGGGATCGCTGGCCCAGGAAGTCGACGCGCTGCGCAACTCGATCCCGCAGGCGCCGCCGCCCGGCGTCGCCGTCGACCCGAACGCGCCGCCGATGACCGCCAACCCGGGCTCCCCCACTGGGACGACTGGTCCGCTGCCCGCGGGCAGCACGGCCCCGCCGCCGGTCGCGGCGGCCGGTCCACCGGCGAACCCCGCCGCCGGCATGTCGCCCGGCCGGCTGTGGGACATGGCCTTCTCGGACTACGCCGCCGGTCAGTGGCCGCTGGCCATCCAGGGCTTCGAGACCTACATGCGCGCCTTCCCGCGTTCGGAGCAGGCCGACGACGCGCAGTTCTACATCGGCGAGGCGTATCAGCTGGATGGCAAGATGCGCGAGGCGCTGGCCGCCTACGAACGTGTCGCGGCCGACTATCCGCAGAGCAACCGCGCCGCCGACTCGTATTACAAGCGCGGCGTCATCTACAACACGCTGAACCAGGCCGACAAGGCGCGGGAGATGTTCGAGAAGACGATTCAGCTCTTCCCGAACTCGGAATCGAGCCGCCTGGCTCGCCAGCTGTTGGACAGCCGGCCCCGCCGCGACTGAGTTTGCTTGCGGCGGGGCCCATGAGGCCCCGCCGCGGGCACGCCCATCAGGCGTGCCGGCTGCTATTTGTCGATGCGCGTTCGCGCATCGACCGGACGATGGCTCCGGACTCCGTCCTCACCACTCGTCACGCCGCGCTGGGCGCACGGCGGCGCCGTCACGCGGGCGGCGCTACTAGAACGGTACGTCGTCGTCCGGAGCTTCGTGCTGCGGACCGCCGCTGGCGCCGCCACCCTGGTAGCCGCCGTCGTCGTCGTCCCGCTCGCGACCACCGCCGCCGCCACTACCACCCGACCCGCCCTCTTTGCGGCCGAGCAGCTCGATGCGATCCGAGATGATCTCGGTCGAGTACTTCTTCTGGCCGTCCTTGTCGTCCCAGCTGCGCGTCTGCAGCCGGCCCTCGACATAGACCTTCTGGCCCTTCTTCAGGTACTCGTGGACCGTGCTGCGGCTCTTCTGCGTGTCGCGGAACATCTTCACGCGATGCCACTCGACCTGATCGGTCCACTGATTGGTCTCTTTGTCCCGCTTGCGCTCCGTCGTGGCGACGCTGAAGCTGATCACCTCGAGCCCGCCGGGCGTGGCCCGCAGCTCGGCATCCCGTCCGAGGTTGCCGACCAAAATCACCTTGTTGACACTTCCGCTCGCCATCCTGTCAGTCCTTTCGCGCGCGACCCCTTACCCGTCAAACGTGGAAGTTTAGCAGGTCTGACCGTTGCGTCGAACGGTGGCAGGAACAGCCACGACAGCACGGGAACCGGATCACCCGGGGCGTCTCGACCTACGCCTTCGACGTGCCCGTCCGGCCGTAGCGATCTTCGAGGCGGACGACGTCGTCGAGCTCGGGCGTGGACACTTCGAAGATGTCGCAGTCCTCGAGCGCCGTCATGCGGTGGACAGTCGGCGGCACGACGTGGACGCGATCGCCGGGGCGCATCTCGCGCTTCACGAGCTCCGTGCCCTCGCCGATCTCGAACAGGAGCAGGCCGGCGTGCAGGTAGATCGTCTCGTCCTTCTTGACGTGGTATTGCAGGCTGAGCGCGTGTCCCTTGTTCACGTGAATCAGCTTGCCGACGTAGCGATCGGTCTTGGCCCAGTGCAGTTCATAGCCCCAGGGCTTGTCGACGCGGGTCGGGTTGGCGATGTCGGCCACGAAGGTGTCTCCTCTGTCTTCACTCGACGGCGGCGTTCGACCCGCCGTGCGGCCGCCCGGTCAGTGGGCGGCGCGGATGTCCATGATGTCGCGGATGGCGTCGGCCAGGCGGCGTTCGGTCTGCTCGTCGGGCCGGAACGCCTCGCGGGCCAGGCGGCGCGCATCGCGGAGCGCAATACCGGTGGCCAGTTGACGGGCCGGCGCCTGCGCCGCCGGAGCCATGCTGAACTCGCGCAGCCCGAGCCCCATCAGCACGGCAAGGGCGCGCGGTTCGGCGGCCATCTCGCCGCACACCGACACACGCAGGTGGGTGCGGAGCCCGGCCCGGGCGACGAAACGCAGCAGGCGCAGCATCGACGGATGCAGCGGGTCGTAGAAGCGGGCCGCCCACGCGTCGTCGCGGCCGACGGCGAGCGTGAGCGCGGCAAGGTCGTTGGTGCCGACGCTCAGGAAGTCGGCTTCGCGGGCCAGGCGATCGGCGGTCAAGGCCGCCGACGGGACCTCGACCATCGCCCCGACCGGCACGGCCGGAAACTCGACGCTGGCCCGGCGCAGCGTCTCCGCGGTTCGGGCGATGGCGGCGCGCGCGAAGCGCAGATCCTCGACATCGGTGACGAAGGGAAGCAGGATGCGCAGGCGTCCGGCGCTGGCCGAGGCCAGCAGGGCACGGATCTGTTCCTCGAACTGGGCGATGCGGCCTGGATCGACCTGCAGCATGCGCAGGCCCAGATGCCGCCCGCCCGGCTCGGGCTCGGCGTCGAACGTCCGGATCGTCACCTCGCCCGGCGTCGCCGCCAGGATGCGACGGTAGATGGCCGTCTGCGACGCTTCGTCGGGCGCCCGGCCGTCGGGCGTCAGCAGGCTCTCGGACCGGAAGAGGCCGATGTGTGTGGCGCCACTGGCGAGCACATCGGCAAGTTCGTCGGGCCGCTCGAGGTTGGCGTCGAGGCGGATGTCGACGCCGTCCAGCGTGCGGGCCGGTCCAGCGAACGCGCCGCTGGTCGGGCGCACCCAGCGGACCACCGGCGCCGCGTCAGCGGTCCGGCGATGCCAGTCCGCACGTGACGACGCGTCGCCATTGATCAGGCACTCGCCCTTGGTGCCGTCGAGATCGACCGACGCGCCAGGCGGGATCGCCGTGGTCGCCTTGGCGACGCCGACCACCGCCGGGACGCCGAGCGAGCGCGCCAGGATCGCGGTGTGCGAGGCCCAGCTGCCGCCTTCGGTGACGAAGCCGGCGGCGCGCGACCAGTCGACCTGTGCGACGGTCGACGGAGCGAGCTCGTCGGCGACCAGCACCCACGGCTCCGGGCCCTCGGGCACGACGATGCCGCGCGACTCCCAGCGCAGGTTGCCGACGAGGCGCTCGACGACGTCACGGACGTCGCCGTGGCGCTCGCGCAGGTACGGATCGCCGGCGGCGCTGATCACCGCCACCAGCTCGTCGGCGGCGGCGCGCAGCGCCCACTCGGCGTTGCGTCGCTCATCGCGGATGAAGCCGGCGGCCCGCCCGACCAGCATGGCGTCGTCGATCATCAGCAGCTGCGCCTCGAACAGCGAGGCGGCACCCTGCCCGGCGAGGCCGGCCAGCTTGGCTCGAATCGCCTCGAGCTGGCGGCGCGAGCGTCCCTGCGCTTCGCTGAGGCGCGACTGCTCGGCACGGACCCGATCGGCGGCGACGAGATAGCGGACATCGCGGCGACGGGTGCGGACGACGAGGGCACGGCCGTCGGCGATGCCGGGGGCGACGCCGATGCCGGTTACGAGGAACATGCTGTTTCTTCGTCGAAGCCGCGCTCGACGAGCTCCGTCAGGGCGCCGACCGCCGCATCCTCGTCGGCGCCGTCGGCGCTGATCGTGATGGACGTGCCGCGCGCCGCCGCGAGCAGCAGCAACCCCATGATGCTCTTGCCGTCGATGGTCCGCCCGGCCCGATCGACCTGCACATGGGCGCCGAACGTCCCGGCGAGTTGCACGAAGCGGGCGGCGGCCCGGGCGTGCAGGCCGAGGGTGTTGCCGATGACGACGGCGCGGCTGATCACGCCGGCTCTCCGGGCAGTGGCGGCGGCGTGGACGTGTCCTTGGTTGGCGTGCCGCGCATCAGGTCGGACGCGACCCAGATCGCGTTGCGGCCGCTCTCGCGCGTCTGCTGCGCCGCCTGCAGCAGGCTCGTCGCCTGACGCAGCCCGGCCAGCTTCAGCAGCATCGGCAGGTTCACGCCGGTGATGACCTCGACCTGCTGCTCGGCCAGGAACGGCAGGCCGAGATTGGCCGGCGTGCCGCCGAACATGTCGGTCAGGACGATGACGCCGGCCGGCCGGGCGACCCGGCTGATGGCGGCGGCGATCGCCTCGCGTGCGGTCTCGACGTCGTCGTGCCAGCCAATCGACACGGCGACGAAGCCGGAGAGGGCGCCGACGATCATCTCGGCGGCGTTGACCAGTTCAGTGGCGAGCTGCCCGTGCGTGACGACGACCACCCCGATGAGCGGCGCGCGCGGCACGTCGACGGCGGTGGGTGGATCCTCGGGCGGCGGGTTCGGGGGGCGGAAGTCAGGCATTGGCGACGTCCCGGTGACGCACGCGGAGGCGCACGCCGGTGAGGCCGCGCAGCGCCTTGGCCAGCGCTTCGGCCATGGCGACGGAGCGATGCCGGCCGCCGGTGCAGCCGATGGCCACCGTCAGGTAGCTCTTTCCTTCCCGAGCGTAGCGGGGAATGAGGAACTGCAACAGATCGGTGACCTTGGCCAGGAAGACGCCGGTGTCTTCGAAGCGGTCGAGAAACTGGACGATCGGCCGGTCGCGACCGGTGCGCTCGCGCAGCCGGGCGACGAAATGCGGATTGGGGAGGAAGCGCACGTCGAAGACCAGGTCGGCGTCGAGCGGCAGTCCGTACTTGAAGCCGAAGCTGAGGAAGGTGACCGCCAGCGCGCCAGTGCGGGCCGTGCCGAGGGAGCGGGCCATGAAGGCCTCGCGCAGCTCGTGCACGTTCATCGCCGACGTGTCGACGATCTCGTCGGCCAGGCGCCGGATGGGGGCGAGTCGGGCCCGCTCTTCGCGGACGCCCTCGAGGGCCGACCGATGACGCGCCAGCGGGTGCGGTCGCCGCGTCTCGCTGTAGCGCCGGACCAGGGCCGCCTCGCTGGCTTCGAGGAAGATCAGCGTCGGTTTCAGCCCGGGCATCGTCCGCAGCGTCTCGAAGACGCGCGGGAACCGCTCCAGCATGGTCCCTTCGCGCACGTCGATGACCACCGCCGCCTTCTCGATCTCCGTGTCCGGCCGCATCGTCAGCTCGGCGAACGTGGGGAGCAGCGTGATCGGCAGGTTGTCGACGCAGAAGTAGGCGAGGTCTTCCAATGCGCGCATCGCCTGCGACTTGCCGGCGCCGGACAGGCCGGTGAGGACGATGAAGCGATGCGTCGGTGGCACCGGCGCTTCGACTCGCTCCGCTGGCCGGGCGGCCGGGCGACCGGCTGGCGCCTCGGGGCCCGAACGCGCCGACAGCGTCGCGGCCGGTGGCCGGGCGACGACCGTCTTCTTCGCCGCCACCGGGCGGGGCTTCTTCTTCGCCGGCACCAGGCGCGGCGTCTTCTTCGGCGTCCGCCGCGTGCTCATGCCGCTTCCTCCGGATCCTCGCCCGCCGAGGGGTCGAGCGCCAGCGCCTGATCGAGGCGGGCCACCAGCCGCTTCGCGGCGTGCTCGCCGCGCGTCTTCAACAGATGATTGCGTACCGCGACCTCGACCAGGATGGCGAGATTGCGGCCCGGCGCCACCGGCATGCAGACCGAGGCGATGCGGACGCCGAGGATGTCCTCGAACGTCTCGTCGAGGCCGAGGCGCTCGTACTCGCGGGCCGGGTCCCAGCGTTCGAGCTTGACCACCAGCTCGACCCGCTTCGAGGTCCGCGTGGCGGTGACCCCGAACAGGTCGCGCACGTTGATCAGGCCGATGCCCCGCAGTTCCATGTGGTGCCGCGTCAGCGGCGGACACGTGCCGATGACGATGCTGCCACCGCGGCGGCGCACGTCGACCACGTCGTCCGACACCAGGCGGTGGCCGAGGCGAATCAGCTCGAGCGCGCACTCGCTCTTGCCGATGCCGCTCTCTCCCACCATCAGCACGCCCAGGCCGAGCACGTCGACCAGGACACCATGGCGCGAGGTGCGCGGCGCCAGCAGATCATCGAGCAGCGCCCCGAGCTTGGCGAAGGCCACCGGCGTGGAGAGCGCGGTCCGCAGAAGCGTGACGCCGGCCAGATCGGCCGCCGCGACGAGGCCCTCCGGCGGTTCGAGGCTCTTGGTGACCACGACGCAGGCACTACCGCGGCTGAGAACGGCGGCAATCGTCGAGTGCCGCGTCTGGGCGTCGAGACGCGTGGTCAGGAAGCGCACCTCGCTCTGCCCGAAGACCAGGACACGGCCGGCCTGCAGCGCGGCGTCGAAGCCGGCGAGGGCCAGGCCGCCCTTCTGCGGATAGGGGTTCTCGACCGTCCGATCGAGCCCGGCCCGCCCGGCCAGGACCTCGAGCTCGACACCGGCGGCGATCGATGCCCGAACCACGGCATCGACGGTCACGCGAGCAGTCTCGTCGGCCATGCGGACGTCGTGACGCCGGCGCGGCGCCTAGCTCTCGGGATCGATCAGGCCGAGACGTCCGTCGGGCCGCTCGAAGAGCAGCGCGAGTCGCTCGGTCTCGATCGACCAGAAGAGCAGGAAGGGCTCGGCCCCGGCGCGAAAGCGGACCACCGCGTCGTCCAGGTCCATCGGCTTCACCGCGTACCGCGTCTTGCGCACGCCGGCGACACGGGTGACGCGGACCTGCTCGCGCTCAGGACGCGCCGGCGCCGGCGGCGTCGCCGCGGTGCCGTTGGCGACGCGCACCTCGGGCGTGGCGCCGGCCCGCACTTCGCGGCGGTCTCCGTTGCGGCGCTTGCGCGTCTTCCACTTGCCTGTCAGCTTGGCGGCCTGGTGCGACACCTTGTCGGCGGCCTCGCCGATGGCGGCCGCCCACGTGGCGCCGCCGCCGATTGCCTGCAGCTGGTGGTCGCCGCGCGCGTGAATGATCAGCTCGGCCTGGTGCAGGTGCCGCTCCTTGAAGAGCACCACCTGGGCCGAGACCAAGGTGTCGTTGAACACCCGCTCGAGACGCTCCAGACGGCGCGTGACGAGCTGGCGCAGGGCGGGCGGCACGTCGACATGACGGCCGGTGAGGGACAGTCGCATGTGTGCGTCCTTCTCAGTAGAGCACTTTGCGCTGGTTCGAGGTCGGGATGCGCAGCTCTTCGCGGTATTTGGCGATGGTACGACGGGCCAGGACCAGCCCTTCCTTCTGCAGGATACTCACGATTTTCGAATCGCTGAGCGGGCGCTTGGCGTCCTCGACCTCGATGATCTTCTTGATCCGCTGCTTGATCGTCACCGACGAAACGTTCTCTCCGTACGAGCTGCTGATCCCGCTGTGGAAGAAGTACTTCATTTCGAACACGCCCTGCGGCGTGTGCATGTACTTGTTGTTCACCACGCGGCTGACGGTCGACTCGTGCATGCCGATGTCGTTGGCGACGTCGCGCAGCACGAGGGGCTTGAGATGCTCGATCCCGTGATCGAGGAACTCGGTCTGGAAGGCGACGATGCTCCGGGCCACCTTGTAGATGGTCTTCTGCCGCTGATCGACCGACTTGAGCAGCCACAGCGCCGACCGGAACTTGTCCTTCACGTAGGCGCGGGTCTCGTCGTTGGTCTCGCCGGCGCCCTTGTCGATCAGCCGCTTGTAGATCGGGTTGATGCGCAGCTGCGGCAGCCCGTCGTCGTTCATCAGGACCTCGAAGTGGTCCTCGACCTTGACGATGAAGATGTCGGGCGTGACGTACTGCGAGGGCGACGGGTTGAGCCGGCCGCCCGGCTTCGGATCCAGGTTGCGGATGATGTCGACGTGCGGCTTGAGCTCCTCGAGGGTCATGCCGAGGCGCCGCGCGATCTCGGGGACCTGATGGTTCTGCAGCAGCCGCAGGTGCTCGGTGACGATGCGCTCGGCCGGCGTATCGGCGAAGCCGAGGTGCCGCAGCTGCAGCGTCAGGCATTCCTGCAAGTCACGCGCCGCGACGCCGACGGGGTCGAAGTGCTGCATCGTCGACAGCACCTTCTCGACGTCCGAGGGCTTCCAATCGCCCATCCCGGCGATCTCGTCGACCGACGCCATGAGGTAGCCGTCGTCACCGAGATTGCCTATGATCGCTTCGCCGATCTCACGGACCATCTCGTCGTCGGTCGACATGGTCAACTGCCAATCCAGGTGCTCGGCAAGCGAGTGCTGGGTCGACAGCGTGTTCTCGATCGGGGGCAGTTCCTTCACCTCGACCGGGGCGCGATTGCCGCGCGAGCCGTCGTCGAGATAATCCCCGAAGAAGTAGGCGTAATCCTTGTCGTCCCAGCTCTCGGGACCGGTGGTCGGCTTGGCCGGCTCGCCGGCGCCATCTTCGCGCTCGGTCTGGGCGATCTGATCGTTGGCGCGGATGTCGTCGGTGGGCGTCTCTTCCAGCATCGGATTCTCAACCACTTCCTGGTTGAGCATCTCGGCAAGCTCCAGCGTCGACATCGGCAGCAGCTTGATCGCCTGCTGCAACGATGGCGTCAGAATGAGCTTCTGAACGAGTTTGGTGTGCAGCCGCTGCTGGATTGCCATAGCCCTGATGCACGAACGGCACCACGCGGGCCGTCCGTGTCAGTACCCTAGTCCAATCTGAAATCGGCACCAAGATAAATCCGCTTCACCTCTTGGTCGGCGGCCAGCTCCGCGGGCGTGCCGCTGCGGAAGATCGCCCCATCGTGGACGATGTGCGCGCGGTCGGTGATCTCGAGTGTTTCCCGGACGTTGTGATCCGTGATGAGCACACCGATGCCGCGGGCCTTGAGGTGGAAAATGATCTTCTGGATGTCGGTGACGACGATCGGGTCGATGCCGGCGAAGGGTTCGTCGAGCAGGATGAACTGGGGCGCGATGACCAACGCGCGGGTGATTTCCACGCGACGCCGCTCG
>JBDSLU010000365.1:0-10247 GCA_039916225.1 Vicinamibacteraceae bacterium
CTGCGCTGCGACGTGCTGGCCGAGGGCCTGATCGCCGCGGTCCAGAGCCTGTCGGTGAAGGTGCCGATCGTCATCCGCATGGAAGGCACCAACGTCGAGCAGGGCAAGGCCATGCTCGCCGCCAGCGGACTCAATTTCACGACGGCCGATTCGATGGGCGAGGCCGCGGACACGATCGTCGCCCTCTCGAAGTAACCGGACGTTATGGCCATTCTGATCACTCCCGAAACCCGTCTCCTCGTTCAAGGCCTGACCGGCCGCGAAGGGACGTTCCACGCCAAGGCCGCCGCGGCGTATCACACCAAGGTCGTCGGCGGCGTCACGCCCGGCAAGGGCGGCACGACGCACGAAGGCTGGCCGATCTTCAACTCGGTGGCCGAAGCGGTCGAGAAGACGGGCGCCAATGCGTCGGTCATCTTCGTCCCGCCGCCGGGCGCGGCCGACGCGGTGATGGAAGCGGCCGACGCCGGCATCCCGCTGGTCGTCTGCATCACCGAAGGCATCCCGACCATCGACATGATGAAAGCGTTCGCGTTCCTGCAGGGGAAGGCGACGCGGGTCATCGGGCCGAACTGCCCGGGCCTCATCTCGGCCGAGATCGGCAAGGCGGGGATTATTCCCGGCCACATCTGCAAGCGCGGCCGGATCGGCGTCGTCTCGAAGAGCGGCACGCTGACCTACGAGGCCATCCACCAGTTGTCGCGGGTCGGCCTGGGCCAGACGTCGTGCGTCGGCATCGGCGGCGATCCACTGATCGGCACGTCGTTCATCGACACGCTGCAGTTGTTCGCCGCTGACGACGAGACCGAAGCGGTGATCATGATCGGCGAGATCGGCGGCAATGCCGAGCAGGACGCCGCCGACTGGATCAAGGCCAACTTCAAGAAGCCGGTCGTCGGCTTCATCGCCGGCCAGACGGCGCCCGAGGGCCGCCGGATGGGCCACGCCGGCGCCATCATTTCGGGCGGCAAGGGTACGGCGGCCGAGAAGATGGCCGCGCTCGAGGCGGCCGGCGTCAGCGTCGTGAAGAGCCCCGCCGACATGGGCGCCACCATCAAGAGCCGTCTCGGCCGCTAGGGCGTCGCTGCGGGGATCTGCCAGCCGAACCCGGATGGGCGACCATCCGGGCCGGCCGCAGGCCCGTTCGGCCCGCCACGGTAGGAAAAATATATGATCGTGACGTAAGATCACCAGGATCGACGGGGCCCCTTTGTCGGGATCCACCGAGCGCCCCGCTCCGAGGACCACGCATCTCATGAGTCCACAAGACGCTCTGGCCGAAGCCGGCCAGCCTGCTCGCCAAGGCGCGGGCGCCGTCGTCAACGACTTCAGCATCCAGGTCGCCACCGTCAACGGGTCCGGCAGCCAGACCGCCAACCTGGTGCTGCTCAGGTCCATCTTCCAGATGGGCATCCCGGTGTCGGGCAAGAACCTCTTCCCCTCGAACATCGCGGGGCTGCCCACCTGGTACACCATTCGGGCCAACGGACACGGGTACATCGGCCGGAAGAAGGAAATCGACTTCGTGGTCGCGATGAACCCCGAGACGGCGCGCGAGGACGTGCTGGCGCTCGAGGCCGGCGCCTCGTGCGTCTACGACGAGCCGCTCAAGCTCTCGGGACTGCGAACCGACGTCACGTTCTTCCCGGTCCCGTTCGACAAGCTGGTCGCCGACGTCACGACCGACGCCAAGCTGCGGCGGCTCGTGCGGAACATGATTTACGACGGCATCCTCTCGTTCCTGCTCGACATCGAGCTGGACGAGATGAAGAAGGCCCTCGGCAAGCAGCTCGGGAAGAAGCCGAAGGCGATGGCGCTGAACGGCGCTGCGCTCGACAAGGGCTTCGAGTACGCCCAGACGAACTTCGCCAAGGCCGCCGTCAGGGTCGAGCGGATGAACAAGACGGCGGGGAAGGTCCTCATCGAGGGCAACGCCGCCGCCGCGCTCGGTTGTCTCTTCGCGGGCGTCACCGTCGTCGCCTGGTATCCGATCACGCCGTCGTCGTCGCTGTGCGAGACGCTGATCGACTACCTGCGCAAGTACCGCACCGACAAGGACACCGGCAAGGCGAGCTTCGCCGTCGTCCAGGCCGAAGACGAGATCGCCGCGCTCGGCATGGTCGTCGGCGCCTCGTGGGCGGGCGCCCGGTCGATGACGTCGACGGCCGGTCCCGGCATCTCGCTGATGGCCGAGTTCACCGGCCTGGCCTACTACGCCGAGCTGCCGGCGGTGATCTTCGACATCCAGCGCGTCGGCCCGTCGACCGGCCTGCCGACCCGCACCGCGCAGCAGGACATCGCCTTCGCCGCCGGCCTCTCGCACGGCGACTGCAAGCACGTCCTGCTCCTCCCGTCGTCGGTGGCCGAGTGCTACACGATGGCGCAGGACGCCTTCGACTTGTCCGAGCGCCTGCAGACGCCCGTCTTCGTGATGAGCGATCTCGACCTCGGCATGAACACCTGGATGTCGGATCCGTTCGAGTACCCCGACAAGCCGATCGATCGCGGCAAGGTGCTCGACGCCGAGACGCTGAAGCAAATCGGCAACTGGGGCCGCTACAAGGACGTCGACGGCGACGGCATTCCGTACCGTACGCTGCCCGGCACCGGCATGCCGGCCTACTTCACGCGCGGCACCGGCCACAACGAGAATGCGCTCTACAGCGAGCGGCCCGACGACTTCGTCAACAACCTCGATCGGCTGACGCGCAAGTTCGACACCGCGCGCCGCCACGTGCCGGCGCCGATCGCCGACGTCCGTTCGAACGCCAAGGTCGGCATCATCGCCTACGGCACGTCGCACTGGGCGATTGAAGAGAGCCGCGACCAGATGGTCCGCGAGGCCAGGCTCGAGACCGACTACCTGCGGCTCCGCGCCTTTCCGTTCAACGACGCCCTGGCCAAGTTCATCGACGCCCACGATCGCGTCTACGTAGTCGAGCAGAACCGCGACGCGCAGATGCTCGGCCTGATGAAGCAGGAGCTGCACGCCGCGCAGATCGGCAAGCTGCGCAAGGTGCTCCACTACAACGGCATGCCGATCGACGCCCGATCGGTGACCACCGAGATCCTCGCGCAAGAAGGCGTGAGCACCGCGGCGCACCCGGACGGCAACCGGGGCGCGCTCGGCGGCGAATAAGGCAGGGAACATAGACATGGACGCCGTCACCCAGCCCCCCAAGAAGACCAACCGCATCGGCCTCGAGCTGACCACCTACCGCGGCAGCAAGACCACGCTGTGCGCCGGCTGCGGCCACAACGCCATCTCCGAGCGCATCATCGATGCGTTCTACGAGCTCGGCATCGACCCCAAGCGGGTCATCAAGCTGTCGGGCATCGGCTGCTCGAGCAAGACGCCGGCCTACTTCCTCGGCGGCTCGCACGGCTTCAACGCCGTGCACGGCCGGATGCCGTCGGTCGCGACCGGGGCGCTGCTGGCCAACAAGAGCCTCCAGGGCATCGGCGTCAGCGGTGACGGCGACACCGGCGCCATCGGCATCGGGCAGTTCGTCCACTTGATGCGCCGCAACCTGCCGCTCGTCTACATCATCGAAGACAACGGCTGCTACGGCCTGACGAAGGGCCAGTTCTCGCCGACCGCCGATGTCGGCTCGAAGCTGAAGAACGGCGTCGTCAACGACCTGCCGCCGATCGACACCTGCGCGCTGGCCGTCCAGCTCGGTGCAACCTTCGTGGCGCGCTCCTTCTCCGGCGACAAGAAGCAGCTGCTGGCCATCCTCAAGGCCGCCCTCAGCCACCGCGGCACCGCGATGATCGACGTCATCTCGCCGTGCGTCACCTTCAACGATCACGAGGGCTCGACCAAGAGCTACTCCTATGTGAAGGAACACGACGAGCCGCTCGGCGAGATCAGCTTCGTCCCGTTCTTCGAGGACATCACCGTCGAGTACGACCCGGGCACGACCACCGAGGTCAGGATGCACGACGGGTCGCGCCTCCTGCTGAAGAAGCTCGGCGCCGACTACAACCCGACCGACCGGATGCAGGCGCTCACCGTCCTGCACGAGACGCTGCGCCGCGGCGAGTTCGCCACCGGCGTCATTTATGTCGAGCCGGACAAGGACGACTTCATCACCCAGCTCAATCTCGTGGACACCCCGCTCGCCGCGCTCGGCATGGAACGCACGCGTCCCGGCAAGGCGGTCCTCGACGAAGTCATGGAGAGCCTCCGCTAAGGCGGGCGCCTCGACGCCAACTCGACCACCTCATTCCAACCAGGACCCTCATGGACCGTACGTTCGCGATCATCAAGCCCGACGCCGTGGAAACCAAGAAGGCCGGCGCCATCCTCGCCCGCATCGAGAAGGAAGGCTTCACCATCCGCGGCATGCGCCTGATGCACATGACCAAGGGCGAGGCCGAGGGTTTCTACGCCGTGCATGCGGCGCGGCCGTTCTTCGGCGGGCTGACCGACTTCATGTCGTCCGGACCGTGCATCGTGCTGGCCCTCGAGGCCCCAGGGGCCATCGCCAAGTGGCGCACCTTGATGGGCGCGACCGACCCGGCCAAGGCCGAGGCCGGCTCGCTGCGCAAGGATTTCGGGGAGTCGATCGAGCGCAACGCGACGCACGGTTCCGACGCCCCGGAGACGGCGGCGTTCGAGCTGGGCTACTTCTTCCGCGGCCTCGAGCTGTCTCCCCGTTAGGGGGCGCTAGCCGGCAGTAAGGAGACCGGCGGTGGGCCGCAGCCTGGTCATCCTCGGTCTCGTCGTCGCCGGCATCGGGCTGGTGATGCTGGCCGGGGTTCCGCTCGGACGCCTGCCTGGGGATATCATCTGGCGGCGCGGCCAGACGACGGTCTACCTGCCGATCGTCACGTGCCTGGTGGTCAGCGTCGTGCTGTCGCTGATCATGACGATCTTTCGCCGTTGATGGGGCTTTGTTGACGTCTGGGGCCTGGGCGCCGGGGAGAGCAGTCGAATGAGCGTGAAGTCGGATCGCTGGATCAAGCGCATGGCCCTCGAGCACGGCATGATTTCGCCGTTCGAGTCCAAGCAGGTGCGCACGGGCGTCGTCTCCTACGGGGTGTCGTCGTACGGCTACGACATCCGCGTGGCCGACGAATTCAAGATCTTCACGAACATCAACTCGACGCTGATCGACCCGAAGGACTTCGATCCGAAGTCGTTCGTCGATCTGAAGGCCGATGTCTGCATCGTGCCGCCGAACTCGTTCGCGTTGGCGCGCACGGTCGAGTACTTCAAGATCCCGCGGAACGTCATCACGATCTGCCTGGGCAAGTCGACCTACGCCCGCTGCGGCATCATCGTCAACGTCACGCCGTTCGAGCCCGAGTGGGAAGGGACGGCGACGCTCGAGATCTCGAACACCACGCCGCTGCCGGCCAAGATTTACGCCAACGAAGGCATCGCCCAGTGCCTGTTCTTCGAGAGCGACGAGGAGTGCGAGATCTCCTACGGCGAGAAGAAGGGCAAGTACATGTCGCAGCTCGAGGTCACGCTACCGCGCATCTAGCCGCCTGCGACGCCAGCCCGGCCGTCCTACGCCTGACTCGACGCCAAAACCGGCAAGCTTCCTGCAATATCACTCGCCGGTGCAGCGGGCTGTGGCACGAAACCCCCACGACGTTGCAAAGGAGGCGCGATGTTTGGAATTATTGGTTGGATTGTGTTCGGGTTGATCGTCGGCGTCATCGCCAAGCTCCTCATGCCGGGGCGGGACCCGGGTGGCATGATCGTGACCATGCTGCTTGGCGTCGCCGGCGCCCTCGTCGGGGGGTTCGTCGGACGAGCCATGGGGCTATACGGGCCGCAGGACGCGGTGGGCATCTTCATGGCGATCCTGGGTGCCGTTGTGCTCCTGTTCGGCTACCGGATGATGGCGCGCCCGCGCGTGACCGCCTGAACGGCGGATCTGTCACAGTCGGGTTTCGCTTCGACCGAGGCCGACGGCGCGGCGCGCCGTCGGCCGCTCGTCGGTCGCCTCGAGCAACGCCTGCACGTCCAGTGGGCGGGTGAACATTGCCAGCTCGCCAGCGGCGGTGCGCGGCCAGGCCGCCTCCGGCCGATCCCAGTACAGCTCGACGCCGTTGTCGTCGGGATCGCGCAGGTAGAGCGCCTCGCTGACGCCGTGGTCGCTGGCCCCGTCGAGCGGGATGCCCGACGCGATCAGGCGGCGCAGCGCGTCGGCGAGCGCCGGGCGCTTCGGATACTTGATGGCGACGTGGTAGAGGCCGGTCGTGTGCGGCGGGGGAGGCGGCGCGCCGTGGCTCTCCCAGGTGTTCAGGCCGATGTGGTGGTGATAGCCACCGGCCGAGATGAACGCCGCGGACGTGCCGTAGCGCTGCACCAGCTCGAAGCCGAGAATGCCGCAGTAGAAGTCGAGCGCCCGCTCGAGATCGGCGACTTTCAGGTGCACGTGACCAATCGTCGCGCCAGCGTCGATCGGGCCGAACCGTCGGGGAACCTCGCGAACGTCGTCCTGGCTCATCCGGCGCCCTCCTGCAACGATCCCCTCCTGCAACGATCAGCGAGAATAGCACCGCCGCCGTCACGTGACGCAGGTCATGGCCGTCTTGGGCCAAGCACCGCGAGCACCGCGGCCGGGTCGACACGGGTGCCGCCCAGGCGCACCGACCAATGCAGGTGCGGCCCGGTGACGCGGCCCGTCGCGCCGACGGTGCCGAGGCGCGCGCCGCTCGCCACGGTGTCGCCCTCGCGGACCAGCGTCCGCGTCATGTGGGCGAGGATCGAGTAGAGGCCCTGGCCGTGGTCGATCACCACGGTGTTCCCGGTCCAGTAGAGGGGGCCGACCACCACCACCCGGCCCGCGGCCGGCGCACGGATGATGGCGCCGGCCGGGCTGGCGAAATCCATCCCGCCGTGCCGCTCGCGCGGCACGCCGTTGAAAATCGAGCGGCTGCCGAACGGCGAGCTGCGGCGATGCGGTACCGGCGCGACGAACACGCCGGGGGCCAGGTCCGAGTGCCCGTCGTAGATCGCCTGCAGCCGCTGCCGCTCGCGCTCGATGCGCGGCCGCTCCGACTCCGGCGGATCGACGAACTTCGGCGGCACGGTGAGCCGACGATCGGCGAAATTTGCCGCCGCCACGGTCAGGTTGAGCACTTTCGCGATCGGTGCGCCCGACGCGCGGGCGCCGAGCACGGTGAGGACGAGCGGCCCCGGCACTTGCTCGGCGTCGAGACCGGCGAGCACGCGCCACCCGCCCGAGGGCAGCTTCCACGCGTGGAGCGGCCGATCGCCGAGCGTGACAGCCACGGACGTCAGCCGCTCGGCCGTCTGGACGCGGATGTCGAGGACTTCCCCCGGCCGCACGGCGCGGCTGCGGACGTCGACGGTGAGCGCTTCGGCAGCCGACGTGGGCGGCTTCGGGGAGCCCGGTCGAGCGGCCGGTTGCTGCGCCGGTCGGGCCGCTGGTCGAGCGGCCGGCGTCGCCGGTTGCGCCGACGCGAGGGCCGACAACGTCAGCGGCAGCACGAGTGCGATCAGGACCGCGATCCGCATCGGATCGATTCTCGCCCATGCCGGCGTCGGCCGGGCGCTAATCCTGCGCCAGCGCGGCCCTGGGATCGCTGGATGCGGCGCGGCGCGCCGGTACGAGGCAGGCGACGAGCGCGACGGCGAGGAGTGCCGCGGCGGCGCCGGCGAACGACGGCACGTCGGTCGGCTCGACCCCGAACAGCAGCGAGCGCATCAGCCAGGCGGCGCCAAGCGACAGGACGATTCCGATGGCGAGTCCGGCCAACGTTGCCGCCAGGCCCTGCCGCAGGACGAGGCCGAGCAGGTCGCGCCGGCCCGCGCCGAGCGCCGCCCTGATGCCGAGCTCGCGCCGGCGCAGCGTCACCGTGTACGACAGCACGCCGTAGAGGCCGATCGCCGCCAGCGCCAGCGCCAGGCTGGCGAAGAGGCCGATGACGATGGCGAAGAAGCGCGGCGCGGCGATGGTCGTGGAGACGCGACCGGCGAGGGTGCCGATGGCGTGGACGGCGGCGCCGCGATCCTCGCTGCGCACGATGTCGCGCAGTGCCGGCACGATGCGCAGCGGGTCGTCACGGGTCCGGACGACCAGCTCGATGCTGCCGCGGAGCGGCCGGCCCGGACCGGTGAGCCGGTAGATCTCGGCGCGGGGCTCGGAGCGCGGGCCGTTGGGGCGAATGTCGCGCAGCACGCCGGCGATGATCGACGCCGGCGCCTCGCCGGTGTCGACCGCGACGGGAAAAGCGCGGCCGGCGACTGGGCGGCCGTCGCGCAGGTAGCGATTCACGAACGTCTCGTTGACCAGCACCGGCCCGCCGCGGACGGGATCGCCGCTGGTGAACGTCCGGCCGGCGACGACGCGGAACTGCAGCGCTTCGGTGAAACCGGGCGTGACGAGGTGCGACTCCACCTCCGCCGTCGTCCCGGCCGCGCCACCCGGTACGTCGAACGCGGCGAGCGCGATGCCGTCGCCGAACGGCGCCATGTTGCCGGCTCCGGCATCGACGACGCCAGGCAGCGCGCGTAGGCGCCGCAGCACGCCCTCGACCAGGGCCACGCGTCGGGCGCCCGCGTCGGGCGAGTCCGCCGGCCCGCCGATCTCGAGCCGGGCCGACAGCACGTTGCTGGCGTCGTAGCCCGCATCGACGTGCTGCAGGCGATCGACGGTTCGGACGAGCAGCAGGGCGCCGGCCACCAGCACCAGCGCCAGCGCGGCTTCCACCACCAGCAGGCTGGTGCGCAGGCGCGCGCTGGTCTCGCCAGCCGATCGGCCATCGTCGTCCTTCATCGCCAGCGACAGGTGCGCGCGGCTGCTCCGCCACGCCGGCAGCAGGCCGGCCAGCAGCACCGTCAGCACGGCGGCGCCGCCGCTCGCCGCCAGCACGCGGGTGGTGATGGAGATGCTGTCGAGACGCGGAAAGTCGGCGGGGGCCACCAATGGCAGCGCGTCGAGGACGAGGGTGGCGAGCAGCCACGCCGCGGCCAGGCCGGCTGCGGCGAGCAGGGCGTGCTCGACCAGCATGAGGCGCAGCAACTGCCCCCGGCTGGCTCCCATCGCGGCGCGAACGGCGAGTTCACGGCGTCGCGCAACACCGGCCGCGAGCAGGAGATTGGCGACATTGGCGCAGGCGACGAGCAGGAGCAGCAGCACGCCGCCCGCGACCGCGAGGAGCGCCGGCTTCACCGACGCCACCGCCTCATCGAGCATTCGGTCGACCCGTACTTCCATCGGACCGCCCTTGCCGAAGAGAAGATCGTCGACCATCGACCGCGGGACGCCGCGGGCCGCGGCCGTGCCCTCGGCTACCGCCTGTTGAATCGAGGCGCCCGGCCGGAGCCGTGCGATCGCTGGGCTGACCCGGACCTGCGGCCGCGCCGGATCGGGCACGACGCGGACGTCTGGAGTCCACAGCCGCGTCTCGACACGCGGGAAAGCGAACCCGGGTGGGGCCACGCCCACGACCTCGTAGTCGCGATTGTCCAGGCGGATGCGCTGGCCGATGGCATCGTCGCGGCCACCGAAGCGCTCCATCCAGAGGCCGTGGCTGAGGATGACGACAGCGTCCTGGCCGGCGATTTCGTCGACCGGACCAAAGAAGCGTCCGCGGAACGGCTGGACGCGCAGGATCGGCATCACGCCGGCGCTGAGCCGCCCGCCGGCCATACGGTCCGCGCCGGTCGGCGACGTCCACAGGAAGCCGCGCGTGCCGTAGGCGGCAGGGCCTTCGACGACGCGCGACCCCTGCCAGGCCTCCACGGTGGCCGCACTGACGATTCCCCCGATTCGTCTGGTCACGCCCGGACGGTGTTCGGAGACGAGCAGCAGCTGTTCGGAGTCGGGATAGGGCAGGGGCCGGAGCAGCACGCCGTCGAGGACCGCGATCAGGGCGGTCGTGAGGCCCAGGCCGAGGGCGAGCGTCAGAAACGCCGCCGCCGTGCTCGATCCGCCCCGTCGGAGGGATCTGAGCGCCTGACGAAGCTCGGACTGGAGCGGAATCATGGGCAGCTCGATTCGCAAGAGACGTGCCCGAGTCGTCGAGCTGCACGGCTCGGTTCAGAGAGCGATGGTCTCAGGCGTTCAGGGCCAGCCGTTGAGAATCCGTCAGCATGGACGAGGCATTGACGCTGCGCGCGTCGGCTGCTATAGTTCATCTTCTGCACTGGCTGTGGGCGCTCGCCACACAGCAACCTGTCGCGGGGTGGAGCAGCCTGGTAGCTCGTTGGGCTCATAACCCAAAGGTCGCGGGTTCAAATCCCGCCCCCGCAACCA